>PWHE01000049.1 GCA_003554735.1 Mollicutes bacterium | reverse complement strand
CCAGTGTGTCCGTATATCATGAAGGTGAAACGGATCCGGTATATGAATCATCAGGCTATCGTCTTGCCCGGTATGACGTTGTAGAAGTACCAGCAATCAGATATCGCCGCGCGAACGCGACCCAGACGGTCGCATCGTTTGATTATAACGTGTATGAGCGAGCGCTCGGATTGCAATCACGGAGCGCGTATTCCTCTGAAGATTTGTATGCGCTGGTTGAAACAAATGATAACTGTACGTTGCCTGATTCTCGTGACGATTACGTCGGACACGAGTTCGCTGAAGGCTGTCCAGTCCGTGAAATCACATCACGAAGCGAATCGATGGTCATCAACGGAGAAGAGTTCTACACCTACGGACTTGTTCTTGATTATGCCCTCTACATGGGGTATGACGACATCCCGTATTTCTTCTTCGGAACAACCAATGACGGACACGACCTGTTCGCGCTTACTTGGCTCGGACTTCGCACCTCGCTTCTTATCGGCGTCATTGTCGGTTTCATCAACATCTCGGTAGGGATTGTCTATGGTTCGATTTCCGGTTACTACGGCGGCAAGGTCGACATCGGTATGGAACGGTTCACCGAAGTCATCAGCCGTATTCCATGGCTTCTGACACTCGCCATCGCCCAGGCATGGCTTGGTCCGAGCCTGTGGAGTCTGATCATCGTTCTGACACTCTCAGGATGGGTCAGCGTATCATCGACGACGCGGACACAGTTCTACAGATACAAAGGTCGTGAGTACGTCCTCGCTTCACGGACACTCGGCGCGAAAGACTCGAGACTCATCTTCCGTCACATTCTTCCCAACGGAATCGGAACTATTACCACGACAAGTATCCTTATGATTCCGGTCGTCATCTTTGCTGAATCGACCATTTCATTCCTCGGTTTCGGTATTGGTCATGGCCAGACATTCAACTTCTTCGGCGTGACGCTCTCCGGTGTGTCCATCGGTGTGCTGCTCAGTGATGGTCAACGACAACTCTTGAGCAACCCGCATCTTACCTTGGCACCGGCTCTCATCATCTCGATTCTGATGATTACTTTCAACATGTTCGGTAACGCCTTGAGAGACGCGTTCAATCCAACCTTAAGGGGGTCTGAATAATGCCAGCCAAGAAAAAAATTGAAGTTAACGACTTGAGAATATCATTTTGGACCAACCAAGGCATGGTTCGCGCCGTGCGCGGCGTCAGTTTCGATCTTTTCGAACAGGAAACGCTTGCGATTGTCGGTGAGTCAGGCTCCGGTAAAAGCGTTACATCACGTGCCATCATGGGCATCCTGGCCGGAAACGCCGTCATTGATGAGGGTGAAATCTGGTACGATGGTCAGGACCTGACCAAAATCAACGAAGAGCTTTTCCACAATATCCGTGGTGACAGAATCGGCATGATCTTCCAGGATCCGATGTCATCACTTAACCCCATCATGCGGATCGGTAAGCAAATCACCGAGGGAATGCTCATCAACGGAGACCATCGCAAGAAGGAATTCAAAGCACTCATTCGCGAACACTATAACGCGCTCTATGACGCCAAGGTCAAACGCAAATCCATGATCAAGGAGTTTAAAGAGCAGAAGAAAGAATTAAAAGAACAAGGCGACACCGAAAAAATCACTTCCTTGAAAGAAGCGTTTGAAAAAGATCTCGATGCACAGAAAAAAGCGATTTCCGAAGCCAGAAAAAATCTAGCGAAACGCAAGACGGAAATCAAACAGGAGATCAAAGAACGTTACGAACAAAAAGCCAAGGAGTACGACAAAAAAATTGAAACACTCAAAGCATCCATGAAAGACAAGATCGCTGAAGAAACACCGCAATATAAGAATGCGGTCGACCAGCTCAAAAAGGAAAAAGCGAAGCGCTTTAGCCGGATTGACAAAGAGCATAAGCAAAACATGGATGATATCGAGCGCCGTTTCCAGTCCACAAAAGGAACGCAAAAAGAAAAGCTGGCGAAAGAGAAACGCGCAGAAAAAAATCGCTACAAAAACGAAAAACTGAAGGCGAAAGAGGAATTCGCCGACAAGTTTGCGCAACACCAACATCCGAGAAAAGTCTACAAGCAACAACTTGAGAATCTCAAAGAGGAAAAAGCACGCATCTTCAAAGTGACCAAGAAAGAGGCGAAGGAACGTGCCATCAAAGTCATGGAAGACGTCGGTATTCCTGAACCGGACAAGCGTTTCCGCCAGTATCCGTTCCAATTCTCAGGCGGTATGCGCCAAAGAATCGTCATTGCGGTCGCATTAACCGCGGATCCTGACGTTCTCATCTGTGATGAGCCCACGACCGCGCTCGACGTGACCATTCAGGCTCAGATTCTTGAATTGATCAAGACGCTGAAAGTGGACCGGAACCTCTCTGTCATCTTCATCACCCATGACCTCGGCGTTGTGGCCAACATGGCAGACAGAGTCGCGGTAATGTATGCAGGCAAGATAGTCGAAATCGGTGGTGTAGACGAAATTTTCTACAACCCGAAACATCCCTACACCTGGGCACTTCTATCCTCAATGCCTGACTTGAATACTGAAGAGAGACTCCAAGCCATTCCCGGCACACCGCCGAACATGCTCTTCCCACCTAAGGGAGACGCTTTCGCTGACCGTAACGCCTATGCAATGAAAATCGACTTCGAAAAAGAACCACCATATTTCAAAGTGAGCGACACACACTATGCGGCCACATGGTTGCTGCATAAAGATGCACCGGAAGTCGAATTGCCCGAAGCGGTTCAACGAAGAATCCAACACATGGCAGAGTCTCCTGAAGGTAAGGAGGATGAATCATGAGTACAACCAACGAACCGATTCTAAGAGTGAAAAACCTCAAACAGCATTTCAAATCGGGTTTTGGAAAAAACAAACTCGTAGTCAAAGCTGTGGATGACGTATCAATCGACATCTATAAAGGCGAAGTATTCGGCCTGGTCGGTGAGTCCGGTTGTGGAAAGACCACGACCGGGCGCACCATCATCAAACTCTATGAACCTACAGACGGCATCGTCGAGTTCATGGGTGAAACGATTTCCGCCGGGTATGAATCCTTGAAAGAGATGATTCGCCAAACCCGTCACGATGCACGGGATATGATTTCTGACCTCAAAGACGAGCTTGAGTCCTCTGAAGACAAGGACAAAGACAAGCTGAAACAGGAATACGATGAAAAAGTCAAGGAAATAAAAGAGAAAAAAGACACCCAGATCACTGAACTCAGAAAAGAAATCCGCCGTCGTCAGCAAATCACCGCGGACCCGAACATGAAGACCATGAAACGCATGCAGATGATCTTCCAGGACCCCATCGCCAGCCTCAACCCGCGTATGACGGTTCGTGAGATCATCGCGGAAGGCCTCCGCATCGCCGGCGAAAAGGATGCTAAGACCATCACCAAAAAGGTGAATGATGTCCTTGAGACCGTCGGTCTGCTTCCTGAGCACGCCGGGCGTTATCCTCATGAGTTCTCCGGTGGACAACGTCAGCGTATCGGGCTTGCTCGCGCACTCGTCGTCGCACCCGAGTTCATCATTGCCGATGAGCCGATCAGTGCCTTGGATGTTTCCATCCAGGCGCAGGTTATCAATCTGCTTAACGAACTGCGTCAGGAACTCGGTCTGACCATCATGTTCATCGCCCATGACCTTTCCGTCATCAAGTATTTCTCCGACCGGATCGGAGTCATGTACTTCGGTAAACTGGTTGAACTCGCACCAAAAGATGAGTTGTTCAAAAACCCGCTGCACCCCTACACACGTTCCTTGCTCAGTGCGGTTCCGCTTCCGGATCCGAACTATGAGAAGAAGCGTAAGCGGTTCGCATATGACCCGTCTACGCACGATTATTCAAAAGAGGCACCTGAACTTGTGGAAATCAAGCCTGGACACCTCATACTTGCGAACAGCGCCGAGCTCGCTGAATATAAAAAAGTACTCAAATAATGCTCAAGGCGATTTTGACAGCAATCGGGACGATGGTGTTCTTCGTGTTTGCCTTCATTCTATGGAGGCACGGAGTCACCATCTCCCTTTCTATTTTATCGGACGCTCTGTTTGTAGTGGGGGCCATCGCAACCCTTTTCAGCATAGTCGCACTGAGCCGTGCGACCACCATCTTCAGACCGCTTTCCTACAGTGTCAAACGACTGCGTGACGCGAGAAAGATTAAAGAATCCCAAAGTTTCGACATGGAAAGTCACACGTATTTTGATTATGTTCAGGAGAAAGATGAGAAGCAACAGCGAAACACACCGTATAACTTGGCATTTCTGTTTATTGGCATTGTATTCGTTATCACTTCTATTGTTATTCTTGCGTTCATATGATATCGAAGCACCGCACTCAGGCGGTGCTTTTTTCAATAAAAAGCAATGAAAAAGAAAAAACCCGCTTTTGAAAGCGGGTTTAAATGACTGAAAGATTGTAATCGTTATTCTGCGTCACCGTTGTCGGGATCCAAATAAAGTTCAATGAAGTCTTCAATTTGCGATGTGTCAAAATCTCCGGTGATTCTGAGAAGTTCGTAACTGATGTCTTCATCTTCGGCTTCCAAAGCGTCGACAAGGTTTTGCGATTGTTCCTCAAAAGTATTCAAAGTATCGATGGCCTCATCCGTTGCGGTTTCAAATTCCTCTACGTCGGTATAAATGTCAATTTCCCATGCATCGGGATCCGGTTCGGGATCTAATTCTTCAGGGTCATATGTGAATGAGAACATGACCACGGCGTATCCTACGAGATCGTCCGCCTGGTAATGGATGAAGTATGCTACCCGCTCATCGACAGAATCTTCAAATTCCGTCTCAAGTCGGAAGAACACCGACTCATATTCCGCTAGTGTGAATTCGATGTCGTCAAGTTCGGGTTCAAGATCGCTGGCAACTCTCACTGCGGCTTCTCCCATGTAGTCTGCGGCCACTTCACCCGGCTCTGGTCCTTCGTCTTCACCACAAGCGCTCAATGTGAATATTGCGAACAAACCTAGTATGATCAAGTTTAATTTTTTCATAAAAAACACGCTCCTCGTCTCTATTTAAGGATATTATAAAACATAGACAGTCAAATTGCAAAGCTTGATTGTCTTTTTAAGCCATTCTTTGTGCAAAATGCAATAAAATACCACTGGATTTCCCATATGAACCCTCATTTTTGGTATAATAAGATAGGTGATTCCATGACAACAGAAAAGCTCAGTGTCAAAGAAATAGTTGAGTTTCTTCATGCCAGCGGCGATCTGACGAACCAGTCCAACGTACGCCAACGCCAGCTGGAAGGTCAGAAACTGCATGTGAAACGACAAAACACTTACGACGCCTCCGCAAAGAAAGAAGTCTATGTGGAGACGTTTTTTCAATATGGCGATGCCAAGCTGCACATCAGTGGACGCATCGACGGCGTTTTCAAAAATACCGACGGCACCATCATTCTTGAAGAGATCAAAAGCACGGAAACGGATCTCGATCTTGTGAATGAACGCACATACCCTGCGCACATAAACCAACTTAAAATGTATGCCTATATGTACATGGCGGACCATAACCTTTCGAGTGTCGAGTTGCGTCTCTTATATATCCATTCCAAAGACGAACGTGAAAAACCGCTTGAGACCCGCGTCAGCTTCAAGCAAATGGAAAAAACGTTCAATCAGACCATGCATGATTACATGGACTGGCTGGATACCTATCGCAATCATCTTTACAACAAGGAACGCTCCATAGAAGGCCTGGTCTTTCCGCATGAAGACTTCCGTGAAGGGCAAAGACCGTTCATGGCGGCGATCTATCAGACCCTTATCAAAGAGGATATCCTCTATGCCACGGCGCCTACCGGCATCGGCAAGACGGTCGGTGCCTTGTTTTCCGCGCTCAAGACCATCAAAAACTCAAAAGAGAAGATATTCTACCTTACCGCGAAGAATGCCGGCAAGCACATCGCGGTCGACACGGTCCGCGCCCTCAAGGAAAAAGGCCTGAAGGTCAAAGCGATCACGCTGAACTCCAAAGACAACATGTGCCTTCAGGACGAAGTGGACTGCGACCCGGAAATCTGTCCGTTCGCAAAAGGGTTTTACAACCGGTTAAGCGAAGCGCTCAAAGACATCTTCGTACATGACGACGTCTATGATATGAAACTGATCAAGGATTACGCGACCTACCATAACATCTGTCCGCATGAGTTCGCGCTCGAAATTGCCAACTACGCGGACATCATCATCTGTGATTTCAATTATGCGTTCGACCCGAGGATCCGATTGATCCGTTTTTTCGAAGAAAGTCAATACGTTCCCAAGCTGCTGGTCGATGAATCGCATAACCTTGTGGACCGTTCACTCAGCATGTATTCTTCAATGTTGTCGCATACAGACATGAAATCGCTTAAAGAAACCGTCTCCACGATGAAACCGTCTCATCTCAAGCGTCCGGTGGAGATGCTTCTCAACCTGATGGATGAAAGCATACGAACCACCGACGTAAAAAAAAGCGGACTCCATGTGGATACCGCACTGGACGAAACCTTCATGAAAGGTGTTCAGTATCTGGCAAGCAAGCTTGAATCCTTTCTGAGCGAACATAAGAAGCATCCGAACCGAAAAGCAGTCCTCGAGCACTACTTTACGTTGATGCAGTTTGTGAGGATCAGTGAGTATTACTCATCCGCTTACCGTTACGTTATTGAAAGCGATCAGGATGATGTGCGTTTTAACATCGTCTGTCTTGATGCTTCAGAAGCGCTCAAAGACATCGTAAAAACCCGTGCATCGGGGACAGTGTTCTTTTCGGCCACGTTGAATCCGGTGAAATATTACTCATCGTTGATCACTCAAAGACAAGGCCGATTCTTTGAGGTGCCGACTCCGTTTGATCCTAAGCGTCTCGGGCTCTTCATTGATGTCTCAACGTCCACGAAATACCATGACCGCCCTCAAAGCGTAGGCCGGATCATCGACACCATTTATGCGATGCTCGAAAGCAAGACAGGAAATTATATCGTCTTTTTCCCCTCGTATCGCTATATGGAAATGGTGCTTGAGAAGTTTGACCGTGTCAGTTATAATACGCTCGTGCAAACCCCTCGCATGAGTCATGGCGAACGCGAATCGTTGCTTGAACAATTCACCTCAACCGACAGTGAATCAAAAGTGATGTTTTCGGTGCTCGGCGGTTCCTTCTCCGAAGGGGTGGACTATATCGGGGACCTTTTGCACGGTGTCATGGTCGTGGGTGTCGCCCTTCCGGCCTTCAACCGCATGAATGAGATCAGAAAAGACTATTTTTACGAACAGGGCTACGACGGGTTTCACTACGCGTACACCTATCCCGGCATGAACAAGGTGATCCAGGCAGTCGGACGGGTCATCCGTACCATGGATGACAAAGGCGTCGCGATATTATTCGACGAACGCTATCGCCGACAGGTGTATACTGAACTCTTCCCTTCGCATTGGTCCCATGCGGAATATCTCGAGGAAGACGATTACATCCAGGGCTACCTGGACAATTTTTGGAACAGTTTCAACAAAAAGTAACACAATCATACAAATCTCAAATCTACAAGGAGCGTGACACCATGAGCAAATTCTGGTGGCAAGACACCATCATCTATCAAGTGTACCTGAGAAGTTTCAATGATTCCAACAACGACGGAATCGGAGACATCAACGGCGTCATCGAAAGGCTGGATTACCTGCGTGACCTCGGTGTGGACACATTGTGGATATCGCCGCACTATGATTCACCGATGGACGATAACGGCTATGACGTACGTGATTTTTACAAAGTGAGCCCGGATTACGGCACCATCGAGGATTTCAAGAATCTCCTCGCCGAAGCGCACCGCCGTGACATGAAGATCATCACGGACCTGGTCCTCAACCATACGTCGGACGAACATCCGTGGTTTGAAGCGGCCAAGGACCCGAACCATCCCGAGCATGAAAAATATCATGATTTTTATATCTGGCAGCCACCCAAGTACGACAAAAAAGGAAGAAGAATGCGCCCGACCCGCTGGAAAAGCTGGTTTGGCGGCCCCGTGTGGGAATATAACGAAGCGACCGATGAATACTACCTTCACATTTTCAGCAAGAAGATGCCGGATCTGAACTGGCGCAACGAAACCATGCGCAAAGAGCTCAAAGCGATGATCCAGTGGTGGATCGACCTCGGTGTGGACGGATTCAGAGTCGATGCGTCCAATCACCTTGAGAAAAACTGGGACTTCCCCGACGGACACCCCGGATACGAAAACTTCTCTTCCCTGCCCAAGCACCACGAATACCTCGAAGAGCTCGGAAGGGAACTGTTCCGACCCCACGACCTGCTCGTGATCGGCGAGGCCGGCGGCGCTTCACGAGAAGAAGCGCTTCAGTATGCCGGGTTCGACACGACGGAGTTCGACATGCTCATCCAGTTCGAGCATTGTTGGGTCGATACCGACGATACCAACACGCTCACCCCCGGCAAATGGGCCAAGGGAACGGTTGACGTCACCAGAATCAAAAAAAGCTTCGCCCATTGGCTCGATGTCTTCAAGGATAATGGCTGGAACACGATCTATTGGCACAACCACGACCAACCCAGAATCGTCTCGCATTACGGCGATGACGGTGCGTTTCATGAAGAGAGTGCGAAAATGCTGCTTTATACTCTGTACATGCTTCCGGGAACCCCTATAGTATATTACGGCGAGGAAATCGGCATGACCAACGTCGATTATGAAAATCTCGAAGACTTCAGGGACGTTGAGGTATTCACGGAATACGACAACTTCATCAGCAATGGCGCGTCCCATGAGACGGCAATGCAAGCCTTAAGAGACCGTGCCCGGGACAATGCGAGAACACCGATGCAATGGAACAGTGATAAATATGCGGGATTTTCGGATGTTCATCCCTGGATTGATGTTGTTGGCAACAAGGATTCAATCAACGTCGAGCGCCAACAATCCGACAGTGAATCCATCCTCAATCAGTATAAGCGAATTCTTAGACTGAGACGCGAAGCGAACATCGCTCATGGTCACGCCGAGTTTTATGATCTGAACGATCCACAGACTTTCAACTACAAAATCACGACCAACACCCACGAATTTGTTGTGCTTGCCAACTTCAAAGGAACGCCATTAACCATGGACATCCCGGTGGACCTACGTGCATATTCGCTTTATCTCAGCAACATGAAAACGGATGCAAAACGTTCTGAATTCAAACCATACGAAGCACGTATTTACATTAAAGAAAACAATTAAAGAAAACGCTTTCTTTCCCTTTTTACTGCAACTTAGTTGAAAAATGACATTTTAAAAAACAAGTGCTTTCATTTTATGTTATAATACTTCATGTAAATTATTATTGGAGGGTATTTATAATGATTAAAAAAGCATTGTTATCATTTTTATTACTGGGTGCGCTTTTCATTTCAACCAATGTAAGCTTGCACGCCAGCGAAGCAACAACACTCGTTGTCAATTACTTTCGTTTTGACGACGATTACTCCCAGTTCGATTCGGTATGGCTTTGGCCTGAGGCACCGGACAGCGGTGCTGGAGAGCGTTATTTTTGGGAAGAGGAGGGTGACCTCGGTCAACGTCTTACGGTTGACCTGAGTGAAACCAATCTTGACGGCGCTACTGAGGTAGGCGTCATTGTCCGTGACGACGATTGGAACAAGGATGTCGACATGGACCGCTTCATCGATATGACGAATCCCGATCCGAACGGCGTCGTAGAAGTGTTCCTGGTCCAAAACGACCAGAACATCTACTATTCCGAAGAAGAGGCGGATATTTCACATCAGATCCTTCAAGCGACATTCGAAGACACCCGTGAGATCTCTTTCAATTTCACAACCGGGGTCGCGCAGGAAGATGTGACCATCACAAAAGACGGTGACCCGATCGGCATTGACACATTCAACATTGAAGGCTCACGTGGGACTCTGACCATCGATGAAGACATCGATTTGACGAAAACCTACCGCATGATTGTTGATTTCGGTGATGATGAGCCTGCGGATTCACGCATCGGGTTTGATGGCTTTTATTCCTCTGACGCTTTTAACGAAGCCTATGCGTACGATGGTGATCTTGGGGCGCTTTATTCCAATGATGAAACCGAGTTCAAACTGTGGGCGCCGATCAGTGAAGGCGTTACCTTGAATCTCTATGAGTACGGTCATACCGCCTCACAGGAAGACTATGACGGCAATGCCGGCGTGGATGAGCCTTTTGAAACCATTGAGATGGACAGTCTCGATAAAGGCGTATGGTCCACCACGGTCTCAGGCGATCTGCATGGTACCTACTATACATTCACCGTTGATAACGGCGAACAGGTGCACGAAGTGGTCGATCCATATGCATTTACGACCGGTGTGAACGGCCAACGCGGCATGGTGGTCGACTTCTCGAGAACCAATCCTGAAGGCTGGGAATACGGTTCTCGTCCGAACACGATGAACAGTTATACGGATGCCATTATCTATGAACTTCATGTCCGTGACCTTACCAGCCATGAATCCTGGGAAGGTACGGAAGACCACCGCGGAAAATTCCTCGGTCTGATTGAAGAAGGCACGACATACAACGGTGTGACGACAGGTTTTGACCATCTCAAGGAACTTGGCATCACCCATGTCCATCTGCTTCCGGTTCACGACAACGGAATCATTGACGAGACACGTCTCAAGGATGAGGATTACCACGGCATCCATGATGGCATTTTCAACTGGGGTTACATGACAAGAAACTTCAACACACTCGAAGGAAGCTATTCCACCGATCCTTACAACGGTGAAGTACGCATCAACGAATTCAAACAAATGGTCCAAGGTTTCCACGAAGAAGACATTCGTGTTGTGCTCGACGTTGTTTACAACCACACGGCATTCTCCGCGGACTCGAAATGGCACAAGATTCTTCCGGGCTATTATCACCGCATGACGGATGAAGGCGGCTTCTCCAACGGAAGCGGCACCGGAAACGAGACAGCTTCCGAACGTGCGATGTTCCGCAAGTTCATGGTGGATTCCATCCTTTTCTGGGTAGAAGAATATAACGTCGACGGATTCCGTTTCGACCTTATGGAACTTCATGATGTCGAGACCATGGTCCAGATACGCGAGGCGGTTCACGAAATCGATGATACCATCATTCTTTACGGTGAGCCATGGACCGGCGGCGAATCGCCACTGCCTCATGAAGACAGAGCGACAAAACACAACCTTGATCAAATGGGTCGCATCGGCGTATTCAACGACATCACCCGTGACGGCATCAAAGGAAGCGTCTTTGAAAGTTCAGAAGGCGGCTTCGTTCAAGGCGACAACTTCTCGAATGTATCCGTACTGTTTGGAACTACGGGCGGAACCAACCAATCCGGTGTCTCAGCCGGTGCACTGCCTTCAGATGCAATCGCGCAAAGTCCTGAACAGACCGTGAACTATGTCGCTTCACACGACAACAACACACTCCATGACAAACTGGTCCTCTCGACCTTTGAAGACTTCGATGTCATCACCCGCATGCAGCGCCAAGCGAACAACATCATTCTGACCTCGCAAGGCATCCCTTTCTTGCACGCGGGCATCGAGATGATGCGTACGAAACCATGCGTCATGCCCGATAGCGGCGAAGTCACATGCGATCCGCAGGAGCTTTTCGACCACAACTCCTATCGTTCCCCCGATGAAGTCAACCAGATCGACTGGAACTGGAAAGTGGATTATAACGACACGTACGAATACCATCGCTCGCTGATCCACCTCAGACAATCCAAGGATGTCTTCAGACTAAGCACTAGCGGCGCGATCACGGATGCGATGACTGTCATGTCACCGGAGACCGGTTTGATCGCTTATGCGCTTGAAGACCCGAACGATGAATGGCGTACCATTCTCATGATTCATAACGCCGGTGACCAGTCACGGGACTTCGATCTACCGGCAGGCGAATGGAATGTCGTGGCGACCACCGATGAAATCGGTGAGCGCATCGATGGCGGACTTGACACCCTGTTTACTCAATCGGGTGGAGAGACCATCACACTTTCTGCAAACGATTCGTTCATCATGTATTCGACACAACCGCTTGATGACGATACGACACCGATCGATGACGGACTTGGAACCATCCCGATCATCCTCATTTCTGTTGGTACGACACTTGTGGTCGTGGCCGGCGGACTGGTTATCTATAAGCGATTCTTCTAATCGCATCAACCATCCATAACGAAATAAAAAGATCTCAACCGTTGTTATCAGGTTGAGATCTTTTTTTGTGTTCCGAATTTTGTGCGGTCTAAGGATTGATGGTGATCTGATCACTGTCGGAGACATCCAGGATGATGGTCGACAGTGGCTCGAGCGTGATTTCCCCGTTGTCATCCGTAATAAGCGGATGCGAAGCATGAATAAGCTCATAAGTGAAGTCGTAATCGAATGAGCGGTCCAGTCTTGAAAGGTTGTGGATGATCAAGTAGGTGCTTTCTCCATCGCTTCTTAAGTAACTGAGCAGACGGTTGTCGCTATCATCTACGGTTTCAAGTGAGGCTCTGGCGCCGAGCGGTGCATGCTCGCGTCTCAGTTGAATCAGTTCAATGTAGCTGTTCAACAGTGAGTCTTCGTCGTCAAGCTGTTCGGCGACGCCATCGAGTTCGAGGTTATGTTCATCCCATTCGTGAATGGCATCCCAACCGCTTTGAACACCTTCTGGGCTGTATGTTCCGTCATTATCCCAAATGAAGGGTTGCCTGATGGAAGGGTCGGGTTTTTCACCGGTCATGCCAATTTCCTCACCGTAATAGATCCATGCGATACTAGGCATCGTAAGAAGGATGTGCGCCGCTTGTCTGGCTTTGTCCACATCGCCGGAGAGTTCGCTCATGATGCGGTCCTGGTCGTGGTTGGTGATGAACACAGAATCGATGAAATCATCGCGCGATTCGCTGTATCTGGACCGTGAATCAAGCAGGTTCTCGATGATTCCACGGTCCCGGCCGTCCTGAAGGGTTGTAATAATGTCTTCGGAAAAACGGAAGTTGAAGTTCGAATCCATGCCCTCATAGAAGCCTGCGACATATTGCGCGTCGCTTGTCCAGACTTCACCGACGACGAAGGCGTCCGGATTGACCTGTTTCACATAGTGGTTGAACTCACGGAACCAATCAATGCTTTCACGGCGGATGTTCGTGCCGCGAGGGTATTGGTTCTGGTCGTAGATGTGTCTGGCCGCATCGATTCTGAATCCGTCAATGCCTTTTTCAAGCCAGAACTCGGCGATGTTATGCATTTCCTCGCGAACCTCGGGATTGTCGTAGTTGAATTCCGGCATACGGTCCCAGAACGATCCGTAATAATATGAACCGCCGTAGGCGTGCCATCCTTCGGTGCTCGGGAAGGCGTCGCGGTCATCCAGGTCGTTCCAGGTATACCAATCGCGTTTGGAGGCGTCTTCGCCCCGTCTGGAATTGATGAACCAGGGATTGTCGAAAGAGGAGTGGTTGATGACGAGATCCATAAGCACAAGAATGTCATGGTCATGCATGGTTTCGATGAAGACATCAAAATCCTCCATGGAGCCAAAGTCGCTGTCAATGCCGTAATAGTCCGTCACATCGTATTTATGATAGGTGGTGGAAGGATTGAACGGGTTGAGCCAGATGCAGTCGATGCCGAGTGTCTCAGAGAGATATTCGACGTTCTCGACAATGCCCATGAAGTCCCCTTTCCCATCGCCCGTTGAATCGGCGTAGGAAATAGGGAAGATCTGATAGCATGTATCGACGTTCTCATAGAACTTGTTGGAACTTTCGACAATGTCGTATTGCACTTTCCATTCATCGTCGTTCCCGTTTACAATGTCGTTATCGCCATTGTCGTCATTGTCATTGGGGGCTTCCGTCTCCTGGCAGGCGGCCAAGGTGAAAGTGAAAAGGAAAAGAAGAATGATAAGGATACTTTTTTTCATAGTTATCGCTCCAAGAAAAAAGGCTCTTGCGAGCCTTTTTAAAGATTTTTAGTCGAGAGTATTGTTGTTTTCAATCCAGTAATCGGCTGCTTCAACAATATCAGCTTGTGCATCCTCAGGGGTTATGTTGCCGTCCCAGAGGTCTTTGAGAACTTCGTTCAGGTCGATGTTGTAATAAACATCCATTGCACGAACAGAAGGGTTCTCAGGAAGGGTTGCGGCAACTTCGAATTGGTTATGTTGCATCGCAACGGCGAAATCTTGCTTGAACTCTGCATCCATCTCAGGGAAGAAGTCTGAATCTTCCTGGAGGGCAGGGAGGTAAGCGGAGTTGTTGATCATGGTACCCATGGTCTCGTTAGTATAGAGCCATTTGAGTACGTGAGACGCCGCTGAAGGATATGGTGTGTATCCGTTGATGACAAAGCCTTTGGTTTTCATCAGTGGACGAAGTTGAGTATCGTTGTATGTAGGCATAACGGAGAATTCGAACTCGAGGTCGTTATCTTCCATTGCCCCTTCAACGTCCATCCAGGTACCAACCAATGAGAATGGATAGTCGCCTTCGAGATAGTCATCCCATCTCCAGGCCATTGCATCCGCCGCACGGATTGATCCGGTTTCATCAATACTCATGTTGGTTTGGCTGAAAGCTTCAATGAATTCAAGTCCGGCAAGGAATGACTCATCAGCGAATTCAGGATCGTCAAAGTTTCCGCCACCGAAGAGTTGCCATCCGTCTGCAGTAAGTGAAGAATAGGCACTCCATGGTTCATCGAGAGAAACAGGGAAGAATTCAAGAATCGGCTCATCACGGAACTCGGGACGGTCGTCTACCGCTACACCGTACTCATCGGCCATAGCAAAGATTTTTTCCCAAGAGTCAAATGCATCAGGCAGGTTGTCGCCGTTGGAATCTGTCAGGTCGACGTCCCACTCTTCAAGCATTGTACGGTTCCAAGAGAAGACCATGCCGTCATAGAACGCCGGTAGCAAGAAATAGTCAAGAATGTTGACTTGTTCGAATGCATCGGGATGCGTGTTTTCCTCACCGATATCGATGAAGTACTCATGAAGTGGAAGTACGGCACCTTCACGGCCGATCAGTTCGTTGTCAATGACAAGCGCTAAGTCAGGGGCTTCGTCCTGAGCGAGCTCAAGTCCTTGCATACCGCTGGTTTCAGTGTTTTGTGAACCATAGTTGGTAAAGGTCAATTGTCCTTCCATTTCAGGGAAGTCTCTGTCCCATTGTTCAACCAGTGCAGCGCCCATTGAGTCGCTATCGACACCGATAGTGATCTCAGCGCCATCTTCCCAGATGAAGTCCTGGAGTTCGTTGCTCCAGCAAGGGGTTTCACCATCCGGTTCTTCACAGTCATCACCGTACTGACGTTCGTCACCACGGTCAGCACAAGCTGCGAGACCGAATACTAATGCGAAAGCTGTTAAAAATAATGCTAGCTTTTTCATAATGCCTCCTATATTTTTATAAATTATATTTAAACCTATTATAATGATATCACAAAATTGAAAGTGCTTACAACCCTATTAGTGTGTAAACGTTTTCTAGGGTTTTTTAAAGGGCTCAAAAGGTATGAAAACCCTTCCAAATGCATTTTTCATCAGGTCAGTGTTTCTTCCACGCGGTTGACTCTGTAGTAGATCAGAATAACCCTTACAAGATAAAGTACGATGAACAACATGCTGGCCCATGCGGTAATGTATAACCCGAGAGCGGCTGTAAGCAATGCCGGTCCGGTCGCTGAAAAGACGGTAATTTTGAGACTCGCCGGATATGTGAGCTTCTTGAATTTGGCCCGGTAGTTGAGCACAAGCAGCATCAGTGAGACGAAGAACGTATAGATCAGCATTTGTGCGAACTGAGTGGTATAGACGATAAGGACACTGTCTCCGAATCCTGAATAATAGAGACTTTCAAGAAACATGTCCGTGGTCCGTTCGTAGTATGCGTCCGGATCATCCGAGTCCTGAGCGTTCGATCGGACTTCGGAGAAATCGAAATCCCTGAACAAATGATAGGTTCCCGAGACCAAGAAAATCCGTTCATCTGCGGTGCCCGCGTCTTCAACGTAGACAACGGCCGCTTCCCAGGGGCTGAAAAGGATGGATGAGCGCGCAATGTCATCCTCGTCGATCTGGTCGGCGTCGAGTTCCTCGACAAACCGGAAGACATAATCGCCGTATTCGATCGGTCCTTCTTCATCGCACGTCATCAACGCGTCGTCATCGATTCTGCAGGACAGTTCATCCTCATAAAGTTCTATGAACGCCTCGTTGATGTTGTGGATATTGTCAGTTTGCTCGACGCCCTGATAAATGCCGGCATAGTTGGGGACGCTGATCAGTCCGATATTGATGACAAACATCAAAAAGGTGAGCAGATAGGACGCTTTTCTCGCCTTTAAGATCGCGTTGTTCGAGTATAGCATTTTGACGAATGTTTCAAGTTTCTGTTTCATGGTTTCACCTGTCTTTTAAAAAGTGCGGCAAGGAAACACCGCACTTTTTTGAGTCTTATCCTTTTTCGGCACCCTGCGTCAAGCCGTAGACAACATAGCGCTGCATGTAGATCTGAACGAGCATGATCGGCACGGCTAGGAATAGTGCACCGGCCATGAACTGCATCGGTTCGTGCGGCTGACTTTCAGGGTCGTTGATGTTGAATAGCCACTGGGCGACGACTTCGTTTTGCGGCATCAGGATGGATGGCAGGATATAGTCCATCCATGGCGCCATGAAGGCAGTAACCGCCACGAATCCCATGATCGGGGTCGCGAGAGGTACGATGATTTTGAGCATGACCTGGAGGTTGGTCGCGCCGTCAATGGCGGCCGCCTCATCAAGCGTCTTGGGAATGTTGCGCATGAATCCGCGGACGATGAATGTGTTGTAAGGAATCGCTCCGGCAACGTAGATGAGCGCCATTCTTGAGGGACTGTTCAACCATCCGAACTGTTGGAAGAGAAGGAAAAGCGCGATCATACCCATGAATGAAGGGAACATCTGAAGGACCATCATGGTCAGGAGCACTTTCTTCTTGCCTGCAAAGCGGTAACGCGTGAACGCGAATCCTACGAGAGAAGAAAGGATGACGGTAAGGATGGTCGAGAACCCGGCGATGAAGAGCGTCCGCATGAACGCTTCGACGTAGTCTGGGAACATCTGCCCGGTCGATGAGCGATACGTGAAAATTTCACGGTAGTTGACCAGCGACCATTCGAAAGGATTGGGAATGACCGAGACCCGGTTGAGTCTTCGGACGGGTGAGAACGCGGCCGAGACCATCCATGTGATGGGGGCCAGCGAAATCATGACCCAAAGGATCAGCCAGGCATACTTCAATATCGAGCTGATGACGATACGGAACGGTCTGAAAAACTTGTCTTCAAATTGTTGGGCTGCCGTTGGTTTAGGCTCTTGAATTTCTTGGCTCATGATTAATCCTCCTCCCAGAATGATTTGAGTCTAGCGAGATTCCAAACGGCGAAGGTACCGATCAAGAGGAAGATGAGGATCGAGTAGACCGCCGCGAGGTTGTAGTGGTTGACGGTGGATTGGAACGATAGCTTATAGATCCAGGAGATCAGAATGTCTGTCTGCCCGGGTGCGATGCCCCGCAAAGTCTGCGGTATTTCAGCCCGGGGATAGCCGGGACCGCCGCCTGTGAGGAAGTATATCGCCCCGAAGTTGTTGAAATTGAATGTGAAAGTTGTGATGATGACGGGCGCTGTGGCTCGGACGACCCAGGGGAAGGTGACGAAACGGAATTTCTGGAATGATGAGGCGCCGTCGATATCGGCCGCTTCATAAAGTGAGAAAGGAATGGTCCCAAGCACCCCGGTAATCAGAAGCATGAAATAGGGTGCCCCCATCCAGAGGTTGACCATGATGATAATGGCTCTGGCGAGATAAGCGTTGCCCGAATGCGAGAACCAAAGAATATTCCCGGTCAAATCTTCTCGTGGAAGCGCCGCCTGTTGACCGACAAGTCCGATGCGCTGGAGAATATATTTGACATCCTGTGTGATGTCAAGGTCCGCAAGCACCTGGTTCATGAGTCCCTGGGAATCGGCGAAAACGTTGTTGAAAATCATCAATGAGATGAGTCCCGGAACGGCCCAGGGGAGAATCATGATGAGTCGCCAGACCTTTTTGCCGATGACGTACTTGCTTTCGATGACCATCGCTTGGATGAAACCGAGCACATAAACGGTGAAGGAACTCATGATGGCATAGAACACGGTCCATAGGAAAACCCTTCGGAAGAATGTGCCCCAGCCTTCCATGCCGCCGAAGACATTCGCGAACGTGGTAAAGCCGTGCCATTGGATCAACTGTGTACCGAGTGTGATCCGGCCGGTATAATTGGTGAAGGCGACCAGAAAAGAGAAGATGAACGGAATCAATGTGAACAAGGTGATCAGTGCTACCGCCGGAATGATGATGATGTATGCGAAAAACTCATCCCAGACGCGCTGTATCCAGTCTTTGAAGCGTTCGACGGCAATGCCGGCTTCGATTTTGAGCCTTGTCCGATAAGCGTCTTTGACGCTGAAGTACCATAGTCCGGCGAGGAACGCAAGCAATACCAGAACGATGATTCCTTGTCCTAACAATGCGCGCGAGTTGTCGCCTGCGGCCCAGTCATAGATGCCGCCGCGAGCCCGGATATCCTGACCACGGTAGACAGAATAGGTCGTTACGGCCCCAAGCGTGAAGAAGCCCCATACACCGCGGGTGAAAATGCCGCCGTAATCACGGAAGAAGTAGAGTGTATCTTCAGCCGGATGATTGGCGATTTCTGCAGGCGCGTAGATATAGGTGGAAGTGGCTATTTCAGCAATGAGAAAGGCAAAGAACACGAACATGAGCGGATACCCTTTGTACCACTGTCCGTTCCGTATTTGACCAAATCCCATGA
Organism: Mollicutes bacterium; assembly: GCA_003554735.1. Taxonomy (GTDB): domain Bacteria; phylum Bacillota_I; class Bacilli_A; order Izemoplasmatales; family Izemoplasmataceae; genus B1SED10-225. The sequence goes on along the minus strand of PWHE01000049.1, from coordinate 12,203 downwards.
AAAGGCTTTGGAATCCACGTTTTTTGGCTTTTGATTTATCAACCTTCGGTGTTTCACCCCTTTCTGCGGCTTCAGTGACGTCGTCCTTGTCTCTGAAATCGAGAAATTTGCCGACTTTCATAAGAAATCCGGCAATGGATGAAAGAAGTTTCTTGATAAAATCCATGTTTGTCACTCCTCAAATTGTCTAATAAAGCATGCCTTTATATCCTATCATACATCACATTATATTGTAAACGCTTTAAAATCGCAATATAACTTTAGCAGGCACCCTATTGAATTTTTCAATGAATACTATACAATGTAAGTACAAAAAACACAAGAGGTGCTACATGAAAAAACATTACTTTCATCACAGACCGAAATCAGAAATGGCTTATGCAAGCGATATTAATACATTGCACATAAGACTTAAAGTATTGAAAGAAAAATCGTCCAAAGTCGAAATCATCTATGGAGATCCTTTTGCTTGGAAACGAAGCGATAATGAGAAAACGTTTTCATGGGATAGTGAGATACGGAAAATGGATATTGAGACACACAGCAGTGAACATGACCATTTGATTGTGAAACTGAACCGACCCACCCGGCGCACCAAGTACGCTTTTCTTGTTGATGGACGCTATGTCTATGGTTCACAATATCTCGCGGACACTCATGAAGCGCCACTGGAAAAGGAGAACCTCGACAATTTCTTCAATTTTCCTTATATTCTTGAAGAAGATTGCTACACTGCCCCTTCATGGGTCAAGGATACCGTATGGTACTCCATCTTTCCGGACCGTTTCCATAATTATGAGAATCCGCTAAAGGCCACGTATGAGTGGGAAGACGTGGACGCTTATGACAACCGGATGTTTTTCGGCGGCAACATCAAAGGGATGACCGAGAAACTCGACTATCTGAAATCGATGGGGTTCAGCGGCATCTATCTAACGCCCATATTCAAAGCGCCTTCGGCGCACAAGTACGACACCGTCGACTATTTTGAGATCGACCCCCAATTCGGCACAAAAGAAGAGTTCAAGACGTTTGTAAATACCGCGCACGAAAAAGGCATCAAGGTGGTGCTTGATGCCGTATTCAATCACGTCTCCCACCAACACCCGTTCTTCCTTGATGTGGTAAAAAACGGCAAGGAAAGCCCGTATTACGACTATTTCTATATTCGATCGCTGCCGTGCGACGAGGCTTCTTTCAAACTTGCCATCAAGAACGGGGAGCTTCCGCCTTATGCCACATTCGCCTTCACACCCCGGATGCCGAAACTCAACACCGCACATCCGGAACTCAGACAATACTTGCTCGATGTCGCCCGCTATTGGGTAGAGACTTTCGACATCGACGGATGGCGTCTCGATGTCTCCAACGAGATATCCCATGATTTCTGGCGTGATTTCCGCAAAACCGTCAAAGCCGTGAAGCCGGACTGTTTCATCCTAGGCGAGAACTGGGACCATTCGGGGCCATGGCTTGAAGGGGATCAGCACGACAGTGTCATGAATTACGAGTTCACGTTCCCGCTTTGGAAGTTTTATTCCAAAACGGCTCATCCAGACTTTGACGCGACAACACTGAAAGATGCGCTTGTAGAGACTTATGTCTCCTATGCGGAAGTCGTCGTGAAAAACCTTTTCAATCTGCTTGATTCACACGATACGAAACGTATCGCCTCACACCTTGAAGGCGATCCGCTCCTGCTCAGACAGATTTATCTGTTCATGTTCCTTCTGCCTGGTAGCCCGAGTGTCTTCTATGGCGGGGAGGTCGGCATGCAAGGCGAGGAGGATCCCGACAATCGGCGCTGCATGATATGGGACGAAGCCCGTCAGGATATCACACTTAAAACCTACCTGACTCGTCTTATCGCCCTTTACGCTGAAGAACCGGCTTTCAAAGCAACCCGATTCACTGTCTCTCATGCCAGTGAAGACGTCATCATCCTTGAAAAGGGTGACCTTCAGGCCGTTTTCAACCGCGGCAAGGCCATAACTCTGGACTGTAAAAGTGTGCTCGACGGACACATCCTGCTTGGCGACCTTGACCATGACCCGGCAACAGGAAACCCGCGCATCGGTGAAAAAGGGTATGCGCTGATCAAAAAAACCTAGGAGGCACATTATGAAAAGAGTACGTATCGGCATCGTCGGTTGCGGAGAAATCGCGTTCAAAAAGCATCTCCCCAACCTCGTTAAACACGAGCGAGTCTCGCTCGACGCGTTTCATAACCGGACCCGCTCCAAAGCGGTCCAGGCGAAAAAACAGTTTGGCAGCGCCAATGCACGCGTGTATGACACGGCGGACGCACTGCTTGAGGATCCCTCCATCGATGCCGTCCATGTCCTCACCGCGAACGATACCCACCACGATTTCGCAATTCGTGCGTTGGCGAATAAAAAACATGTGATGGTGGAAAAACCGATGGCCAGGAACGAATCAGAGGCCCGGTCTATGCTCGATGCCGCAAAACATAATGATTGCTTTCTCACTGTCGCATACCAGAACCGTTTCCGTGCCGACATCCGTCGCCTCAAATCGATGATCGAAGAAGGTGAACTGGGAGAAATCTACCACATCAAGGCGAAATCGATTCGCAGACGCGGGACCCCAAGCTGGGGCACGTTCACCGACAAAACGATTCAGGGTGGCGGTCCGCTCATCGACATCGGTTCCCATGTGCTCGACTTATCCCTTCATCTGCTCGGTTTTCCCACCATCGCTTATGTGGCTGGCGCTCACTATACGAAACTTTCCCATGAAAACAAAGTCAACAAGTTCGGTCCGTTCGACCATGCCACGTATGACGTTGAAGACAGCGCATTCGCTTTCATCAAGACGACCGACAAGACAACCATCAACCTCGAATGTTCCTATGCGCTCAACACTACCGATGAAGGCGAGAACATCCTGGAAGTGCATGGCACGAAAGCGGGCGCGACCATCCACGACGGACTGACCCTCAATTACGTCTCGGATGAAGGCTACGTGAGTGAAACCATCGAACTGCCCCATGCGGACGCTGCGAAATGGGAAACGGACGCCTGGATCGAAAGCATTCTGAAGTATGAAGCACCATTTGTCAAAGCGCAAGAAGGCTACGAAATCAACCGCATCATCGATGCCATTTACCGATCGGCCCATACGAACAAACCCGTCTCATTCAAATAAGGCAAAAAAACCTTTACGAACCGCTCACATTTGTTAGAATAAAGATAATAAATATGAGGTGGTGCCCATCATGCTTGATAACGATATTGAAAAAACGGTCGTCTCCGAACCGGAGATCGAAACGATCATTCAACGTCTCAAACCCGAACTGACCCGGGATTATGAGACTAAATTCCCTTTGCTTGTGGGACTGCTCAACGGTTGCGTCCCATTCATGAGCGATTTGTGCAAACGGCTCGACTTCCATTTGGAACTCGGTTTCATGGACGTTTCTTCCTATCATGGAGGCGTGACGTCGCATCACGACGTCAAAATCGAGAAGGACCTAGACGTCCCGGTCAAAGGCCGTCATATCCTGATTGTCGAAGACATTGTCGATTCCGGCCGCACCATCAAGGCCGTCATGGATCTTCTTCATTACCGCGGCGCGGAAAGCGTGAAGGTCGTGACGCTGCTTGACAAACCGGGCGGGCGAAACGTCCCGTATGTGCCCGATTACATCGGCAAGCACATCCCCAACCTTTTCGTGGTCGGCTACGGGCTCGATTATCAGAACCGTTACCGGAATCTTCCCTACGTCGGTGTCCTGAAAGAGGAAATCTATACCAGTGAAGACCTTGAAAAGACGAAAAACAGCCATTGACACGCTGCTTGACACGACATACAACCTGACCGTCAATCACAAAATCGCCCTTTATCTAGAAACCTATATCGACTGTGAAATCGGGGCTCAGAAACTGATACGCTTCTATAAAAAAGATAACGGAAAACTGCCCCCGAAGACACTGTTTCTTCCGAACATCATCAAAGCCGCAACATATTTTGACTTTCCTTTCGACCGCGATTCGATTGTCAGACTGTTTCCGGGCGGTGAGGGAAGAAGAGGCCGAAAATCCCCGCGTCAGCTCAGAAACGCTTACGTGCATGCGAAACGCAAGCGCGACAGTGAGGAGATGCTTCTGAACTACGATACGCACATGGCCTTGATGCGTCGATTCATTGACGCGCTCAGGACAACATTCCAGTAAAAAAGATCATCAGAGGAGCGATGATCTTTTTTTTGCGGCCTCCACAAGGCCTTGGAAAAGCGGATGGGCCCGGGTGGGGCGACTTTTGAATTCAGGGTGGAACTGTACGGCGATAAAATAGGGGTGGTCATCCAGTTCGATGATTTCCACAAGCCCCTTGTCCTCGAAGACTCCGCTGAAACGCATGCCGGCATTTTCCATCGCTTGTTTATAAGCGTTGTTGAATTCATAGCGATGTCGGTGCCTTTCGACAATGAACGGTGATCGGTACAGACGGTGAGCGAGTGAGCCTTCTTCGAGTGCGCACGGATAATTGCCGAGTCGCATGGTCGCTCCCTTGTAGGTCTCCGTCGTCTGATCGGGAAGCAAGTCGATGATCGGATGGGATGTCGCGGGGTTGATTTCCGTGCTTGAAGCGTCGTCCATGCCAAGGATGCTCCGGGCGAATTCAATGGTCGCAAGATGCATGCCGAAGCAGATGCCCAGGAACGGGAGCCCCTCTTTTCTTGCATGGCGGATGGCGTTCATCTTGCCTTCGGTGCCGCGTGAACCGAAGCCTCCTGGCACCAACAACCCGTCAATATCGGCAAGGGTGTCCTTGACGTCATGCTTTTCAAGGTGTTCGGCGTCGATCCATTTGATCCTGACGTCTACGCCGAGCGGGTAGCCACCGTGCACCAAGGCTTCGGAAACACTGAGATAGGCGTCTTTAAGCGCAGTGTATTTTCCGATGATTCCGATGGTCACGTGCGTGTCGAGGTTGCGAATGGTGTCGATCATCGCGTTCCATTCACGCATGTCGGCCTCTTTTTCAGGGAAGTTGAAATGTTCGCAGATGATGCCGTCAAGGCCTTGACGTTTCAGGTTGTTCGCAGCCTCGTAGATGATGGTTTCGTTCAATGCCTCAATGACGGAGGTTTTTTTGACATCGCAGAAAAGCGCGATTTTTTCTTTCATTTCATCGGTGATCGGATGTGAGCTTCTTAGCACGATGGCATCGGGATCGATGCCGAGGGATTTGAGCTCTTTGACGCTGTGCTGGGTCGGTTTCGTCTTTAGTTCTTTCGCTCCTTCCAAGTATGGCACAAGCGTGGTGTGAAGGTAGAATGTGTTTTCTTCACCGATTTCGTTACGCCATTGTCTTATGGCGTCAAGGAAAGGCAAGCTTTCAATGTCGCCGACCGTCCCGCCGATTTCGGTGATGATGACATCGGCATTCGTGGTCTTCGCCGCTTCGCGGAGTTTGTCCTGGATCGCATCCGTGACATGAGGGATGACCTGTATGGTCGCGCCCAGATAATCTCCGCGGCGCTCTTTGTTGATGACTTCCTGATAAATCTTACCGGTTGTGATGTTGGCGTATCGGTTCAACTCTTCATCGATGAACCGCTCGTAGTGCCCGATGTCGAGGTCGGTTTCCGCACCGTCCTGCGTCACAAAGACTTCGCCATGCTGATAGGGTGACATGGTACCGGGGTCGACATTGATGTAGGGATCGAATTTCTGCATCGATACTTTCAGGCCGCGATTTTTAAGAATGCGTCCGAGTGAAGATGCGGTGATGCCTTTGCCGAGTGAGCTGACAACCCCTCCGGTCACAAAGATGTATTTGGTGTTGTGCATAGTGATCACCGTCCTTTTGAGTATGGATATCCTAATATAAAAAAAGAGCTCCCATTCGTAATGGGAGCCCCTTGAGTGCCCATGTCAATTATAACAGCACTTCAGCGGGATTACAATAATGAAATGCTAGAAATTGAGTTTGGTGTAGAGCTTGGGATACAGTCCGAAACCGACGAAAGCGATGACGAAGAAACGGATCAGATCGAGGAAGTTCTTGCCGAAGCTTCCGTCTTCAAAACCAAGCAGTGCGAAGAGTTCGCCGAGGAGAATCATGACCGCCATCATGCTTGCCACACCAAGGACATAACGCAAGGCCTTTTTGGCAAGTGAAATGTCGTAGCTGAAATTGACGTGCTTTTTCTCATACATGACCGCAAGGATGATGCCCGCATAAATGCCGTATCCTCTGAAAAAATCGTTGACATCGATCAGGAATACCGCCGGCAGCAATGCCACGAGCACAATCAAATAGAGTTTGTGAAGACGCTGCTCATCGATATGAACCTTTTCATAAAGTCGGTATGCGCCGGTGGCGACGACGATGCCCACCACACCCCCTGCGACGGTGTCCACAAGATAGTGTGCGCCCAGGAACATGCGGGAAACCATCATCAGAACAAGCATGACTGAGGCGAATATCCAAAGGAACCGTCGCCTGTAGTAGGAGGCCAGAGCATAAAAAACCGTACTCGACCCTTGGACATGACCGCTTGGGAAGGCGCTACCGGTAGCCGAATAGCCACGCATGTTGATGATGTCGTCGGCATAGGTGATGAACGGCCGGTCGATATTGAATACGCCTTTCAGTATGTTGTTGAGGCTGATTGAGAAACCGAGTGTGACGCCCAGGAATTCGCCCGCTTTTTTATTGACCACCCAGTAGACGAAACCGAGCAGCAGGATATAAAACTCCGGTTCACCGAAGAAACTGATGAAATTGAAAAAGAAATCCGTGAAGGGGTTGGAATATCCCTGCATCCAGATGATGATGTCGCGTTGCATCGCTAAGTTCATGGCTGTTCACTCCTTGTCTTTTCTAGAAACATGATAACATATTATTTACTTTGAATGTCAAAAAATCGACAATTCAATTTTGTTCGCACATTTTCTTTAAAGTGAAAGATATTTTGGGTATAATCGAATGAGAGGTGATTGCATGAGGATACCACGACCGAAAGAACGCATTGACGAAAAAGCGAAAATCGCATGGCGCATCCGCGGATGCATATACGCGACGTTTGAATTTCTGCTTGTCGCAACGTATTTCATCGTCCGACGTTTCTGGTTGGACCTTCCTTTGTTCATAGGGTTCATATTGCTTGGGTTTGCGATTTTGCTTGCTGTTACCCATGTTTTGATCATTCCGACGATACGCATGATTTATTGGGGGTATGAGATTACGGAGGACGCACTCGATATTCAGCACGGCATCATTGTGATTAAGCGTTCGCTTGTGCCCATGGTGCGCATTCAGCATGTGGATACGGAACACGGCCCGATTATGAGGCTTTTCAATCTGGCGACGTTGAGCGTATCAACCGCCGGAACCGTTCACAAGATTCCGGCGCTCAAACAGAAAACCGCCGAATCATTGAGACGGCAGATCGCCCATCTTGCTCTCCTCAGTGAGGAGGATGTCTGATGCGACGCCAACATCCCATTGTGATTGTGACGGGTTTTTTCAGAGAACTCAGAAGCCTTCTCCTTCCGATCGGAATCAGTTTCCTGGTGCAACTCACCGGGCAAAACGGGCTCGGCGTTTCACCCGGATACCTCATATTCATGAGCGGTGTGCTGGCATTTCTTCTAATCTTCGGGTTCATTCGCTGGCTCTTTTTCAAATATGAATACGATAATGGCTCGCTGCACATCAAAAAAGGCGTCCTCATCAAGAAGGACCGGACCATCAAGAAAGACCGCATACAGACCATCAACACAGAGGCCGGCATCATTCTGAGGATGTTTTCCCTTGTTTCGCTTCACATTGAGACCGCCGCGTCCTCGGGGGAGTCGGAGTTTCACATATCGGCGCTTTCAAAAGAAGAGGCCGACCGTTTGAAACAACGCTTGGCCCAAGACATGGCCACGACCGATACCCACACAAGCGATTCAGACGGACCGACCCTTGAACTTAGCTTTGACAGACTGCTTGTCGCCGGAGTGACAAGCGGGAGTGTGGGACTCATTTTCGGTGTGCTCGGGATCATTTTCTCCCAGTTGCTCGCGGTCATTCCCGAGACGGTGATGGAAGTCATCGTCGATTCCATTGTGGCAACGTCTCTGATTGGGATCATGATCGTGCTCGCTTTTTTATTGTTGCTCTCGTGGGGGCTTTCCACCATCCGGTTTCTTATCCGTTTTGCATTTTTCACAGTGAAGCACGAAGGCGACCGGTTGAAAATATCACGCGGACTGATCGTTCGCAAGGAGTTCAGCATCCAGTTTCATCGCATCCAGTCCATATACATTGAAGAAGGCGTTCTGAGACAGCCGTTCTCTCTTGCGTCCATCCAGGCGGAAGTGGCCGGAGGCAGCGAGTACGAGGATGCGTTCAGAATCTCGCTGATTCCAATCATCCATACACGAAACGTGCAGCGATTCTTGTCACGATTCATTCCGGAATATGCCGTAAAGCACACCTTGACACCATTGCCGAAAAAGAGCCGAAGACGCTACTTGATTCGCGCCGCGCTTCCGTTTGTTTTTCTCATTCCCTTGCCCTTTTTCTGGTTTTACACGATAGCCTTTTTCCTTCTGATGATTCCGGCCCTATTCCTGGGCTGGCTCCGCTACAAGGACGGCGGTCATTACATGGATAAGAACAATCTTATGCTCCGGACCCGTCTGCTCGCCAGAAAGACGACCCTCACCAAGAAACCCCATATCCAGAGCATGCTCTTGAACCGCAGCATACTGCAGCGTTTCCGCAGGCTCTGCACGTTGCAAATCAATGTCTTGAGCGCCAATCAGAGCGCGACCTACACATTGAAAGATTTGAGTTATGAAGACTTATTTGCGCTTTACACTTGGTTTGGGCCTGAAAAAGCGTTAAAATCATAATTAGATAGTATAAAAAAGGATGTGGAATAATGAATGAACTACGCGCAATGCTTCTTGACTTTTTCATGAGCACTCTAAGAATAAGAGAGGAACTTGCTTCCATGCTTGTCACCCTTGTTGTGATTGTGCTATGGATTATTTTGGCACGTATTGTGCTTAAAGTGGGAAAACGGTCGATCAATCGCGCCTTTGCCAAATCGAAAGAGCAAAAACGAGGCAAAACGTTGGCGTCGCTGACGTTTGTGACCTTCAAAGTGGTGGTCTGGTTCATCATTCTCATGCTGATCATCACCGAACTGGGCTTCGATATCACACCGATTCTTGCCACCGCGGGGATCCTCGGCCTCGCTATCGGGTTCGGCGCACAGAACCTTGTTCGCGACGTCATCTCCGGATTTTTCCTTATTGTCGACAATGTTTACAACGTCGGTGAAACCATTGAAGTCGGCGGATTCAGGGGCAATGTCGTTGGTATGAATCTAAGGAATACGACACTCAGAAATTTCATGGGATCCGAACTGATTGTCAGCAACGGTAGCATTTCCCAAGTCATCAACTGGTCCAGGAACAACACCATCGCACTGGTTGATTTCGGAGTGGCCTACGACACAGACCTTTCCAAGGTCACCGAGATCATGCCCGAATTTGTCGAAACGCTGATGGAAAAATACGATGAAATCATCGAGACCCCGTCATTCCTCGGTGTCACTGAACTCGCCGATTCAAGCATCAACATGCGCATCATGGCGAAGACAACGAACGGCAACCATTGGATGATCGAACGTAAAATCCGCCACGAACTCGTCCAGTTCCTCAACCGTAACGCCATCGAGATCCCCTTCCCGCAAATCGTCGTCCATCAAAACCAATAATCATCCCTCCCGCATCCATTCGATGCGGGATTTTAATTTGCAAAAAGCCTTGCGCATGCTACTATAGAAGAAGGAAGACATTGGAGGTAGGGGAATGGAAAGCAAAGTGATTCGTTATGACGGCAGGAACGTCGACATCTTTAATCATATCGACGCCCTCGTGAAAAGTCCGGTGCGCCTGATGCGCCAGTTCATGGATGAAGGCACGTTCTCAATTCCGCGCGAAAAACGTTTTGCCATGCTTAAAACGCTGCTTGAGGATTCCGTGGAAAAAGAAAAAACGGCCCTCATCGAGAAAAAGAAGGACCAGGACAACAAACTCGGTCTCGTGGATAAAAAACGCCTGGATCGAATCGAACGGTTCGACCAGCTCAGTGAGACCCAGTGTGAGAGTGAACTTGTGTATTATGACGACGAGCGTCTGCTTTACAAGTATAAGGAGAAGCTCTGGGAACTCGTGCTATCTACGGGGAAAGACAGGAACGTTGACGATGCGGTGTATGGCATGTTGCTTGACAGCCTTGATGAAACACCGAACACCATCGAAACCATCGAAACACTGAGCGAGAGCATGAACCTTTATTTCCATGACGCGGAGGGCACACTCGACGGGCTGCGTACGAACGATCTCAAAATCATCTTGAATAAGACCAGCAGTGTCGATGAAATCGCAAGGATCGGACGCAAGTACCAAGTCAATATCCCAAAGACAATCACCAAACCGATGTTCAAAGAGATGTTGCTCAGAATGCTCAAGAAAAAAGACAAACTCGACGAAGCATTGGAAAAGAAGATTGAAAGCGCAAAGATCAAAGACCTCGAAATGATTGCGAAGCGTGAAGCGCTCAGCATATCGACCTACATGGATAAAGAACTGGCGATCCGTTTTCTCATGGAAAACGCGATACCCGTCGACCCGATCAACTATACCGCGAGAAGCGAACAGGAAGAAGCGGCGGCGCCAAAAGAAACACCCCCCGGGAATGAAACGGATGGAGAGACGCTTGAACAGCTTACTGAAGCGATTCATACATTGAATGAACGGATTGATGCGCTCGATGAGAAAATCGCTGAGATGAACGGAACAACATCGGTATCCTTTGCGAGCAGGCTTTTCTATATAGCCTTGGTCATCGCCATTCTCATCCTTCTTATCATCACCGCCGGTTTTCGGTATCCTGAGACGGAACCGTTTCACACCGTCATCCGTGTCTTGAACATCGTAGAGATCCAAGATCGCGGCATCATCGACCTCTATCATGCCTTATTGCGTTTCATCCTTGGCGGGTGAAACGCTTTTTTTGGAAAAAGCGGTGCGAGGCACTTAACAAAACATGACAAACTGTTATAATGGTTGTGGGTGAAAAATAATGAATGAATCAGAACGCAGTTACATGTTGGGAAACATGGACGTTAAAAAACTTCTCTTAAAACTGGCCATTCCGGCGACCGCCGCGATGGCTTTTAATGCGTTATACAATCTTGTGGACACGTTCTTCGTGGCCAGAGGAGTCGGCGAAATCGCCATCGGGGCGCTTTCGATCGCCTACCCCATTCACATGATTGTGCTCGCGATCGGCATCATGATCGGAATCGGAAGCTCGTCCGTTTTCAGCAGAGCGTACGGAAGACAGGACAAGGAAGCCATGAGAAGGAGCGTCAACAACGCCATCATCACGAACCTCGTGGTGGCGATTCTTATCGGTGCTTTGACACTCGTTTTCATGGATCCCTTGCTCAGGGTGTTCGGTGCGACCGAAACAAACATCGAATACGCACGCGGATACCTTACCATTTTAGTTTTCGCCCTGGTTCCCTTTTCGATGTCGGTGGTCATGAACAACCTGATACGAGCGGAAGGTCGACCGAAGGCCGCCATGATATCCTTGATCATCGGGGCGGTTGTGAACATCATCCTGGACCCGATCTTCATATTTGATTGGGGACTTGGCCTCGGCGTAGCCGGTGCCGCATGGGCGACACTGATCGGAAAGACGTGTTCTTTCATTTATATATTCTATAAGGCTCTCCAACCTGAAAGCGCGCTCAGAATCCATCTTCCGACCATCCACAAGATTGACTTTCAGATGATCGGCGAGATTTTCAAAGTCGGTCTTCCTTCATTTGTGAGAACCGCGATGGGCGGGTTCCTCATCATCATCGTCAACAATCTCATCAACCACTACGCGACGGTCAATCCGGCACTTTACATATCGATATACGGGGTGATCAACCGCCTCATCCGCTTTACCTTGATGCCTGGTTTCGGCCTTGTCCAAGGGATGGTGCCGATTGTCGGATTCAACTATGGCGCGGAATTCTTCAAAAGACTTCATGATGTCGTCAAACACGCGACCAAATTGCTTTTCATCTATTTCTTCAGCGTCTTCATCCTGGTATTTTTCTTTGCGGAGTATCTGTTCATGCTGTTTGCGACCGACGAATCGGATTT
>PWHE01000107.1 GCA_003554735.1 Mollicutes bacterium | reverse complement strand
GCACCCGGTCTGGCGGCGCTCAATGCATCCGATGCGGCCACGAGCACGGCTATGATGGTTTCAGGTTCAACCTCGCCGTGGTGTGACTTGATGGCGTCCAGAACCGCTTTGGGCTCATTGTATCTGCTTGCGATATTGAAGCCGATTTCGACATGTGAGCCTTCCACTTCATGGTCGACGGCTTTGCCGATGTCATGGATGAGACCGGCACGGCGGGCCAAAATTTCGTCTTCACCGATCTCTGCGGCCATTTTGCCGGAGAGAAAGGCACATTCGATGGAGTGTCTGAGGACGTTTTGTCCGTAGGATGTTCTGAAGTGGAGACGACCAAGCAATTTCACAAGATCGGGATGGACTTTGCCGATTCCGACTTCGAAAATGGCCTCTTCTCCTTTGTCACGGATGAAACGGTCCACTTCCTCGCGCATTTTCTCGACGACTTCCTCAATGCGGCCCGGATGAATCCGGCCGTCACTGACGAGCGCTTCAAGTGAGCGTTTCGCGATTTCTCTACGAATCGGGTCGAAGCCTGAGAGCACGACGGCTTCGGGGGTGTCATCGATGATGAGGTCGACACCGGTCAACGCTTCGATGGTACGGATGTTTCTTCCTTCTCTACCGATGATGCGGCCTTTCATGTCATCGTTCGGCAGGTTGACGACACTGACGGTACGTTCCGAAGTGACGTCCTGTGCGTATTTCTGCATGGCGAAGGCGAGAATGTGTTGCGCTTTCTTGTCCGCTTCGAGTTTCGCCTTGTCTTCTTCGTCTTTCATGTACTGTGCAATTTGTTGGCTCATTTCTGATTCCACTCGTTTGAAAATCAGGTCTTTCGCTTCGTCTTCTGTGTAATTCGCGATTTCTTCCAGTTTCTCGTTCTGTTGTTCTATTAAACGCTCTAGTTTGCTGTCCTTTTCTTCCAAGGCTTCTTTCTTTTGTTCAACTTGCTCTTCCTTGCGATCGATATTCGATTCACGGCGGTCCAGGTTCATGGCTCGGTTATCAAGAGTTTTTTCTCTTTGAAACAGCTTATTCTCTTGTGAAGCAATCTCCTGTTTTCTTTCTTTTATTTCTTTGTCCGTTTCATTTTTAAGCGCGTGAATCTCCTGTTTGGTATCCAGGATGGATTGACGTTTTGTCTTTTCTGCTTGTTTCTCCGCGTCGTCGATAATCTGTTTCGCTTCAGACTGAGCTTTGTCAAAGCCTTTTTCAACAAGGATTGCACGGATGATGACACCCGCGGAAATCCCCACAATCAAAAGTAGCAAACCGGAGACGATTAATATAAGCGTTTCCATATTAATTCCTCCGTTCGTGTGTTGGGTATATCCTTTTTCAATCTAACGCCTTTTAGGCTGGCTATGCATCATTCATAAAAGTAACAATGAGTTACAACAAATTGTATCTTTCATTATACAGTGTCGAAAGCGTAAAAGTCAAACATTATTCATTGCTTAAAACACGTGCGGAAAAGAAAAAAGAGCGGAAAAAATCCGCTCTTTGATCAATTGTCCGCATACTTCTCTTCAAGTGTGTTGTAAGCCATGCCTTTCATGCCTTTGCCAAGCCCTTTGGACAGTTCGGCAACCTTCTTGTCGTCGTCGTAGTGTTTGACGGCTTCGACGATGGCGCGAGCCCTTTTCTCAGGGTTGTCGCTCTTGAAGATTCCCGAGCCGACGAATACCCCGTCGCACCCGAGCTTCATCATCAAAGCCGCGTCGGCTGGTGTCGCCACGCCTCCGGCCGCAAAATTAAGCACCGGCAATCTTCCATGCTCATGCACATAAAGCACGAGATCGTGGGGGGCGCCGATCGATTTCGCATAATCGTACAATGCGTCTTTTGAAAGCCCTTTTGCATGACCGATCTGCTCATTCATCTTGCGCATATGATTGACCGCCTGGGAGATGTCGCCGGTGCCGGCTTCACCCTTGGTACGAATCATCCATGCGCCTTCGCTTATCCTGCGCAAGGCTTCGCCAAGATCCCTCGCTCCACACACAAACGGGGTCTTGTATTGTTTCTTGTCAATGTGATACTGATGGTCGGCCGGCGTGAGGACTTCGCTTTCGTCAATCACATCGATGTTCAACGCTTCGAGAATGGATGCCTCACCGAGGTGACCGATCCTTACTTTCGCCATGACCGGGATGTTCACGGCCTTCTGAATCTTTTCGATCAGTGCCGGGTCGCTCATCCTGGCCACGCCGCCTTCCTTGCGGATATCAGCCGGAACGCTTTCCAGCGCCATGACGCTACGAGCGCCCGCCGCTTCGGCGATTTTCGCCTGGTTTTCATCGATGACGTCCATGATGACGCCACCATCGAGTTGTTTACGTAGTTTGTCTGTCATATTATCACCCTTTTGGTTTATCTTTTATCCATTATCCATTATAATGGTTTTGTGACCATTTCTAAATGGACAGAATAACCCTTTTTAAAGGTGGACAGACCAATGAAGAAAAACAACCAAAAACCGCTTTACATCAAACTCTACGAATCGTTTCGCGACCGCATCGTTTCAGGCGAAATTCCGCCCGGAACAAAAATGCCCTCCATCCGGGCACTTTCCCTCAAGCAGCAATGTTCCACGACAACAGCCGAAAACGCCTACCAGCAACTGTTGATCGAGGGTTACGTCGAGAGCCGTCCCAAAAAAGGCTACTTCTCGCTTGACGTCGAGGCCATGCCTACGAATGATGTTCACAATCCGCGCGATGCCAAAAAGGAACGGGACCATTTCCCCAACGAACGTCAGACGGAGGACCTTTTCGACACCGACACATACCGGAAGATCATGAACACCCTGTTCGTCGAGGAAAGCGACCTTTATTCCCCCTGCCTTTCCACCGGTGAGCGACGCTTCAAAGAAGCGATCCAATACCACCTGAGAACGATGCGGGATGTCTACACGCAGACGGATAACATCGTGGTCGCCTCAGGCATTCAGCAGCTATTACTTCAAATCACACCGTTCATCGGCGAACGTAGCGCCGCTTATCTCAAACCGGGTTTCAAACGTGCGATTACCCTTTTTGAGACCCTCGATTACACCATGCACGCCTGTGAAGACATTGACGCCCTCATAGATGCGAAACCGAATCTCATCTACCTATCTCCTTCCAACACCTACCCTTCAGGAAATGTCATTCCCATCGGAGAACGGCAAAAACTCATAAAATACGCCCGTGATAACGATGCCTACATCGTCGAGGACGACTACAACTTCCTCTTCCGCTATAACGCTTATCAGATTCCCGCCATCCACTCGCTTTCCAAGGGAAACCGGGTCATCTATGTCGGTTCTTTTTCCAGAAACACGCTCATCTCCTTCCGAATGAGCTACATGGTGCTTCCTGATACACTGCGGGAAAGGTACGACCCGGACCGTTTCACCCAGACCATTAGCAAAATCGACCAGCTCACCATGGCCCGCTTCATCATCGAAGGACATTACCAAAGACACCTCAAACGTCTTGCGAATCGTTCGAAAAAGAAAAACGATTCCTTGAAATTCGCACTCAAACCATATTTGAACAACGATGATGAATACTCGATTTACGGACTTCAAAGCAACATGCATTTTGTGATTTCGACCAATACAGAAAAGACAAAAAAACAAATTCTGAACCGTCTTCACAAGCTCAATTTCACATACCGCACTTTCCGGGAAAGGCCCGGTGATATCGTCGTTCCATACAGCGGCATACCAAACGAAAAGATGGAAAACGTCATCGGTTTTCTACTGGGATAATCCCATAAATAAAGGCTTCCGGAAATTTCCGGAAGCCTCTTTTTTATGAAGCGGCGGGTTTGTTCAATTGCTCGCGAACCTGTTCGACAAGCGTGTCGTAAAGTTTCGTGTTTTCTTTTAGATACTTTTTCACGTTTTCACGGCCCTGGCCGATTTTTTCGCCTTCATAGGAGAACCATGAACCGCTTTTCTTGATCAGTTCAAAGTCGACGGCCATGTCGATGACTTCCCCTTCTTTGGAGATGCCTTCGCCATAGACGATGTCGACCTCCGCTGTTTTGAAAGGCGGGGCGATCTTGTTTTTGACGACTTTCAGTTTGGTGCGGTTTCCGACAATGTCATTGCCGATCTTAAGCTGTTCCCCGCGTCTGACTTCAACGCGTACGGAGCTGTAAAATTTAAGTGCGCGACCACCCGGAGTGGTTTCGGGGTTTCCGAACATGACGCCGACTTTCTCACGAATCTGGTTGATGAATACCGCGGTCGTGTTCGATTTGGAGATTGCGCCCGATAGTTTGCGCATCGCCTGAGACATCAGACGGGCCTGCAGGCCGACATGCGAACTTCCCATGTCACCGCGTATCTCGGCTTCCGGAACAAGGGCGGCGACACTGTCTACGACCACGATGTCAACCGCATTCGACCGGATCAGCGCCTCGGTGATCTCGAGCGCCTGTTCCCCGGTATCGGGTTGCGAGATGATCAGGTTGTCGGTATCCACACCGAGCGCTTCAGCGTATTTGGGGTCTAGCGCGTGTTCGGCGTCGATGAAGGCGGCATAGCCTCCGGCCGCCTGTGCCTGCGCGATGGCATGCAGCGCGAAGGTCGTCTTACCGGATGATTCCGGTCCATAGATTTCGATGATCCTTCCGCGTGGATAGCCACCGATTCCAAGTGCCAAATCAAGCGCCAGGGAACCTGAAGGCACCTTGTCGATCTCACGGCGTGCCCCTTCGTCTCCAAGCAGCATCACCGAACCTTTGCCGTGGGTTTTTTCAATATCTTTCATTGCTTGGTCCAAAGCTTTTTGTCGTTCATCTTTTTTAGCCACTGATTATTCCTCCTTCATAATGCATGATACGTCAAAGCAGCGTGTTTTACTTTTAGTGATTCGACGTATCCTTGAAGCTGTGCTGGTTCTTGATGATGTATTCCGCGCCGGAAATGATGGTGAGTGCCGTCGCAATGTATAAAATGATCATGCCGATGTTGAAAGAAACGCCTGCCAGAACAATCGCTTCAACATGGAAAAGCAGGATGATGAGCGCCACCATGGTTGAGGCCGTCTTGTATTTTCCGAGTTTGCTTGCGGCGATGACGTTGCCGCCTTCCACTGCGATCAGACGGATGCCGGTCACAATGAATTCACGCATGAGGATGACCAGGACGATCCACATGGGGATGACGCCGATGTCTTGCAGCATCAGCAAAGCGAACATGACAAGCAACTTGTCTGCCAAAGGGTCCAAAAATTTCCCGAACACGGTGATCACCTGCCACTTGCGGGCCAGATAGCCATCAAAGAAATCCGTCAGGGAAGCCAAAATAAAAAGCACTGCGATCGCGATGGAGTAACCATTCAGCGTAAGCGGCTCGCCGTAGGCTTTGTCCAGATAATAAAGGATGACCATAAAAGGGATGATCAGGACCCTGAGTACGGTCAGTTGATTGGGTAAGTTCATCGTTTTCACCTCACTAGCAATTATACCACATCGATGGGGAGATAAAAATACCATTCATGAATAAAATACCGCGTTAAAAGCCACGTGTCTGCCCCTTGTAAGGCGGGGTTTTCCCTTCACGGTATTCCTCCACACCGGGACCGCCCAGACGGCGCAATCGGGCGATGCCGTAAATATAACTCGCAATCAGAACACCGATGGTCGTCGGCAAGCCGAATACGGTTGTCATCAGGGTGAGGCCCGTCACATTGTCCGTGATGAAAAAGACCACCTGGAACATTGCCCTGATGCCAAAATACAGGGTCCAGAATATGGTCACTTCGTTGTAGGCCGGATACACATCGCGCCGTGTATACCATCCAATCGGCCATCCCCGGGTGAGGTGTGAAGCGAGCATGGCCAGCGGACGCTTGGCAAAGAGGCTTACAAGCGCGATGAAAACCAATGCCACACTGCCGATGATGCCAGGCAGGAAATAGTCGGCCACTTCGCCGCTCAAATACGCAAAAAGGGCGGCGAATGTCACACCAAGCAGACCGAACACGCCGTATTGGACGGTCTCCTTGCGAAACGCCCTGAAAAGGAGCAGCACAATCGAAAGCCCGACCGCAACGATGACCGCGGCCTGCAAGGAACACCAAGCGTTCACCCCTACAAACACACCAGGGGTAAGAATTGCATCGACGGTCTTGCCTTTGAGAACCAATCTCAGTTCATCACGGATATCATGAAACATGCCCATTTTCATTAAACCTCCTTGTAGCGCGAGGCTTCTTTGCCGTGAATGAAAGAAAGCGTATCACCTTGAGCTCTTTTTGCCGCCAGGTAAAGATAGACACTCGCAGAGAAAAAACCGAGAATCATGATCGAAATCACCCAGAGCAACGCCGAGAGAGACTTGCCTTCACGGTAGACCACCCAGATTGAAAAGATCGCGAATCCTACATAAAGGTCCACTATGGAGACAATGCCCCAAGGATTGGAAAGCAAGAGCGCGCCGTCCTCGCTGAAACTTCCACGCAAAAACCCGTTCAATAACACAATGCTCATAGATATGACACCAAGCAAGGCAATCAGCTTAATTATTTTCATGGTTTTCACCTCTTTTCCCTATTCTACCACTAATTGTCACAGCAAAAATAAAATTCACTTTTCATTTTTCACTTGGTGCGAAGCGTACTTAAATTTGATATCATGAAAGAAACAAAGAAGGAGGCATCGCCATGACAATCCTCAACGAAACGTTCACCCTCAGTAACGACGTCCCGATCCCCAAACTCGCATTCGGAACCGCACCACTAAGAGGCGAAGACGCCTACAACGCTGTCTTGACAGCGCTTAAAGCCGGGTACCGCCACATCGACACAGCGCAAATCTATAACAATGAACAGGATGTAGGACGCGCCATCAAAGATTCAGGCATCCCTCGTGAGGAGATATTCATCACGTCCAAACTCGACCCTTCCATCAAAGATTACGACCAGACGCTTGAAGCGTTTGAGAAAACCATGGAACGTCTCGAACTCGATTATCTCGATCTGTTCCTGATTCACGCGCCCTGGCCTTTCGAATCACAAGGCACCATCAACAACGAAGGCAACATGGCTGCCTGGCAGGGCCTTGAAATGCTTTACAAAGAAGGCAGTGTATGCGCCATCGGGGTCTCCAATTTTGACGAAGACGACATCAAAAACATCCTCTGGCATGGCGTGGAAAAACCCCATGCCAACCAGATCAAACTTCATGTGGGACATCCGCAACAGGATATTGTCGACTTCTGCAAGAGCGAAAACATTCTAGTGGAAGCCTACTCGCCTTTGAGTCGAGGCAAACACCTCGGGGACGCCAAACTCAGAGCCATCGCGCAAAAACACGATGTGTCCACAGCACAAGTCGCGCTTCGGTTCTTACTTGAGCAAGACCTCCTTCCGGTCGCACGCTCGGCCAACCCCGAACACATCAAAACCAACACAAAACTGTCGTTCACCTTAGATGATGAGGATTTTGAATCGTTAAGAGACCTCACCTTCGAGGAGTGATACCATGTGCGGACGATTTACGTTGACGCTTGATGAAGAAGCGTTGCTCAACTACACAATGGAACACTTCGACCTTGACACCCTGCCCGAATCCATCAAGGTGCCTCGTTACAACATCGCACCATCCCAAAGTGTGCTCGGCATCTTCCTCGATGCCTCACGCTATGATTTCAATGCGTTCGAATGGGGTTTTTTGCCGCCGTGGTGGAGTCCCAGTTCTTCCATGCGACCGCTCATCAACGCACGAAGTGAGACAGTAAGCGAGAAGCCGACATTCAAAAGTGCGTTTGAACACAAACGGTGCATTATACTCTCCGATGGATTTTTTGAGTGGGACCAAACCTCAAAACACCCCTATCATTTCAAAACCCCGGACCATTCTCCCTGCTTTGCCTACGCAGGACTTTACAGCAAACACCCTTCCAATACAGGACACACCGCCGTGATTCTGACAAAAGCGGCCAACAATGACATCAAAGGTCACCACCCCCGCATGCCCGTCATCCTCGATGCCAAAGCCGCTAAACGATGGATGGACAAAGACGCATCCATTGAGTCCTTGCATGCACTCATCGACGCAACGAACCCTTCACTGGTCGGCGTTCCGGTCAGCACGAAGGTCAACTCTCCGAAACATGACTCACCCGATTTGATTAAAAGGAATACACCACATACGCTTTTCGATATTTAAACATAAATTTTACACTTAACAATGTAAGTGTTTTCAACCTCTTGCATTCCCCTTCCGTCTGGCATAGAATTAAAACGGTTAGTAACGTATATGATCAGAAATAGGGTCTGATTGTCTCTACTCCGACACCTTAAATGTTGGAACTACGGTACTCATAATGATAAACTTGAGAGATGCCTCCCTATTTTTGTATGCGTACTGACACAAAAAATACGGGAGGCTTTTTTAATGGAAAGAGTCATCACTTTCTTCAAAGTGTCGGAACGCGGTTCGACTTTGAAGACGGAACTGCTCGCGGGACTCACGACGTTTCTCGCGATGGCCTATATCCTGCCGGTGAACTCAGGCATGCTGAGCACCACCGGAATGCCGATTGCGGGCGTCTTCTTCGCGACCGTCATGGCATCGATGATCGCCGCAGTCATCATGGGCATGGTCGCAAACTATCCGGTCGCACTGGCACCGGGCATGGGCATCAACGCATTCTTCACCTTCACGGTTGTCGGACTGTACGGATTGAGCTGGGAAGCGGCGCTTGCGGCCGTATTCATCAGCGGGGTCCTTTTTCTGGCGCTGACATTGAGCGGACTCAGAAAAATGATCAT
>PWHE01000032.1 GCA_003554735.1 Mollicutes bacterium | reverse complement strand
TTCTATTCTATGGTATAATCAGTCTTGATACAATTTAAAAGCATTGAAAATGTAGTGAAAGTGTTCTCACGGAGGTGAAAAGCGATGGAAAATTATGACATTATATTGCTGAATATCTACCTTTTGACCATTTTTTCCTTAGTCGTGAGAGCCAAGATAAACACCGCCACATATCGCGTTTTGAAACTGGTCGTTTTTTTGATGTTCGGTGTGTTCATCTATGAACTATTCTCCAACGTTCCCTCGATAGACAATAGAGTCATGATGATAGTCAGGATTATCCCGGCGTTTGTCGTGTTCCTGGTGCTTGTTCATAGTGAGTTCAAGTCGATGATGGATTTTATCGGTATAAAAAGCGGTCTCAAAGCATCGAATACAATCGAGGAAGCCTCCAAGACAGAATTGCTGCATGCCATTGATTACCTTTCTCGTCACAAAATCGGTGCGATCATCACGTTTGAACGAAGCACTTCGCTGCAGGATTACATCGAGAACGCATTCCAAATCGAAGCGCCTTTGAGCAGTGAACTCCTCGGCAGCATTTTCATGCCGAAGACACCGCTTCACGACGGTGCGATCATCATCAAGGACAATATCATAAAATGTGCCGGCGCCTATTTTCCGCCCAGTGAGTCGAGCAAGATACCGAAATATCTCGGGTCGCGTCATCGCGCTGGCATCGGCATATCGGAAATAACGGATTCGCTCACAGTGATCGTAAGCGAGGAAAGCGGCCAGGTCAGTGTTGCTATCAACGGATACCTTGATCAGGATCTTTCCCACGAATCGCTTGTGCTTTATCTTGAAAAATATCTACAACAGAATTGATATTAGGAAAGCAGGGGTGAGAGTATGGGGGAACACATGAATACTGAAGTGCTTGTGCTTCTGATATGGGCCTTTTTTGTGCTAGTGAAAAAAATCCGTTCCAAGCGTGGCGATTTGGACATCGTCTTGCTGATTCCTGGGATTGCGGCCTATGTGCTGTTCATGGTTTTCGAACTTGCCGAGATTCCTTACTGGTATTTTCAGGTTTACGTTTTTGCAGGCCTCGGGTTTACGCTCCTGTTTTTTGATTGGAAGAAGGGGAAAATCGGAAATCGTTCCAAAGACAAATACAAGACACTAAAAAAGGAATATGACAATCTTGCCGATCGAAGCGAACTGCTTAGAGAACGATTCATCAACATGCTTGATTTGATTGATGACGGCATCGCTTTCCGCAGTGACGACAACATGGTATTCGGAACCACGAATTTTCTCAAACTGATTCCGTTTGACAATCACGAGTTCTCCTTTGACGCATTTCTCATGAGAATGCACCCGGAGGACAAGACCACCTATTTGGAGACTCTGAACAAAGCGACTTCAAAAAAACCGACATATAAGGCGCAATACCGTATGAAAAAAGATGGTGAATACCATTGGTTCAAGGAAAAAGGCCGCATGATGAAACAGGAAAAACGCACGCTTTTTATCATGACAATCAAGGGCATGGATGTGAAAAAGTATCCTGAAACGAACATCGAGGTTCTAAACAACCTCAAAATCGACCGAGCCTACTATGAGCACATCCAGAGTTTGAACCGGCAAAGAAACCCTTACTCGATCGTCAGCTTTGAACTGACAAACATTCCACAAATCAACAACCGATACGGCCGAGACATCGGTGATCTGATGATGGGTGAATACATCAAGAAGCTCGCCTATCATTTTCTTAAGGACATTCATTCCGTATTCAGGCTTTCAGGCATTCGCTTCGCCATGGTCGTAACCGACCACCGAAAAGTCGAAATGCTCAAACGCGCCCTTGAAGAGGGCGGCGAACTCATCAACCACCGGATGACATTCGGAAGTGTGACCGAGACGGTATATCCTTGTTTCGGCATTTCGCACGTCAAGATGTTCGACGAACCGGTTGACGAGATAGCACAGCGTGCTGAAAAAGCGCTCAATATCGCATTGGACGACAATACCGCAGACAATTATTTCATAATCAGGTGATACGATGGATAAACCGACACTCAGAAAGATCTTTTTAGAAGAAAGAAACAAGATAGAACCGAGGCTGCACAAAATGCTCAATCATATTCTCATGGCTGCATTGCGGGATGTTCTGGCGGAATACGAGCTCGAAAAAATCGGCATATACTATCCGCTTGGCAACGAGATTGATGTGCGTGGGCTGTCGGACACATACGAAGTGTATTACCCGAAGACCTTCAAAGAGGAAATCGTGTTCTACAAAGACACCGGAAAGTTCGAAACAGGTCAACTCGGCATCAAGGAACCTAAAGACAGCAAACCGGTCGATAAGAACGTCCTCGACGCAGTCATTGTACCGGGGCTTGTGTATGATGATGCATTGTATCGCCTCGGCTACGGAAAAGGTTACTACGACGACTTTTTGAAGGATTTCCAAGGCCTAAAAGTCGGTGTCGTTTTCGAGAAGTTCAGGGTTGAGGCGCTTCCCAACAAGCCTCATGACATTCCCGTCGACATATTGGTCAGCGATAATCTTGTCTATGAGAGCAGGCACGGCGAGGATGATTGACGTCATCGTGCTCGGAGGCGGTCAGGGAACAAGGACGGACCTTCCCTATAACAAGGTATTGCATGAACTCAAAGGAAAAGCCATCATCCGTCATGCGGTCGAGCCGTTTTTGAAGCATGACAGGATACATAATATCATAGTGGTGGCCGCAAAGGATGATGTGCCACGGTTCCGTGCCCTGTTTCCTGAAAAGAACGTTCTGGTTGTAAAGGGCGGAAAGACGCGCAATGAAAGTGTCCAGGAAGGACTAAAGGCGATTGAGACCGAGCATGTCATCATCCATGATGGCGCGCGCCCTTTAGTGCCCGAAGCACTCATTGACAACGTATCTGGCGCACTCAATCACCATGACGCGATAACCTGTGCGATTCCGCTGCACGACACGATCAAACGTGTAAAGGACAAAAAAGTCCTCAGCGATATCGACCGGAAGGGCGTCTACCGGATTCAGACGCCACAGGGTTTCAGGACCGCCCTTCTTCGGGAGGCTTACAGCCGTTATGAGAGCGATGACGGAAGTTTCACGTGTGACGCGACATTGGTGCAACATCTCACCGGTAATGCGGCGGTTGTTGTCACCGGTGATGAACGCAATATCAAGTTCACTACCATGGAAGATCAGAAACTAATGGAGTTGATGCTGGGATGCATAAAATAGGATTCAGTCGTGATAAACACAGGTTGAATACCGGGAAACGGCTTACTTTAGGGGGAATTGAAATTGACTCTCCTTATGAAACCGTCGCGCACAGTGATGGTGATGTGTTGCTGCACGCCATTAGTGAAGCCCTTCTTGGCGCATTGGCTTTGGGTGACCTCGGAACGCATTTTCCCGATAGCCAGAAGGAAACCAAAGACATGGACTCCAAGAAAATCCTTGCAAATGTGTACGATATGATTAAGAATAAGGGCTACACGCTTTCGAACCTTGATGCGATGGTTCACCTTGAAAAACCGAAGCTTGCCGCACACATCATGCCGATGCGTAAAACCGTCGCACATATCCTCGATGTGCCGGTTGAGAACGTATCGATTAAAGCAACCACCGGGGAAGCGGTCGATGCTGTGGGTCGATGCGAAGCCATCGAGGCTGAAGCGATTGTTCTTTTACAGCAACCGGCCACGATAAGAAAACTATGAGAAGGTGTTTTTGATGGATGAGACAAAACAAAGTTATCGCAAGTCCGAAATTATCGAAACTGAACATGGAGACTTCGAGCTGATCAAGGATTTTCGTGAGTGTTTTGACACGAAAACCTTCACGGAACGTTATGTGGATTACCTCGACCGTTATGATTATATTGTGGGAGACATAAGCTCCGATATGCTCCGTCTTAAGGGGTTTTCCAGTAAAAACAAGGATAATATTTTCGACTATCTCATGGAAAGCGCCAACCCTCACGCACCGTATTTCATATTGAAGCGGATTCGTAAAGAGGGCGAAGGAAAAAATAAAAATAACAAAAAGAAAAAATCCGGTAAAAAGAAAGAAGCGTCATCCAACCAGCCAAAAGATTAGCATTTTCGACCACCCTTTCATTCGGATTTTGTATAATGACCATGTGGAAAGAGGTGTTGAACATGGATGAAAAAGAAATTGAAAGACAAGCGGCCGAAGTCATCGAAAAAATCAGGCCTTATATCAAGCGTGATGGTGGAGACATTCGCTTTGTCAAATATGAAGATGGCATCGTATATGTGGAGATGCTCGGAGCCTGTGTTGGCTGCTCGTTGATAGATACGACTCTCACAGACGGCGTGGAAGCCATTCTGCTTGAAGAAGTTCCAGGCATCATCGGTGTCGAACAAGTATAGAATAGAGGGATCATATGGGGAAAACCTATCAGGATGACCGTGTCAATGATACGAAGACAAGGGATACCGTTGTCAAAATGATGTCAGAACGCGGCGTTGAGCTTTCGGAAATTGCTGAGATCACTTTCGACCTGCAAAAGAAATACATCAAGGAACTTACATTCGAGACCTGTCTTGAACATGTCGAGCGCGTGGTGATGAAACGCGAGGTGCAAAACGCCATTCTTACGGGCCTTGAGCTTGATATCTTTGCCGAGCGCGGGGATATGGACGAGCCGCTCAAAAGCATGCTGCTCAATGATTATGGGCTATATGGCATCGATGAAGTGCTTGCGCTCGCGATTGTCAATGTATATGGCTCCATCGGTTTCACGAATTTCGGCTATGTCGACAAGTTGAAACCGGGTGTGATCAAGAAGCT
The DNA here is from genome assembly GCA_003554735.1 of Mollicutes bacterium. Classification (GTDB taxonomy): domain Bacteria; phylum Bacillota_I; class Bacilli_A; order Izemoplasmatales; family Izemoplasmataceae; genus B1SED10-225. The sequence goes on along the minus strand of PWHE01000032.1, from coordinate 3,986 downwards.
TGATGATGAAGGCAAGAAAGAAGGCGTCTGCCATACTTTCCTGGATGATATTGTCGGCGCGATCGCAGCGGCAGCCGCGAGCTCAATCGCACACAGATACGGCTAAGAGGGAAATCGGATTTTGATTTCCCTTTTCTTTTTGATTTGGTGTTTCTATGATATACTGTATGCAGCTATTCCATAGAGGTGTTTAATCATGAAAAAAGGTGACATTGTCAAAGGACGCGTCACAGCGATTAAGCCTTATGGAGCGTTCGTAAAAATCGACGAATCAACCGATGGGCTGGTCCATATTTCCGAAGTCAGCGACAACTATGTGAAAGATGTCGAGGACTATCTGAGTGTCGGAAAGTCCTACAAATTCGAGGTACTGGACAAGAAGACGGAGGGCAAAGTTTCGCTAAGCTATAAGCGATTGCACACACGGAAAAAGCGATTGACCATCCATCTTAAAAGTGGCTTTAAGCCACTCAGGGACAAACTGGAGGAATGGATTGAATCTTATGATGAAGACGAACGCCGACATAAGGAGTAAACATGAAGGAGTGATCGTATGTTAAAAGTGGATCTTACATACACTGAATTACCTGAAAAAGAACTGGGAAACCGCTATATAGAGCGGTTAAAAGAGGCGCATAATACGCTTGAGGACAAAACCGGCCGCGGGAAGGATTTCCTTGGATGGCTCACTTTGGCCGAAGACATGCGCGCACAACTTGAAAGACTCAAACGCGTGGCCACCAAGCTCTCATCGGGTTCCCATGTGCTGATCGTCATCGGCATCGGCGGTTCTTATCTTGGAGCCAAGGCGGCATATGAAGCACTGACACCGCATTTCAAACGAAAAGAGGATACGGAGGTCATCTTTGCCGGTCATCACATCAGCGGCGAATACATGCAGGACCTCAAAGCCTACCTCAAAGACAAGGATTTCTCTGTGAATGTCATCTCCAAATCGGGTACGACCACAGAACCGGCACTGGCGTTCCGTTTCTTCAAGACGTTGCTTGAAGAGCGTTACGGCAAGGAAAATGCCAAGCAGCGCATTGTCGCGACGACCGACAAGGAAAAAGGCGCACTTAGGAATCTCGCCGATCAGGAAGGCTATGAGACATTCGTCATTCCTGATGACGTCGGAGGCCGCTACAGCGTACTCTCCCCGGTCGGCCTGTTGCCGATCGCGACGGCGGGTCTCGATATCGAAGCCATGCTTGACGGGGCCATCAAAGCGCGACAGGAACTGGACGACAGAACGTTTGAAAACCCGGCCTACCGCTATGTCGCCGCGCGTAACGCCCTGTATGAGGATGGCCGTAATGTGGAGCTTTTCGTCCATTACGAACCGAAACTGGCTTACGTCGCCGAATGGTGGAAACAGTTGTTTGGCGAGTCCGAAGGAAAAGAGAACAAAGGAATTTTCCCTGCGAGCGCCGGATTCACCACCGATCTTCATTCACTTGGTCAATATATTCAGGAAGGCGAACGTCACATTTTCGAGACGGTATTGTCCATCAGAACACCGCGTGAGGATTTCACCATACCTGAAACGGAGGACAACCTGGATGGTCTGAACTACTTGAGTGATCTTTCGATGGATGCGATCAACAAAAAAGCGATGCAAGGAACCTTGCTCGCTCATATGGACGGGAAAGCGCCGAATATCGTGATCGAAATCGATCAGATGAACGCATTCGCTTTCGGATATCTGGTCTATTTCTATGAATTGAGCTGTGCGATCAGCGGTTATGTTCTTGGTGTCAATCCGTTCGACCAGCCCGGTGTTGAAGCGTATAAGAAAAACATGTTTGCGCTTCTTGAGAAACCCGGCTTTGAAAAAGAGACGAAGGCAATCAAGGAAAGATTGAAGCATAAAAAAACACAGTAACCTTTACCGCCCCCTGTCGTCTCGATAGGGGGCGGTTGATTTAAGGGATCATGTGTGTTTATTGAAATCGAAAACCTTGAAATTCGCATATTTTCCGGATGTCGAGACCTCATACTCTTTCGTGTTGGGGAATGACTCTCCGTCGCATTGTGCGATTTGTGAGGAGAACATGGTCGCTTTGACATGTTTCGCCTTTTTGTAGAACACATAACGCTTAAACCATGTGTGTTTTCCGAAATAGACGGTGAGAAAGATGAAAAACAGGAACAATCTTGGTATTCTATGAACGACGACCACATCCAGCATGTCATCATCAAGTCTGGCTTTCGGTGTCAGCCGGATGCCGCCACCGATGTATTGGCCGCTATTCGCATTCACCAGATAGGCTTTCTTGAATGTGTGCAGCTTCCCGTCGATGGAGACTTCCGCATAACGAGGCTTATAGGTGAAAAACGACCGAAGGGTATTGAAGAAGTAATTGAACTTGCTTTTTCGTTTGGACTGATTGACAAGATGCGAAATCTTTCCGTCAAGACCCATACCGCATCCGTTCATGTAGTAGTGGATGTCTTCGTTATGTTTGAGTTTCATGATATGCTGTTTTTCGGGATGTAACTTTTTAAGCGAACGCATAAAGTCATTGCCTGAGCCGTTTCCTTGCAGATAGATTTCGTTTTTGATGGGAAGGTCGTAGGTGTTGTTGATGAAATGATTGATCGTCCCATCACCGCCCAAAAGCAAAATCTTTATCTCTTTTGGTGTATCTTTGATATACTGTTCTATGTCCCTGATCTTTAGAAGGCTTTTCAGACGAAAGGGCACACCGTTTCGTTTGAAACGGTCGACAACTTTTTTAGTGGTTCTTTTCGCTTTCCGGTTTTTAGAAAGCGGGTTATGTAATATAATAAACATCGGCGTCAGTCCTTTATGGGAGATTGCACGACTATTATAACATGTTTTATTGTAAAAATTGTCAATAGTGGTTGAAATGAGGGGTTCATTTGGAAAAGCAGATACAAATCAATTCTTTGTCACAGATGCGTGCTCTGGCAAAACATGTCATCAGTTATAAAAAACCGGGTTTCCTAGTTTGTCTCGAAGGCGATCTCGGTGCCGGTAAAACCACCTTCACTCAGTTTCTGGGTGAGTTTCTTGGTGTGGAAGACCGGATCAATTCCCCGACGTTCACCATATTGAAAATATACCATAACGACAGATCGCTGAATCTCTACCATATCGACGCTTACCGGCTCAGTAACGACTTTACGGATTATGACATCGAAGAATACATCGAAGGCGATGGCGTATGCGTGGTGGAATGGTATACGAACATCCTCGATGTGATTCCTGAAGAAAGGCTTTCACTCGAAATCGAATGGACGGGTGAGACGAGCCGAAGAATCAAAATGGAAGGAAGTGGCTATTATGCACAAATCGTTGAAACGATTGGTGATTGACACCGCCACACCCTATTTATATGTAGCGCTTTATGAGGATACCAAGAAAATTGACGGCGTATACCGTGAGGGCAACAACGATCACTCGGTGACATTGATGGACACCATTGAAACGCTGTTCAAAGAGCACGGGTGGACTGTGAAATCCCTTGATGCGGTGGTTGTCGGAACCGGGCCGGGGAGCTACACGGGCGTTCGCATCGGAACAGTCGTGGCCAAGATGTTCGCATGGAGTCATGCAATCCCTTTATATAGTGTTTCCACACTGGCGTTGCTTGCGAGTGGCGCCGAGGAGGGTACCGTGCTCGCCTATGTCGATGCAAGGCGTCAGATGGCATTCGCCGGGCTTTTCCAAAAGACCGGCGGCACACTTGCAAGATTCAGGGAGGACTTCTATGGGGACCTTGAGACCATCCTTTCCATGGACCACGATCACAGCACGAACGTTCAGGAGCCCGACCTTAATGTGCTTCTCAATAGCGATCTTCTGAGGCGAATCGACAACATTCACGAGCTTGTCCCTACGTATTTGAGACGTACCGAAGCAGAACGCAACAAAGGAAAAACGAAATGATTCGTAAAATGGATATGAGCGATGTTCAGTTTGTCTATGAGCTTGAAAAGGAAGCCTTTGGAAAAAGTTT
>PWHE01000048.1 GCA_003554735.1 Mollicutes bacterium | reverse complement strand
CGTACTGGTCAAAACTTTTGACAATGCGCATGCCTCGTCCGCCACCGCCTGCAGAAGCTTTGATGAGTACAGGACAGCCGATCTTTTCGACCAGTTTGCGCCCTTCTTCCAACGTGACCTCGGCGGCGCTTCCCGGAACAAGAGGCACACCAGCCTCTTTCATCAGTTTTTTCGCCATGGATTTATCACCCATTTTTCGAATGACCCCAGCCGAAGGGCCAATAAAGGTGATGCCGCATGATTCACACAGTTCCGCGAATTTCGCGTTCTCGCTCAAAAAGCCGAAGCCGGGATGAATCGCTTCGGCGCCAGTGTTGATGGCGGCGCTTAGAATGTTTTCCATATTCAGATAACTTTCTGTGGCACTCGTTTTTCCTATACATACCGCCTGATCCGCTAGATGAACATGAAGCGCACTTTCATCCGCGGTGGAATATACTGCGACTGTTTCAATTCCAAGCTGCTTGCAGCTGCGGATGATACGGACCGCAATTTCCCCGCGATTGGCTATAAGCACACGTTGCAACATTACTCAATCTCCAAGATGAGCTGGTCAAACATGACCATGTCACCATTCTCCGCATGAATCTTAACGACTTTTCCATCTTTCGGAGCGGAAATTTCGTTCATGACCTTCATCGCTTCGATGATGCATAGTGTATCGCCTTTTTTAACCATCTGGCCTTCTCGCACGAAGGGGGGTTGGTCGGGAGCGGGCGCTTCATAGTAAGTTCCGACAAGCGGCGCTTTGACTGGTGTATGATTAGAGGGCTCAGGCTTGCTTTCCTCTTTGCGTTGCTCAGTGCTTTGCGCTTGCCTTGTTGGTTCATTGACCGGTTGGGCGGAAGTATAGTGTATCGGTTTAACGTCGTTAGGATTCGGTTTTGTCAATTCAATTTTCACGTCGTCTTTTTCAAGTTTCATACTGGAAAGTTCAGAATCTTCAAACAACTTTATGATTGTCTTCAATTCTCTATTATTCATAAAAGCAGCTCCTGATTACTTTGATATTCAAAGAAATTTTTGTGTAAAAAAATAGGGTTCGTTTACTGAACCGATTCAATGTACTCAATGACGTCTCTGACAGTTTTCAGGCTTTGTGCCTTCTCGTCGCTCACCTCGATATCGAAGGCTTCTTCCAACGACATGATAAGTTCGACAACGTCCAATGAGTCGGCGCCAAGATCGTTTAGGATGCTCGCATCCATGGTGATGTCTTCCTTCGCCACATCAAGCTCTTCGGCAATAACATCCTGTACTTTTTCAAACATTTGCAACCCTCCTTTACTAAATGCATTATAAATCCCGACTAAAGTGATGTCAATCAATTTTGATATTCAAAGGTTTTATGACGGTTAATTTTCCGTCTGTGCGAAACCTTTTGCATTTCGTTTTTAACACGGTTTTGCTTTACAGTTAATGTATGACATAATGAAAAACGCCCTTTTTAAGGGGCGCATTGATTATATCGAAATTATCGGTCCAAAACAACCTGGATAAAGGTGCCACACGAACCATTAAGTTAGCACAAAAACCTTTCTTTCTTATTTTTGTTTGGGCAGTGAAAAATCCAACGCATCACACGAAAGCCACGAGCCATCGACTTTGCAATGGAATTTAGAGTCTATGTCTTGAACTTTGACACTTTTATTGCCGTAAAAAGCATATATGTCGTTTTTGAAAAGACTCACCTTGAACCGTTCAAGCAACGTCTCTTCGCTCTTGGATGCGTACTCGCTCATTTTCTCACTTAACGTATCGCGTACGGCATCGATGGGATACGTTGTTCCGCTGATCATGCTCATCGAAATCGCGTTCGGAAAATGGTCGCTGAACGTTTCGTTCACATTGAGGCCGATTCCGATGATGATTTTGTTTTTTGCAGTTAGGTTCTCGATCAGGATGCCCGCAAGCTTGCGATTATTATGGAAAATATCGTTCGGCAACTTGATGTTTGCACTGATGCCATAGGTTTCAAGCGTCTTCAGGATGGAGAGAGCCGATGTGAACAATGCTTTTGCGTTGGTGTCAATGCGGCTCAGATGATACGTCACAAGAAGGTTTGCACCGTCGACAGAGGCCCAAACTCTTCCCCGGCGGCCTTTGCCGTCGCTTTGATGATAGGCGTGGATACAAACATCGCCCTGGTGATGGTCAATATGTTTTTTCAGGTATTCGTTTGTGGATGGGATGGATGCGAAAGTGATGGTTTGCATAATCAAACCTCCTTGTTACTCTAAGGATAAAATCCGGACATTCCGTTGTCAATGGGTGAACGATCCTCGCTGTACATGTTACAAAAAGAAAAGGCGCCACCTGAAAGGATGGCGCCATAGGGCGTTAGAAACAACGTTTATTTCAGCGCTTGTTCCATAAACCAGATTTCTTTGTCATAAGCGATAATCATGTCTTCAAGCATGGCCACGGTAGCAAAATCGCCGCTGTCATCCGCCAATGTGCGGATTTCAGTCCCAAGGTCGCGTAGTTTTTCAAGTTCCTCTTTGAGAATCTTGAAGACTTCAGGAATCTGATAGTCTCTGTCTTCAATCTCTTCGACATTGGACAGTTCGAGATAAGTCTTGAGTTGTGCGGCCGGGAAGCTTCCCAGCATCTTCATACGCTCTGCGACTTCATCGTATTGTTCATTGATCATGTCGTAGAGTTCTTCCGCATATTCATGCACCTCTTTGAAGCGCTCACCGACAACGTTCCAGTGAAGGTTGTGGAATTTGACGAAATTCACGGCCAAATCAGCCACAAGCTGGTTCATAAGTTTCATTTGTTTTTCCATTGATAGTCCTCCTTGAGTATTTTAATATAGCCTACCCTGATTATAACACAGGCAGACTAAAAAACAATTGTTGTTGCTTAGAATTAGCGTTTGGAGGCCTGTGCCTCACGGATGTTCTTCCTGAGTTCTTTTTCAGCCTTGAGGAAGTCCTGGGTCCGTTTACGGTTTTCCTCAAGACGTTCCTGACGCACCTCATTGAGATGTTGCATCGCACTATCCTTGTTGAGTCCCACGTGCGCCTCCTGCGCGATGATGTTGATAAGGTTGTCCTGGTTTTCCAGGGCCCCGTTTATGATGACGGTGTACAGTGTCTTATCCCCTTGAACCATCTTGACATAGCCTACATCAATGGCGCTGATGAGGGGGGCATGGTCTTTGAGAATGGCGAAGTCGCCATTGTTTTTGCTGCTGACCACGATATAATCCACCGTTTCATTGTAAAGTTCCCCGCTCGGGGTGACGACTACAAGTTTAATCATATTATCACCTGCTAGAGGTTTTTGGCTTTCTCGACGACATCATCGATGCTGCCCACAAGGCGGAAAGCATCTTCGGGATAATCATCGTATTTCCCATCGAGAATGCCCTTGAAGCCGCGAATCGTCTCATCAACCGGGACATAGGATCCCTTTTGACCGGTAAATTGTTCGGCGACGTGAAAATTCTGTGACAGGAAAAGGCGAAGTCTTCTGGCACGGTGCACAACGAGTTTGTCCTCTTCACTCAGTTCATCCATTCCGAGAATGGCGATGATGTCAAGGAGCTCATTGTAGCGCTGGATTGTTCGTTGCACTTCACGGGCTACGTTGTAATGCTCTTCACCGACAATGTCAGGCTCAAGAGCACGCGAGGTGGATTCAAGCGGATCGACCGCCGGATAGATCCCTTCTTCGGAAATCTTTCTCGAAAGGTTGGTGGTCGCATCGAGGTGGGCGAACGTTGTTGCCGGGGCGGGATCGGTATAGTCATCCGCCGGAACATAGACGGCCTGAATCGAGGTGATCGACCCTTCCTTGGTCGAGGTGATGCGTTCCTGGAGTTTCCCCATCTCTGTCGCCAAGGTTGGCTGGTAACCAACCGCGGATGGCATGCGTCCGAGCAGGGCGGACACTTCGCTACCGGCTTGCGTGAAGCGGTAGATGTTGTCGATGAAAAGCAGAACATCCTGCTTCTCCTCATCACGGAAGTGTTCAGCCATGGTCAGCCCTGTAAGGCCGACACGCATTCTCGCACCGGGCGGTTCATTCATCTGACCGAACACCATGGCGGTCTTCTTGATAACACCTGAATCGGTCATCTCATGATAAAGGTCGTTTCCTTCACGGGTTCGTTCACCAACACCGGCAAATACACTGATTCCACCGTGTTCCTGCGCGATGTTGTGAATCAGTTCCTGAATCAGGACAGTCTTTCCGACACCAGCGCCACCAAAGAGACCGATTTTACCTCCTTTGACATAAGGAGCGAGCAGGTCGACCACTTTGATGCCGGTTTCGAGAATTTCGGTCTCACTGCTAATTTCATCAAGTTTGGGCGCCGGTCTGTGGATCGGCATGCGTTTGAGGCGCTTGTCCACATCCCCTTTTTCATCAATGGTCTCGCCGAGAACATTGAAAATGCGTCCAAGTGTCTTATCACCCACCGGAACGCTGATGGGCTGCCCCATGTCGATGGCTTCCATGCCACGCTTAAGACCATCGGTGGAGTCCATGGCGATGGTTCTGACAGCGTAGTCTCCCAAGTGAAGGGACACTTCGAGCGTCAGGTCGATGGTTTTGGTTTCGTCGTTATCATTGGATTGCTGAATCTTGAGTGCATGGTTGATTTCCGGAAGTTTCTCGTCGAAGGCCACATCGACGACCGGCCCCATGACTTGTACGATTTTTCCTTTGTTCATATGTAAGCCTCCTTTAGTTCAGCGCCTCTGCGCCGCCGATGATGTCGGTCAGCTCAGTGGTAATGGCGTCCTGCCGCGCACGATTGTAATGCAGCTGAAGGTCCTGGATAAGGTCCTTGGCATTGTCTGTGGCGCTTTTCATCGCGGTCATGCGTGATGCGTGTTCGCTGGCCTTAGCTTCTAAGATCATGCCGTAGAGGAGGTTGACGACATACATCGGCAGGAGTTCCTGCAATACCTTCCCGGCACTCGGTTCATAATGATAGATGGTCTTGTATTCCTTTTCGGACGTCTCTTCCTCTTCGAGTTCGAGCAGAGGATTGTCGTGCAGGGGAATCAACGTCTGATGTTTTACGTTTTGCGTCAACGTGTTGACGAACTGAGTGTAAAACACCATGATACGGTCGTATTTGCCTGAGAGGAACCCCTTGATGAATTCATCCGTAATGGATTGGAAGTCGAGGAACTGAACGTCATCCCGTACCTGGATGACTTCTTCATTGATCAGGGTATATTTTTTGCGCTTGGCGAAGGAGAATGCCTTGTAGCCGAGCGCGGCGATTTCGAATTCGTCCTTGGTGTCATGATGCTTTTCGACATATTTTTCAAACGCTTTGAAAAGATTGTTGTTATAGGGACCGGCCAGACCCCTGTCCGAAGAGACAAGAATGTAGACGGTCTTCTCGGCCGGACGGCCTTCCAAGATCGGATGGGTGAGTTCCCTGTCCGCTGCAAGCACCCTTCCGAGGACTCTGGAAAGTCTTCGTGTCAAAGGTCGAAAGGCTTTGATGGCACGTTCAGCCTTTCTAAGCTTTGCCGCAGAGACCATGTGCATCGCCTTGGTAATCTGCGATGTCTTTTCAGTCGCATTGATCCGGTTCTTTATCTCTCGCATCGAGCTCATGCCATCACCACCTTATGCGAAGCTTTTCTTGAATTTTTCGATCACATTGTCAATCGTGTCTCTATCAGGCAAGGTCTTCTTGGATTTGATATGATCAAGGACTTCCTTGCCCTTCTCATCGCTGTCAAAATGTTCATGCATCGCTTGTTCGAAACGTTTGATGTCTTCGATTTTCACATCATCGAGATAGCCGTTTGTAAGCGCGTAGATTGAGAGCACTTGCTTGTTGACGGGCATGACTTCGTGAAGGCCCTGTTTAAGGATTTCCACAGTCCGTTTGCCTCGTTCGAGTTTCTTGCGCGTGGCTTCATCAAGATCGGAACCGAACTGGGTAAACGCCTCAAGTTCACGATACGACGCAAGGTCCAGACGCAAGGTTCCGCTGACTTTCTTGATCGCTTTGATCTGAGCGCTGCCTCCGACACGGCTGACACTGAGGCCGGCGTTGATGGCCGGACGTACACCGGAGTTGAAGAGGTCGCTCTGAAGGAAAATCTGACCGTCGGTAATGGAGATGACGTTGGTCGGAATATAGGCGGAGATGTCTCCGGCTTGTGTTTCGATGATCGGCAGCGCGGTAATCGACCCGCCTCCCAAATCGTCATTCAGTTTCGCGGCACGCTCCAAAAGACGTGAGTGGAGATAGAAAACATCTCCGGGGAATGCTTCTCGCCCGGGTGGACGACGCAGCAGCAAGGAAAGTTCACGATACGCTGTGGCATGTTTGGAAAGGTCATCATAGACGATTAGAACGCTTTTACCCTGGAACATGAAGTGTTCGCCGATCGATACGCCTGCGTATGGGGCCAGGTAAAGAAGTGGCGCGGGCTCGGAGGCCGAGGCGCTCACCACGATCGTATATTCGTCCGCACCGTACTTTTTCAAGGTTTGCTGGACTTGGGCCACGGTGGATTCCTTTTGACCGATGGCGACATAGATGCAGATGACATCTTCCTCTTTTTGATTGATGATGGTATCTAAGGCGATGGCTGTCTTACCGGTCTTTCTATCACCGATGATGAGCTCGCGTTGTCCACGTCCGATGGGCACGAGCGCATCAAGCACCTTGATTCCGGTCTGAAGGGGTTCATCGACACTTTTTCTGGCCATGACGCCTTGCGCTTTTCTTTCCAGATAACGTGTCTCTTTCGTGTTGATTGACCCCAGTCCGTCAATGGGCTGTCCGAGTGGGTTGATCACACGACCGAGAAGCTCCTCACCAACTGGCACTTCAAGAATACGTCCACTGGTTTTTACCGTGTCGCCTTCCTTGATGTTCGTCGCTTCGTCAAGAATGACGGCGCCGACGTGGTCTTTTTCGAGATTGAGCACCATGCCGTAGACATCGTTCTCGAATTCGAGCAGTTCCCCGGACATCGCTTCATCCAATCCATGGACAAGAGCGATGCCGTCACCGACACGAATGACCGTTCCGACGTTTTCCGTCTGGATTTCCTTGGAATACTTTTCGATTTGTTCTTTGATAAGGGCGCTGATTTCGCCCGGGTTTATTTTGCTCATGATTTCACCTGCCTATTTGGTCAAACGACTTTTGAGTTCACGCAAAGTGTGGTTTACCGTATCGTCGATGACTTTGCCTTCGAATTCGAAGCGGAGTCCACCGATGATCGATTCGTCAACCTTGTTTTCGAGTGTCACTTGACGACTGTATTTTTTCTCGTATTCTTCCTGCAACGCATTGATTTGCTGTTTTTTGAGCGGACGCTTGCTGTAGACGACAACGTGCATGCGTTTATGCATATTGTCGAGCAAGGATTCGTAAGATTCACGAATATCATAGAGATAATCGAAACGGTTGTTTTCAATCAGGACGCTCAGAAAGTTCTTGAAGAGCGGATCCAGATCAAGCGTTTGTACGATTTCGACTTTCTTGTTCTTCTTGACCGCCGGGTGCTTGAAAAACGTCATGCTATTTTCGTCAAAGGATTTGATGAAGCTGTCAAAGTCCTCTGAAACGCGATCCGTTTTCTCATCGGCTTTGGACAGTTCAAAAAGCGCGACGGCGTATTGATCACTGATCGCACTCATTGTTTAGAGACCTCGTTGATCGCCTGATCAAGCAATTTGTTGTAGGTCTCTTTGTTGATTTTTTTGCTGATGGCTTTTTCCGTCAGTGAAATGGCGATGGAAACGGCTTCGTTGTGAAGCTTGTTTCGAGCCATCTCAATTTCCTTGTCCATATCCTTCTTAGCGTTCTTCTTGATGGTTTCAGCCTCTTCTTTGGCTTCACGGATGATTTCTCGGCGCGTGTCTTCGCCACGGCTTTTGGCGTCTTCAACAAGACTTTTCGCTTCGCGCTTGGCATCGTCAAGTTCGTCCATGGCCTCTTTTTTGAGACGGGTCGCCTCATCGTGTTTTTCAGTGGCCTCGGTCAGTTCACCGTCGACGATTTCACGACGTGATTCTATGAAGGCTGTGATTTTATCCCAGAAGAAATATTTCACAACAAGCACCAGAATAAGCGTTGCCACAAGCTGTGTGACCATTTCGACAGGATCCAGGCCTGTCAAGCCGGTATTTTCTACGAGTCTTTCTATGGCTTCTGCAACTCGATCCATAGTTTATTGCCTCCTCAGATCCACATTGATTATGTGGTGAAAATTAGTACGAATGCGATGATCAAAGCGTAGAGCCCTGTGGTCTCGGCCATCGCTTGACCGACAAGCATGGTTGTGGTGATTTTTCCGCTGGCTTCGGGTTGACGGCCGACCGCTTCAACGGCTTTACCGCCTGCATAACCCTGTCCAATACCCGAACCGAGTCCGCCGATCATGGCGATTCCCGCTCCAAGCATCGCTAGACCGCGAATGAATTCCTGGTTGTAAGCATGTTCTGTAAGAAGTACGAATTGAGTCAAAATTTCCATAGGTAGTTCCTCCATTCAATTTTATTTTTATTTATTCAACCTCTGCGGCTTCAAGAGCCATCGAGAGGAAAATGGTCAACAACATGAAATATACAAAGGCCTGTATCAAGCCGAATCCGATGTTGAAAATCGGATGGACCACGAACGCCAGCGGAATGAGATTGACGCCCAAAGGCAGGATATAGAAGATGATGATGGTGATGACTGCTCCGCTAAGCAGGTTACCGAAAAGACGAAGCCCCATCGCGAGTGGCGTGGAAAGTTCCCCGATCAGGTTGATCGGAAACAATAAAATTGAAGGGCTCGCGAGATCTTTGAACCGTTTGGCCGGGGTACGCACAATCAGTCCGAAGGTCTGGATGATCATGAATGCGATAAATGAGAACGTCAGTGCGATGTTGATGTTTGAAAGCGGTGTGGAAAGTCCGATCAGACTGGCTGTGTTCGCAAAGGCAAGATAGATGAGTATGCCTGTGAGAATGGGTGCGTAACGTTTCCAATGCGCACCGTAATATGTGCTGATGAGGTCATTGAGTTTCATGATTCCGAGTATCGCAAGAAAAATCGGACCCTTGATCGGTTTTTTCGGATCGAGTTTTTCCACACGTTTCCCCAGGATGGTAAGCAACACGATGAGTGCCAGCACAACGACGATTGATGAAAACATATTGGGACTAAGCATCTTCTTCATCCTTTCTGTGAATCAAGGCGGTAATAATCAGTGCGAACTTGAACGAAGTGAACCCCACAAAAGTGGCAATCGGTTCAAGGTTCTCACCGAAATGCGCAATAACAAGAATCAGCGCATAAAACAGAAATCTGACGATATAGTTTCTGATGGATACGGCCTTAAGGCTTTCGGGTTTGTTCTGCGAAGCACGGAAAGCGGATTTGTACGTCATGGACCAAAGCATGACACTGACAATCGACCCCAGGAAAAACGAAAGGGCGATGGATTCCTCAAAGAGGTCCAAATACCAGTCAAATAGTAAAAAGGCCCCTGCCGTCACGAGAATGACATAAGGCCATACTATCGCAAACGCTTTGATCAATATCGAAGATTGTTCATTCACTTTCTTTCTCTCCCAACCGGGTCACACGGACGATGAAATTGCGCACAGCCGCGGCCGCCCCAAGCAGCATGAGCACCGATACGCCGATCGGACGCTCAAAGCCAAGCCAGTCATCGATGAGTCCGCCCAGGAAAAGGCCGATCAAAATGGCCACAAGGACCTCCCATACGAAACTGGTACTGACGGCTAGCAATTTCAATAAGAATTTTTTGTCCATGCCGAACCCCTTTTACCCTGTTTATTCTTCAAGTTTTCCGACGCGACGCTGATGGCGTTCATCACCGGAAAACTCAGTGGTCAGCCAGACATCCATGATGGCCTTGGCCAACTCGTCACCGATGATTCTTCCACCCATGGATAGAACGTTCGAATCATTGTGCTCCCGTGTCGCTTTCGCTGTGAAGAGGTCGTGAACCAATGCGCAACGAATGCCTTTCACCTTGTTGGCCTGAATGCTGGTGCCAATCCCGGTGCCGCATATGGTGATGCCTCGGTCATAATCGCCCGAAGCTACTCCTTCGGCGACTTTTTTCGCAAAATCATTATAGTCGCAGGACTCCTGTGAGTCCGTTCCGATGTCAACGTAGTCATAGCCTTGCTCATCCAGATGGCGAACTAGTTTTTGCTTCAGTTCGTAACCACCGTGGTCGGAGCCAATGATGATTCTCATGGTTCCACCTTCTTTCTTATATAAAAAGCTACTTTACTATTATAACAAAAGAAACCCAAAAAACAATAATTAATACGTATAATGAGTTGGCCTGAAACCCATGCGTCAATGCACGGATCCGGTAGAGGGATGTCACAGTTTGAGTTGTGTTTGACGTTCTATGATCGCACGGACCGGTCCGAATGACTTGCGGTGTTCCTGACATGTGCCATCGCGGTTCAAAGCGGCGAGATGCCCTTTCGTCGGATAGCCCTTATGCCTTTCAAACCCGTAGACGGGATATTTTTTCGCGATCTCTTCCATGTAGCGGTCGCGCGTCACTTTCGCAAGAATGGATGCGGCGGCGATTGACGCACTTTTTTGATCCCCTTTGACGATTGAGCGGACAGGTACCGGCGCATGGTTGATCGGGATGGCATCGGTAAGCATATAATCGATTGTGCCGATACGCTCGCAAGCCTTCAACATACCTTGTTTGCTGGCCTGATAGACATTGAGGGTGTCCACCTCCGAAGCGGAGAATGTCACAATCTCATAGAATTTCGCTTGTTCACGAATGGTATCGAACAGACCTTCCCGTTTCGCTTTCGACAGTTTTTTCGAATCATTGATTCCTTCAATAGACACCTCGGGATCGAGGACCACGCAAGCGACGACCAACGGACCCGCAAGGGGGCCTCTCCCGGCTTCATCACATCCGCCGACATTGCGGTAGCCTTTCGCCCAAAGGTCACGCTCATAATCAAGCATCCGTATCACTGGGCCATTCGAGCATCAGTGGTCCGAATTGCTGGTGTCTGAAATCATAAAGAAAATGGTCCATGACACGCTCGTAGTCAATCTCGCCACCACGTTGCAACGTGCCCCGTCGCCTTCCGATCTTATCAAAGATGTCGAGGGATTCGTCGTCGTTTTCAATGGTCATATCATAACGTTTTTCAAAGGCTTCCTTGTAATGTTTCCTAAGGATATCAAATCCGTAGATCACCACTTCATCCCTAGGCACGAGATGATCCTTGATGGTTCCGAGCAAGGCCAGTTTCATCGCCGTGTCGTGATCATCAAGTTTTGGCCAGAGGATGCCCGGTGTATCCAAAAGCTCCATGTCCTCATGAATTCTGATCACCTGAAGATGTCTTGTGATGCCCGGAGTATCACCGACCTTTGTCGCTTTCTTGTCGACAAGACGGTTGATTAAGGTGCTTTTACCGACATTCGGAATGCCAACGATGAGCGCGCGAACGGGCCGTTCACGTCTGCCTTTCCTGGCTTCTTTTTCAAAAAGCGGACGAAGAATCTCTTTGCTGAGTGGCACGATGCGGTTGACATTGCGGCCACTGAGCGCATTGATTGAAAGCGTATTGACGCCTCGCTTTGAGAAATGATCCCGCCAGGCCTCCAACCCTTTTTTGTCCGCAAGATCCGCTTTGTTGAAAAGAATCAGCTTCGGTTTACTGCCGATCAGTGGAGCGAGTTCCGGGTTCATGCACGCTTTTGGGGCTCTTGCGTCCACAAGCTCAATCACGATGTCGATCAGTTTGAGGCGTTCCTTTATCTGACGTTTCGTTTTGGCCATATGACCCGGATAATAGTTGATTTTCGCCATGTCACTCAATCCTTCCTAAATCGCTTAAAGGACGTAATCTGAAATTCACTGTCCCATAGATGTTGTCCTCGAGTACGGCACCGAAATGTCTTGAGTCCAAGGAATCGTTTCGGTTATCCCCAAGGACAAAGAATTCTTCATCCTCAAGGTCGAATGAACAAAACCGGATGTCCCTCTCACAAAACGTTTCGGTATCATCCGGAAGGTAGCGCGACTCATCGAGCTGCGTTCCGTTGATATACACAATGCCTTCTTCAAGGGTTATGGTATCACCGGGAATCCCGATGACACGTTTGATAAGGTAATCGGCGCCGGTATGATCGACCGTCACAACGACGAGGTCGCCGCGTTCATATGCCTCATCATAATGACGCATGATGACATGGTCTCCGTTATTCAGTGTCGGATACATGCTCATGCCTTCCACACTCGCAAGCGAGAAGAAAAAAGCGTTGATGATGATGTAAAAAGTGGTTAGATAGACGATGAAACCGACAATGTCGAGTCTCCGATACATGACACGCAAACGTTCGGCGCCGTTTTGTCTGACAAAAAGGAAAATGATGATGTAAAAAATGTAGCCCATGACAATGAACACAAGAATGTTCAAAAGGGGGTACACGTCAAACATGGGCAGACGGATGAATGGGAAGACATCGGAAATGGTGGTCGTATAGATCAGATCGAACGTCACATAGTCATCCCTGCCAAGCGGCAAAAGCACAATGAAAAAAAGCGCAAGCAAGATGAAGATGATCTTGCGCTCTATTTTCCTGATCAAACGCCTGATGCTATTTCTGGGATGACTGCTTTTTTTCATGGATATCAACTCATATTATCCAGTTTATGCTCTATCTCATCGGGTTCGATGAGAACTTCCCGAGCTTTCGAGCCGAGATTTCCTGATACAATGCCCGCAGCTTCAAGGGATTCGACGATGCGTTGCGCTCTGTTGAAACCGATATTGAAGTTTTTTGATATTTTGTTGATGGATGCTTCCTGAACATTGACGACGTAACGGGCGACGTCGTCGAGAAGCTCGTCCTGCTCGAACGTCTTTGTCGCATTTTTGACAAGGGCGTCCTCATTGAACAGATAGTTCGGTTTCGCTTGATGTTTTATGAACTGCATGACCGTTTCGATGTCCTTGTCGTTGACGAACGCACCTTGAAGACGCTGTTTGCTTTGTCCGGAAGGAACATAGAGCATGTCGCCCCTTCCAAGCAAGGTCTCCGCACCGGCACTGTCGATAATGGTCTGGCTGTCAACGTGACTCGAGACGCTGAAAGCGATTCGTGTGGGGATGTTCGACTTGATTGTTCCTTTGATGACGTCGGTGGAGGGGCGCTGTGTCGCGACGATCAGATGGATGCCGCACGCCCTTGCCTTTTGGGTGATGCGCATAATCGACTCTTCGACGTTTTGCGCTGAAACCATCATGAGGTCGGCGAGTTCGTCCACAATGATGACGATGAACGGAAGTTTCTCGCTTTCGTCATCGGTTTTTTCGTTATACATATCGATGTCTCTAGCGCCTTGTTCCTTGAAAGTCTGAAAGCGCCTTTCCATTTCTTCGACGACCCAGTTCAATGCAGCGGTCGCGGCTTTGGCATCCGTGATGACCGGTGTGATAAGATGCGGAATTTCATCATAGGCGCTGAGCTCAACCATTTTCGGGTCGATCAGCATTAGACGGAGTTCGCTCGGCTTGTATTTCAACAGAAGACTCATGAGTACGGTGTTGATGCATACACTCTTACCGCTTCCGGTCGCACCGGCAATAAGGCCGTGGGGCATGGACTTGATGGGCGCATAAATCGGATTGCCGTCAATGTCAAGACCGAGTGCGATGGTCAGTGGCATCGAGGCGTTTTGAAACATCGAGCGTTTGACGATGGTGGAAAAATGCACCGTTTGCGCTTCTTCGTTGGGCACCTCTATTCCTACGGTTTTCTTCCCTGGAATGGGGGCTTCAATCCGTATCTCTTTGGCTTCAAGCGCCATTTTGATGTTGTCGCTCAATGTTGTGATCTTGTTGATTTTCACACCACGTTCGAGCGCAAGTTCATAACGGGTGACGGTCGGGCCTTCGGTATGCTTGAAGACTCTCGCGCCAACACCGAACTCGCTCAATGTCTCGTTCAATCTGTTTTTCTGACGTTCGATGGATTCACTCAGATCCGGCTTGCCGCCTGTGGGTTCTTCCAAAAGGCTGACTGGCGGAACCTGGTAGTTGGCATACAGACTTTGGCCCGCTTTTACTGTGCGACGGGTCTGGTCCGCATGGGCCGGAGACGTTTTTCCATTGGTTTTGTTTGTGTCTGTTTCAGTATTAGGGTGAAACGTCTCTTGGGTGGTTCGAGAAGTTTCCTTTGCTTCATTCGAGGGGGAGGCATCGGGGCGAAATGCTTCATTTTGATTCTCGTTTTCAGAGGATTTTTCGCTTGATGTTTCAGATTCCTCTTCATGACCATGGGTGGTTGCCCGGTAGGACGGTTCTATGGAGTCGTCCTGACGTTTTGATTCATGCCGGACGTTGTCAAATGTCGCCTCTTCTTGTTCGGTCTCGTTATTGATGATCGTCGCTTCAACGATTTTCGAAGTGGTTTTACGGCGGGATGACGATTGACGTGAGATGACTTCATCAAGATTTTTGCCTCGGACGAGGTCAAACTCGGGATAGGCCGTGCCGTACTTGCGGATGCGGTCTTCCTTTGTCAGGTGCGGTTTGGTTCTGAAATCATCGAGGCGGTCCAGATCCCTGTCTACCTTTGTGCGGATGGGGATGACGACTTCGTCTTTGACATGATGGCCGAAGATTGGTGAGACAAATCGGCTGTCGCGTTGAGCACGTGTCCGATGTATTTTCTTCTCTTCTTGTATCTCATACACCTGGAACGGCACGTCATCCGGTGTGCGTTCCAAAGGCGGAACGAGCCTTTTTTTCTTTTTTCGAAAGAACATTGCTATTCATCCCCTTTCCTGAGTGTTGTATCAATAAACGCTTCCACTTGCTGTTTGGTCTTGCGCTTTTTGTCAATGTACATTCCTTCCAGATTGCCGTTTTTGTAAAGGAGAAGCGAAGGCACTCCGAAGATGTTATAGTGATTGAATATTTCCGGAAGCTGGTCTCGTTTAATTGTATAGAAACCTATATGCGGATAGTTCGCCTCGACGGCTTCGATATAGGTTTCAAGGTACGTACAATCCGGACAAAGATCGCTTGAGAAAACCAGCAGGACATGCCCCGTCTGGTGGATGGCCGCTTCCGCTTCATCAAGCGTTTCAATCTTCCTCATTGTCGTCATCTGATCCCTTCTCAAGGGCTTCAAGCTCTTTTTCAACAACATCGAACTCGATGTCTTTATCAAACAGTTTCTTCGAATATACTTTCGATGTTTCTTCACCGACGACGCCGATGATCATTAAAGCGACACGTTTCGTCACAAAGTCGACACTGGTGTTTACGACAAGTTTTCTGAACCAGTAGGCGGGATTGAAGACATTGATCGCACCAAGCGTCACTTTCATGGCACGATTGACTTTACGGTTGCGGATCGCTTTGACGATTTTCTTGTCCTCCAGCTGTTTCTTTCTTTCAAACAGCTGCACGATGCGCGTGACGCGAACCCCCCTTGTGTTCTTGAGCAAAGGTTGTTCAAGAATCCCGTCGATACGTTTGGTGATGTAGTGGTTGAGATCGATCATTTCATCGACTGAAAGTTCAAGCATGGGGTATTTGGAATCCGGGAAGTAATAGCCCGATATCTCCTCGACCAGTTCGTAAGACAGGTCGAACACCAGTTTCCCAAGTCCCTTGTCCTGTTTTTTATGCATCCTTTTGAAGGCGTCCTGTTTATCAACAATCAAAGCGCGGAGTTCTTCCGAGTCCACGTTTTCGACCGATTGCACAAGACTTTTCTCATCAAGGCTTTTGCCTCGGACGATGAAATATACATATATGACGGCGAACAGCACAAACCCTGATAATATTCCCAAAAGAAAGTTTATGAATCCACCAAAAGAGATTTCTATCATTCTATCACCCGGTTTCTCATTGTCCACAGCGGACAAATGGTGTCATGTGGTCACTGTGTGTCTCTAATCATTATATCATAGTTGCAGGGGTTTTGTCGGTATCATTTGCCTTTGAAAACCATTTGTGCGATAATACTTTTTGGTGATATATTATGAAGAAACATTTGATTGCGCTAGACTTGGACGGAACCTTGCTTTACGACTGGCTGACGCTCAAAGACGAGACAAAAGAATACTTGATGGAACTCAAAGAACACGGTCATAAACTTGTGATTGCGACGGGAAGACCCTACAGAAGCTCCGTAAAATACCATCAACTGCTGGAACTGGATACACCGCTAATCAATTATAACGGCGGACTGATCACCTGGAAGGACAACCCCGATTTCGAAGAGGTCAATGTGCTCGTTGACCGTGATGCCGTACTGGACATTTTCGAAAACACGAAACAGTATATCCACAACGCTTTTTGCGAAATCAAGGATGACATCTATGTTCTAGAGCACACCGACGAAATTCATGACTACCTTCATTATTTCAACGGCGCAAAACTCTTTACCGGGGAGTTCAAAAAAACACTGCCCACAAACCAAGGGACCAACGGGTTCATTATCATCGCCAATCAAGGCGAAGGCCACCTGATAGAAGAGTATGTGGCAAAACACTACCCTGACAAGCTGCTCACAAGAAACTGGGGCAGCGACCAGCAATACATCATTGAACTTTATACCCCGAAAACCAACAAGGGGCTCGCCATCAAACACGTTGCAGATACGCTCGGCATCGACCGGCAGAACATCATCGCATTCGGTGATGGCTCAAACGACATTGAAATGCTTGAGTACGCCGGAACCGGAGTGGCAATGAAAAACGCTCGTGAAGAGCTCAAGGCGGTTGCCGATGTGACACTGCCGTTTTCCAACACCGAAAATGGGATCGAACAGTTTTTAAAACGCTATTTCAAACAATAAAAAAGGGAGGATATCAGGTCAGAACCTGAATCCTCCTTTTCCTTTGCCTTTCCCTTTGCCTTTTTTTTGTTTACCTGAGGGTTGCTGCATGTCTTGCATCCCTTTGAGCGGGTTATTCGGATCGAGTTGTTTAGGATCCATGCTCCCCATCTTCTTGACGGCTTGTGCCTGCTGGTCCAGTGTCTGGATCAGACGGTTGACCTCGGCGACACTCCGGCCGGAGCCTTTGGCGATACGACGACGACGGGACGAATTTTTCTTGATCAGATCGGGATTTTTTCGCTCCTGGTTCGTCATGCCGTTGATCAACGTTTCGATATAAACCAGCTTCTTGTCATCGACATTGGCGTTTTTCATCATTTTACCGGCGCCCGGGACCAGTTTCATGATGCCTTTCAAGGAGCCCATTCGCTTAATCATTTTCAGTTGTTTGAGGTAGTCGTTGTAGTTGAACTTTCCGGACATCATTTTTTCCATCATGTTCATCATGTCGTCCTCATCGACATTTTCACTCACTTTGTCGATAAGCGTAAGCACATCGCCCATGCCGAGGATACGGCTGGCCATGCGTTCGGGATGGAAGACCTCGAATGCATCGAGTTTCTCGCCAAGCCCCATGAACTTGATGGGAACGTCCGTCACTTTTCTAAGCGAAAGCGCGGCGCCACCTCGGGTGTCTCCATCGAGTTTCGTGATGATGCTTCCGGTAATGGCCAGTGACTCATGGAAGTGTTCGGCGACACTGACCGCATCCTGACCGGTCATCGCATCAAGGACGAGAAATATCTCGTCGGGACTGAGTGTCTGCTTGATGCTTCTGAGCTCATCCATGAGTGTCTCATCGATGTGAAGTCGTCCGGCGGTATCAAAAATGACCACATCGTGACCATGTTCGTCCGCGTATTCCAACGACTCTTTGGCGATGGTCTCCGGTTTTTCATCGATGCCTTTTTCAAAAACATCGACATCGAGCTGTTTGCCAAGTGTCACAAGCTGGTCGACAGCGGCGGGACGATAGACGTCGAGCGCCACAAGCAAGGGCTTGATGCTCTCTTGTTTGCGAAGGTATTTCGCCAGCTTTCCGGCGGTCGTGGTCTTACCGCTACCCTGAAGTCCGCAAAGCATGATGGTGGTACGTTTTGATTTGTCCAGTGCGAAAACGGATGTCTCCCCACCGAGCAGTTCCTTGAGTTCTTCATGCACGACCTTGACGACTTGCTGGGAAGGGTTGAGACCCTTCATGATCTTGTCGCCTTTGGCTTTCTCTTTAATTTCTTTGGTAAAATTCTTGACGACTTTGAAGTTGACGTCCGCTTCAAGCAGGCTCAAACGGATTTCACGCATCATCTCGTCGATATCATTTTCGGTGAGACGCGCCTTGCCCCTGACGCGGCGAAGGGCCATCTGCAAGCGATCCGATAGTTGGTCAAATGCCATATTATTCCACCTTTTCCAGTGATTCAATCAGTTTACTCAGTTCCTCGTCCTTGCATCGATCTTTCATGGCTTCGATGATTTCCATCCGTTTCCGGGATTTTTTGACAAGACCGAGTTTTTCTTCGAGGTCTTCGAGTTTCTTGACGGTTTTTTGAAGTTGGTCGTGTACCGCATTGCGTGAAATGTTTTCATTCTCCGCAATTTCCTTGAGCGTGAAATTCTCCTCATAATAATAGTGCATGATCGTTTTTTGTTTCTCGGTGAGCAGTTCGCGATAATGCGAAAGCAACGTGTTGATGGTCAAGTGTTTTTCAAGTGCGTCCATCTATATCACATCCGAGAAAAGGCCATAGATGTATTCCTCGATGTCGAAGTACTCGAGGTCTGCAAGTTTTTCCCCAAGTCCGATCAGTTTGACAGGGATGCCAATCGTTTCCTTGATCGCAAGTGCGATGCCGCCTTTGGCGGTCCCATCAAGTTTTGTGAGCACCACGCCACTGAGGTTGGTCACTTCGTTGAAAATCTTCGCTTGCGACAGACCGTTCTGACCGGTTGTCGCATCGAGTACAAGCAATGTTTCCTGAGGGGCGCCTTCAATCTCACGCCCGATGACACGATGAATCTTTTCAAGCTCTTTCATGAGGTTTTGTTTGTTTTGTAGTCTGCCTGCCGTATCACACAGCAGCACATCGATATCATTTTCTTTCGCATAATGTATGGCATCGAACATGACGCTTGAGGGATCCGAGCCTTCCGGTTTGGAAAAGAACTCGCAACCCACTCTTTCACTCCAAACCTTCAGTTGGTTGATCGCGCCGGCTCTGAAGGTGTCGCCGGCGACCATCATGACCTTTTTGCCCTCGTTTTTAAGCAAATGGGCGACCTTGCCGATGGTGGTGGTTTTGCCTACGCCGTTGACTCCGACAAAAAGAAGAACGTTGAGCTCGTCTTCAACGTTTAGGTTCGTGTCGATGATTTCTTCTTGTACATAACGTTTGAACATTTCTTCAACAATGATTTCTTTAAGGTCTTCGGCGTCGTGAAGATTTTTGACTTCGACGGTTTGTCGGAGATGGTTGACCAGTTTCAATACGGTGTCGACACCGATATCGGCCATGATGAAAATCTCTTCGATCTCTTCGAAAAGATCCTCGTCGATTTTTTCTCCGCTTTTAAGCAGTTCGTTCAGCTGGTTAAAGACGTTTTGGCGGGTCTTTTCCATACCGATTTTGTATTTTTGCGCTTTTTCGCGGCGTTTTTTGGACTGAAACAGATTTTTAATGAATCCCATAATTACACATCCTTAAATTAATCAAAGGTATTATAACATAAAGGCACCTTTATCAAAATAAAAAAACCCTTATAAAAGGGAAAATCCGCCTCGCGGCGGATTAAGGAAGGGGATGTGTGAATAAATGAATATTCACCATGCTATGTAAGGGATAAGTGCAACCTTTCAGTTGCATGTAAATAATACCATGACTTTTTTCATATGTCAACGGACAACGCTTATAAAATTTTATTTTTTTGAGTCGGATTCCTTCGGGGTGTTGCATTCGATGGTTCCGTCCTTGAGTTCAACCATGAGATCGTCGGTATGCTCGCATTTTTCACCGGTAGGACGGCCCCGGAGAATGTTTTTGCATTTCGGGAAATTGTCGCATGCATAAAAGGTGTTGCCTTTGTTGCGGCCACGTTTGGCTTCGCGTTTCACAATCTCGCCCTTTTTGCATTTCGGGCATGTAAGGTTTGTGCCCTCAGGCTCTTTTCTGTCTTCTTGCGGCTTTATGTATTTGCAGTCAGGATATGCGCTGCACGCTTCAAATGTACCATATCGTGATTCACGGTATACCATGTCGGAACCACATTTCGGACATTTTTCACCCGTCGTCTTAGGGGCGATTTTTTCCATCTTTTCGTTGGCTTCCTCAACCATCGGGATGAACGTGTTGTAAAAATCGCGGACGACATCGGTCTGGTCGCCTTTGTCCGAAGCAATGTCATCGAGGACACTTTCCATCTTCGCCGTATAATCAACGCTTACGATTCGGTTGAAGTAGTCTTCAAGTTTTTCAATGGTGAGGCGGCCTTGGTCGGTCGGAACGAATTTCTTGTCCTCCAGTTTCACATAATTCCGCTTTTTGAGGGTCGATACGGTTTGTGAATATGTCGAAGGGCGCCCGATGCCGATGTCTTCCATTTCCTTGATGAGTTTCGCTTCGGTATAACGTGCGGGCGGTTGTGTGAAGTGTTGTGTCTTAACGACATTTTTCGCGGTTATGGTGTCGCCTTCCTTAAGTGAGGGAAGATCGCTCGTCTCAACACTTTCGTACTTGCCATACACTTTCAGGTACCCATCAAACACGATCGATTGGGCTTTGGCCCTGAAGAGCGCCTTGTTGTTGGAAAGGTCGATGGTCTTGTTTTCGAATGTGGCCGGGCTCATCAACGATGCGACGGCGCGAGCGTATATCAGCTTGTAAAGCCTGAGTTCGTCTCGTGAGAGATGGCGTCTGACCGTGTCGGGATGATATTTTATGTTTGTGGGGCGAATGGCTTCATGGGCGTCCTGGGTGTTTTTCGAACGCTTGGAACGATACTGCCCGACATACTTCTTGCCATAATTTGATTCTATATGCTCGTTGGCCGGGCCGATAAACGCATTGGACATACGGGTTGAATCCGTACGCATGTAGGTAATCAGACCGACAGTCTCGTTTTCAAGGTCGATTCCTTCATAGAGACGCTGTGCGATCATCATGGTACGCTGGGAAGTGTAGTTGAGTTTGTGTGAGGCTTCCTGTTGTAGGGTAGAGGTGGTAAAAGGCGCTTTGGGTGCCCGTCTACGTTCCCTTTTTTTGATGGCCTCCACGGTGAATGAGGTTTCAAGTGAATCAAGCACCGCCTGAGCCGAGGCTTCGTCCGGAAGTTTCGGCTTACGGCTATCATATTTCGACAAGTCGGCTTCGAAAGCTTCGAACTCGGCTTTGATTTTCCAGTATTCTTCGCTGACGAACGCTTCAATCTCACGCTCGCGATCAACAAGGATTTTGAGTGCCGCGCTTTGGACCCGGCCCGCTGATTTCGACTTGATTTTGTTTTGAAGCAGTTTGGATAGTTTGAATCCGATGATGCGGTCAAGAATTCTTCGGGTCTCCTGTGAACTTACGAGGTTATAATCGATGTCGCGCGCCTCTTTAAAAGCGTTGAGGACGGCGTCCTTAGTGACCTCGTTAAAAATCACACGATGAAACGCCTCGTCACTTTTCACGTCCTCGAGAACTTTTTTGAGGTGCCAGCTGATGGCTTCCCCTTCTCGGTCCGGGTCGGTGGCGAGGTATATTTCATTGGCTTTTTTGGCAGCTTTCTTCAAACTGTCAATGGTTTTTTTCTTATCTTTGAGGATAGCATACTGCGGTTTGAAATCGTTCTCGATATCCAGGCCAAGGCCACCGACGTTGCTAATCGCAAGGTCGCGGATATGGCCTTTCGATGAAAGCACTTCGTACTCATCACCGAGATATTGCTTGATGGTTTTCGATTTCGAGGGTGATTCTACAATCACTAATTTATCCATAGTGTCAACTCCCGGATGTTATTATGCCATTCATTCATTGGGGTGTCAATCGTGGCATGACCCTATATATATTGATATATATAATTATTTTCTCTTGTTTTTGACAAACGTCATTCGGTCTTTGCCTTGAAGGTCCTTCTTTTGTATGATACTGACATTTCCCAGTTCTTTCTTCACGAGTTTTTTAATCGCTTTGGCCTGATTGAAGGCATGCTCAAAAGCGATCAAAAATTCATCCCGTAAGTGCGGCTTGATCTCTTTTAAGATGCGACGGTAATAATCCAGTCCGTCTTCTCCCCCGAATAGTGCCATGTGGGGTTCATAGTCCTTGACGACCGGTTCAAGGTCCTCATCGTTGGGAATATAGGGCGGGTTCGATACAAAGACGTCGAATTTCATGTCCTCAACCGGTGTCAAAAGGTCGCCCTGGACGAACTCGACAGTGCCGTCGAGATCGTTGTTGTTCTTTCTGGCCATGGAGAGAGCTTCTTCAGAAAGCTCCGTACCGACGGCTCTGATTTTGGATTCCTCTTTGGACAAGGCGATTGCAAGACAGCCCGAACCAGTACCGATATCAAGAAGGTCAATGGTCTTTTTATCGGCGAAATGCTCATCGATAAGCTCAAGCGTATAAGAGACGAGTTCTTCCGTCTCACAGCGCGGAATCATGACTTTTTCATTGACGTTGAAGGGATAGCCATAAAAATACTCCTGTTCAGTGATATGCTGAATCGGACGGTTGTCGATCACATATTCATCGACAGCCGCACGAAAAGACCGGTAATTGTCCTTAGGCATTTTTTTATCCAGGTTGTCGATCAGGGCGGTGTTCGACATTCCCGCATAATGCAACAGCAGTAATTTGACGGCTGTGGGTTCTTTTCCATTGTCTTTGGCGTATTGTTCGTTGACTTTCAACGCTTGTTTATAAGTAGGCATATGGGACGCTCCTTCCGAGATACAAGGACATGCGACGCATGACCTTATGATTCGGATTCATTCAATTTTCGTTGGAATTCCTCATCAATCAAGGCATCGATGATCGGCTCTAGCTTGCCTTCGATGACACGATCGAGTTGTTGGATGGTAAAGTTGATGCGGTGGTCGGTGACACGATTCTGGGGAAAGTTGTAGGTGCGGATCTTTTCGCTTCTATCACCGGTTCCAAGCTTGCTGCGGCGTTCTTCCCCTTCTTTTTCACGGCGTTGTCTTTCATAATAATCATGCAACCTTGCGCGCATGACTTTGAGGGCGGTCGCTTTGTTCTCGTGTTGCGATTTGCCGTCTTGGCATGTCACAACGAGACCGGTGGGCTCATGCGTGATACGCACGGCGCTATCAGTGGTGTTTACGCTTTGGCCACCGGCGCCACTGCTTCTGAAGGTATCGATTCTGAGATCGTTATTGTGCATTTCCACTTCAACATCTTCCGCCTCGGGAAGCACGATGACCGTTGCGGTAGACGTGTGAACCCTTCCTTGTGATTCGGTTTCGGGGACCCTTTGAACACGGTGTGCGCCCGATTCATATTTGAGGTACGAAAAGACATGGTCGCCTTTGACGGTGAATTCGATTTGCGAAAACCCTCCGGCATCGCCTTCATCGGCGTTGATGACCTGAATGGTCCAGCCGTTCTTCTCGGCGAATTTCTGATACATCCTGTAAAGATCACCCGCAAATATGTTGGCTTCGCTGCCTCCGGCCGCGCCGCGAATTTCGACGATGACATTTTTCTTGTCGTTGGGGTCTTTTGGAATGAGCAGCTTTTGCAGTTGCTCTTCAAGTTCATGGAGGCGGTTTTCGTTCTCTTCAAGCTCCATTTCGGCCATTTCACGGATTTCGGGATCCTCGTCTCGACTCATCTCTTTCAAATCTTTTACGGATGCCTCGATATCAAGGTACTCCTCATAAATCTCTACCGGTTTTTGCAGTTCACGTTGTTCTTTGGAGAGTTCAGTCATCTTGTCGATGTTGTTGACAATCTCGGGGTCGCTGAGCTCTTCATTTATCTTGTAATAGCGTTTCCGCATGGTTTCCAGGCGGTCTTTCATACAATCATCTCCATTGGTTACTTGGCTTATTATATTATAGGCGCATTCAGTTTTCAAGTATCAGGTCACGCGATCGTCTGAGACGATACAAGTAGAAGTACGTCACGAACAACACGACCATCAAGGAGCCCTTGAAGACACTCGAAAGCGAAATGGTCCACCAGATCCCGGCCATGCTTACCGCCATATAGGCAAAAGGGATTCTGAGCGCATTGCCGACCATGCTGATGGTCGAAGGAATGACCGTCTTGCCTAAACCGTTGAAGGCACCGGCAGTCATCATCTCGAGAATCATGAATATCTGCGACAATGAAATGATTCGCAAATATTCCGTCCCCACGCGAAGCGTCTCTTCCTCACTGATGAATATGCCGAAAAGCGGCCGCGCGAAAAAGAATAGCAGCGCGTTGACGGCGAGTCCATAAGGCACCAGCATTCTAAGCGACGTCTCATACCCCATCTTGACGCGCAACATTTTGCCCGCTCCATAATTTTGTCCGACAAAAGCGCTGAGCGCGACCTGGAAGCCTGCGGCTACCATCCACGAGAGCGCCTCGATCTGGGAGCCGATGCGGGCGACGCTCATGGCGATATCACCATACGATGCCACGACCACTCCAACCACAATCGAGATGGACGTCATGAACATGCTTTGAAGCCCCACCGGAAATCCGAGGAACACAATGTCCTTAATGGCTTTCACATTGAAATACCGAAAAGGATTCATAACGACCGGTCGCCGTTTCGATGCATAGATGAACAGATAGACGAGCAGCGCTACACCTTGTGAAACCACCGTGGCGTAGGCGGCGCCTTCGACACCCCAGCCTAGTCCGAGAATGAAAAGCGGGTCCAAAACCATATTCAGCAAAAGGCCGGTCCCCATGATGTAGAACGTGTTGATGGTCTTTCCAAGACCGTCGTATATGCCGTTGAACAAATTCAAGGCGAAAAGGAAAAACCCGAAGGTTGTCACAATTTTCAGATAACTTTGAGCCATCACGACCACATTATCGTTTTCAATATTGAAAAGACCGACAAAATGATGGTTGAAATAGCGGCCGTATATCACGTAGACAAGTGAAAGCGCAAGCATGGCGAGGAGTCCGTTGGAAGCGATCCGGTTGACGCTCTCTTTATCGTTTTTACCCGCGGCTTGCGAGGTATATACCGATACCCCCACTTTGACAATCATGATCATGCCGATGCCGAACCACGGCAAAAAGCCAGCCGTGCCAATCGCCGCAACCGCTTCTGTAGGGCTGAAGCCGACTCTGTCGACTCGCGCCACCCAGAACATGTCGGTAAGGTTGTATGCCATCTGGGCGAGCGAAGTCAGCAATGTCGGTATGGCGACAATCAGAAGTTTCATGAGTATGTTGCCTGTGGTCAGGTCGATTTTCTTTTTCATCGGTCTTTTATGTATCGTTGATTGCGCCATGGCAGGTCCCCCTTTTCAAATCCGAATGATATTATAGCACCACCGGCATACAAAATCCATATTTAGCGATAGAAAAAGATGTTTCCGGCGCGGAAACATCTTTAATCGTCTATGTCTTTGAGTCCCGATGACTCTTCTTCGCCTTGCGGAATGGTCTTGGTTTCGAAACGGGAGTAGTTCTTTCTGAACATGAGCGGGAATCCTTTCATGTTCGTTGCGCCGCTACGGTTTTTCGCGACCATGACATCGACAACGTTGGGTCGTTCGGACTTGTCCTTGGTATAATAGTCGTCTCTGAAAAGGAACAGTACAACGTCGGCATCCTGCTCGATGGAACCCGATTCTCTGAGGTCTGCCATGATGGGTATTTTGTCGGGTCTTTGTTCAACACTTCGTGAAAGCTGCGACAGGGCCACAACCGGGATTTTCAGTTCACGGGCCATTTCCTTGAGCACACGCGAGATTTCGCTGACCTCCTGGACACGGTTGGAGTAGTGTTGTGAACCGCTCAAAAGCTGAAGGTAGTCAATAACCACCAGATCGAGACGGTTCTCCTGAGCGAGCTTACGGCACTTCTGGCGAAGGTCTGTCACCTTGACCGTACCCGAATCATCAAAGAGGATGTTAAGTTTTTGTAACCGGTCTGAAGCGAGTGAGAGATATTGCCACTCATGGGTGTTGAGATTGCCCGTCCTCAGACGGTTGGAGTCGACTCGCGCCTCGCTTGAAAGCATCCTTCCAACCAGCTGATCAACCCCCATCTCGAGGGAGAAGAACGCTGCATAGGGACGGCTTTTCAGTTTGGCTATGTTGGAGACAATATTCAACGCGAAGGCACTCTTACCCATCGAAGGGCGTGCCGCAATAATGTAAAGTTCGGATGGTTGAAGGCCGAGGGTATAGTGATTAAGTTGCTCGAAACCGGTATCCAGACCGGTCAGCTCGCCTTCAAGGTTTTTGGCCGATTCGGTTTTACTGATGACTTCCTCGGTCACTGAACCGATGGTAACAAAATCACTGGTCCTTCGGCTCCTTGCGACATCGAAGATTTTCTTTTCAGCCTCTACGATGAAATCGTTCATGTCTTCGACCGTGAAGCCTTGTTCGTAGATATCTTTGGAAACGTTCATCATGTTTCGCACGACCGCTTTGTCGCGGACAATGTTGATGTAATGGTCCAGGTTCACTATCGAGGGGGTTGTGTCGGATAATCCAAGAACGTAGTCCGTGCCCCCTGCGTCAATCAGCAGGTCCTTGTTTTTAAGGCGGTCTGTGAGCGTCGTATAGTCGATATCGATATTCTCGTTATACAGTTCAAGAATCGCGGTATAGATCAATTTATGGCGACGGGTGTAGAAATCCTCGATTTCCAGTGAGTCGCTGATGGTCTGAATCGTTGCAGGATCGATGAAGACAGCACCAAGAACGTTTTGTTCAGCCTCCAGGCTGTGAGGAATTTGTTTATCGGCCATGTTATTTTTCCAACACGAGCAGTTCGAACGTTGCAGTGACGTCTTTGTGGAGCTTGACTTCTATTTCATAAGTCCCAAGGGCAGTGATCGGATTGTCAAGCTGGATCTTACGCTTGTCAATCTCGATGCCGTGTTGTTCCTCAAACGCTTCGGCAATCTGTTTAGTATTTATTTTCCCGAACAGCTTGCCACTGCTTCCGAGTTTCACGTACACCTTGACCGCACGATGGTCGATCCGTTTTTTCATTTCCTTGGCTTCTTCAAGTTCCTGTTTGGCACGTTCTTTGGCTTTTTCTTTTTCGTCTTCGATGACCTGCATGTTTTCAGGGGTCGCTTCGATGGCCTGCTTGCTTGTCAGCAAATAGTTTCCATATCCTGGGGCGACTTCGATGATTTCTCCTTTTTTGCCTTTTCCTTTTATGTCTTTTTGCAGAATTACTTTCATGGGTCTTCCCTCCTGTTTGTTATCTTCCAATATGTCGACAAGCCGTTTCCTGGCTTGTTCGATGTCGGTGTTTTCAAGCTGTGCACCGGCGTTGTTGAGGTGTCCGCCACCACCAAACTTCTCCATCAGCACTTGCACATTGTAGCCTTCAAGTGAGCGGGCGGATATGCCGACCGTATCCCCTTCGACATTGCCGATGGCGAAAGCTGCGACGACATGGTCGATGTCGAGCAGGTCGTCTGCGATCTGGGCAAGCATCCGGCGGTCCGGTTCGAAATCATCCGGAACCTCGACGATGGCGAATCGTTTATGGACGACCTCGGCTCTTTGCAGCAGGTCGGCTTTGATCTGAATCTCTTTCAACGATTCACGGAGGATGGTCTTGACCTTATAGGGGTCCGCACCGTATTTCCTGAGAATCGCGGCCGCTTCAAACGTTCGCGCACCGGTCCGGTACATGAAGTTATTGGTGTCGACAATCATGCCTGAAAGCATGATGGTCGCCTCAAACGGTGTGATGTCAACTTCGCGAGGAAACACATTGAGCATTTCCACGACAAGTTCACAAGAACTTGAAGCGTATGGTTCGATATATGAGAGCAACGTATTTTCAATTGCGTCGGTAAGTCTTCTGTGATGATCGATGATGGCGATGTTCTGAGTGCGTTCCACGAGTTTCTCACTAATGAGCTGCCCTTTTGAGTGATGGTCGACCAGTACGACCAGCGATTGCTTGTCTTGAAACTGCAACGCCTTTTCAGGGGTGATGAAATAATCAAGCAGAACGATATACTCATATTCCATCTGCCTTAGTATTTTGGTCACGGTCTTATCGAGTGTCTCGAAATCGAGAACGATATAAGCTTCCTTTTTGGCGGCAAGCGCCATGTTCAACACGCCGATGGCGGCGGCGAGGGCGTCATTGTCCGGATAATTGTGCGGAACAATGAATATTCTCGAGGATTCCTCAAAAAGCATATCAAGCTTTTTCGCATGAATGCGGCTTGAGATTCTTGTTCGTTTTTCCTGCGTGTTGGTGTTTCCGCCAAAATACTTGAATTCTTCACCCTGAATATTGATCACAATCTGGTCGCCACCTCTTGAAAGTGCCAGATCAAGGGCTTCTTCCGATATGTCCGCAAGGTGGGAAATCGAAATGTTCGCACATGCGAACCCACCGGAAAGTGTGATGAGCAGGTCGTTTTCTTTTGAGATGTGGGCGATTTCATCAAGAATCGAGAAGTTGTCTTCGATGACTTCGGTGAGGTTTTTGCGGTGCATGTAAGCATACAGTTTGGAATTGGTGACCGGCACGAGATGAAAATCGTACTTCTCAGCCCACTGGTCGAGGGCTCCGAGGAATTTCCCCTGGATTTCATTGCGTTCCTGGATATCAAGCACGCTCAGAGCATCGTCGAAGTTATCAAGGTGCAGCACACCGATGACGGCGGTATGTGCGTTGTAATCCTTTCTTAACCTTTCCAGTTCGCCGACCTTGTAGAGATAGATGGATTTTTCGTTTTCATGATAATGGACTTCGTACTGTTCTTCATAGATTTTAAACACGCGGGGCGTGTTGAAGGTTTCGCTTCGGATGGTTTCGTAAAGTTTCGGATGCAGTGCGGAAAGCGGACGTTCCACCAAAGGATTATGGAATATGCGTTTGGCATAGTCGTTGGCAAACTGAACGGTATACTCATCATCCAGCATGATGATTCCGGTAGGCATGTCATGCAGGATGCGTTCTTCAATCGATGTCTTTTGCTTCAAGGTTCTCTCTTTGCTTTTGATACGGCTTGTCAGCGATTTCATTTTCTCACGTTGGGCGTTTTGTATGAACACAAAGAAAACGATGTTTCCCGCCGCAAGCAGAAGAACAATCGTCAAGAACGGTATGATTTCGATGGCATCGGACAAAAGGGCGACCAGCCCGAAGACTCCGAGAATGATGGCTCCAAACGCAATCAAGAACTTTCTTTCCATACTTTCACCTCAAGCGCATCGGCTATGAAGATATTATATCACAAAGTCAACCCATTATTAAGGATAAATAACGCTTGACAATGAACCGAAACCTTTCTATAATACGTGTCTGTACCGCAGTTCGAAACCATCCTGCGATATCAAAACTAGGAGGCTAACAATGAATGAACTATTATGGTTTTTGTTTGCGATCGTCAACTTCGTGTTGATTGTCGCCGTGTACCGTCTTTTCGGAAAGACCGGTCTGCTGGCGTGGATTGCCATGGGCACTGTCCTTGCGAACATCCAAGTCACCAAGACAGTCGAGCTTTTCGGCTTGACGGCGACCCTTGGAAACATCATGTACGGAACGTTGTTTCTGGTTACCGATTCCTTGAATGAAAAATACGGAATCAAAGAGGCCAAACGGGCCGTCTATATTGGATTCTTCACCTTGATTGCAATGGTTGGAATCATGCAGATGGCGTTACTGTTTGAACCACATGTGGACGATTTCGCACACGATTCCCTTGCCACAATTTTCGGGATCATGCCACGCATCGCCCTGGGGAGCGTCACCGCCTACATCATATCCCAGATATTCGACGTGCACCTGTTCCAGCGTATCAAGAAGGTCTATTCTTCCGATCAGACACTGTATCTGAGAAATATCGGGTCCACACTGCTTTCACAGCTTTTGGACACCCTGATTTTTGTGCCAATCGCTTTTCTGGGTGTATTTCCGTTTGAAGTTGTCATCGACATTTTCCTTACGACCTATATCATCAAACTGATCGTCGCAGTGCTTGATACACCATTCGTCTATCTCATCAAGAAAATCAAACCCGCCAATCAATAAAAATCGTGCCGAACCGGCACGATTTTTTCATTCCCAGTCCAAAAGGCGTTTCTCACCTTTGAGTCCCTGGATATGCGATATGTCCTGAGTGACTTCAAGAACACCCTCATACTCGCCCGCTTCGTCGCGTACGGCAAAGTAACGGATATGAAGAAACATGTCCCGAAACTGGATATGAAACTCCGCTTCGTCCTTTTCTCCCGCTTTGAACGTCTCTACAATCCGTTCGACCATGTCGACGCTTTTGGGCGGGTGACAGTGCTGGACCAAGCGCCCGATGATGGAAGGATTTCTTGGAAAGTGCCGTTCTTTGCGTTCGTTGAAAAAGCGGACACGGTCATGCTTGTCGACATAGGTTATGTCGACAGGCAAATGGTTGAAGACCATAGCGATCTGTTTGAAAGTGAGTTCGCCGCTTCTCGAAGTGAAACGAGCGTCCTCATCCAAAGCCTCCTGGTCTTCCACCGCTTTGAATTTAGGGGGCGTCTTTTCCAGAAGACTGAAGCCGAATTGGAAACATTCCTGATACATTTGATCCATGGTTGAATCTTCAAGCACGGCCGATGCGACCGGAAACAGGATGAGCTGTTCTTTTTGAATGATGCCGTATACCAAGTAATAATAGGTGCCAATCATTTTGTTCAACGCTTTTTCATCCTCAAGGGTCTTAAGTGCGCCAAGGATCGCCTTGATCTGTCCGCGCGCGTCGTCGTGAAGGCTCCACATCACCTCAAGCGGTTTGGTTGAGGGGACCTTGTCTTCGATTCTCGGAAAAAGGATGTTTTCCTTCTTGACCCATTTTTTCTCAAACTCAAGGCAGGTTTCAAATCCTTTGAGAAGTTCTTTTTGTGAATCTTTGAGCGGCCCTTTCTTGAAGTATTGTTTCATGGAATCAAGGTGGCTGATGATCGCTTCGTTTTCTTCCAACAACGCTTTGAAAAACGGATGGTGATGATTCGTCAGTTCATGTTTTTTAAGCCCGTCATGGAACACGTTGACAAACTTGTTCGCATCTTTTTTGATGGTCTTCTCATCAAGCGGTGATTCCTGTCTGTATTTGTCGACATAAAAGAGGTCGACCGGGCGTATGGCTTTCACATAATCCTTGTACTTTTCATAAACATTTCGCTTTTCCTCCCTGGTAAGATCTTGGGAGATTTCATCCATGAATGCGTTAAGCATGCGGATTTTTTTCTCGTCTTTATTCAACCAATCCACGCTATCACCTCTGCTTCCTATTATACAAAAAATGCGCGGAAAATCCGCGCATTTCTTCAATTAATCTTTTACGAATGGCAGCAACGCCATGTGGCGTGCACGCTTGATGGCGACGCTCAGTTCTTTTTGGTACCCGGCTTTGGTCCCGGTCACACGCTTGGGAAGGATTTTCCCGCGGTCCGAGATGAAGCGTCTGAGCATGTCTACGTCTTTATAGTCAATGTATTTGATGTTGTTTTCAGTGAAGAAACAGGTCTTTTTACGACGTCTGCGAAAGTTTGGTCTGGCCATGTTCATGCCTCCTTTTTAGAATGGTAAATCGTCTTCAGCAATATCGATGTCCTTGAGGTCGTCGGGCTTTTGCTTGTTGT
>PWHE01000029.1 GCA_003554735.1 Mollicutes bacterium | reverse complement strand
CAAACCGGCAGCGGCGATTTCACCAATGTCGATTTCGATCTTGAAGCGATCAACAACCTGAGCGAATCCGAACAAGAAACCGTGATCGAATCCATGATCGTCCGCAACGTCCTGACCGACCAGATTGAAACATTCATAGAAAACGAGGTCCCACTAGTGGAGCCTGAAGATTACTTCGATGAGACCGATTATGAAGAGGACGACCGCGACACGTTCTTAAGAGAACAGCCGATCCTCGACTTCCTTGACGAATACGGCGACGACCTTTAAGCGATCCAATCTCTCCGCCCCCTGAGAAGGGGCGGGGAAGTTCATGGATAAAAGGAGTGCTGTGAATGAAGAAGTTGTTTGGCTTCATGATGATTCTTCTCGTAATATTCACTCTCACTGCATGCGGGCGTGCCCGAACGGTTTCCGTTGAACTCGAAAGCAACATTGAGCAGGCAACCTTGAGCATCACACCCGAAGGCGCCATCGAAGTCGGTGCGGAAGTGACCATCACCGCATCCGAAGTTGAAGGCCAACAGTTTGTGCACTGGTTAGATGTGACCGACAACACGGTTTTTTCTGAAAACCGGGAGCATACCTTCACAGCATCGACCGATCGCGTGCTACGCGCCGTCTATGAGGCCATACCCACCGACAACGACATGGTGACCATCACGCTTTCCAGTGATACGCCCGGGTTTACCTACACGCTGTCTCCTACGGGAAGCGTCACGAAGGGAACGACTGTCACGGTGAACGCCCACGACATCACAGACCACATTTTCCTCCATTGGATCGATGAAAGCACAGAAAACGTTCTTGGCGATCAATCGACCCTTTCGTTCGCGGCTGACGCCGATATGTCCATCAAGGCGGTCTATCAGACCATCGCCGAATGGGCGATCCAAACAATCATCGCCAACTTCGACAATGATCTTGCCCACCTTCAACCTATGCTCGGCACTATGGACGACGCGAACGAATCCACGATGCGTATTGCGATGAGCATGAGCGAAACGATGGTGAACAGTCCTGAAACCGTCGTGACGACCGATGTGACCTTGTCGGTCCATGAACGCGTCCTGGGCGGGGTGACGACCACGATGTTCCATCTGCACCTGCACCGGGATGACCTGGACATCGACCTGGATCTGATGTTCCTGGTGGAAGAGACCGCGACGATGGTCACATTCATACTCAATGTCGATACGCTGCTGGATGTCATGGATGAAAGCATTGAGGATATGCTCGACGTTCGGGAGATGTTCGATGTTCAAGACGGCTATGTCCATCTTGCTGTCCCGAAAATACTGATCGAAGAGTTTAACGATGACATCATGCCGATTCTCATCGATATGCTCACCGCGGAGATGGGCCTGGAAGAAGGCGCTCTGGATGAAACGCTTTCGATACTGGTTTCTTTGCAGCGGGTCTTGACGCTCGATTACCTCGAAGCCGTCGATGGGTTGGACATCACGCTTGAAATGGACGGTCCAAGCGTTCTCCTCACAGCCATCACACTCGACAGTGAAGCGATGAAAAGCATCTTCGTAGACATTACACCCGAAATTCATGCGCTTGTAAGCTTGTTGATCGATCCGGATGCGCCACCTTATGAAGATGCTGTCGAGACTGATGAATACAAGGCGATACTTGACTTCATCGATACCCTGGGCGACATTGTCATCACCATCCGCCACAATCCCTACACCCTAGAAGCGATGGAAACGGGTATTGATTTCAGTAATCTTATCGCCTCACTCGAAAGCAAGGAAGAGCTGACGTTGCCGACCTTCGCGCTTTCCATGCATTGGCATGAAAGCGAAGCCATCGTTGAGATCGAAGGCTCACGCAATCTGGTGGAAATCGCAGAAGAAGTCATGCAAGTCCTCATCCTCAACCAAAGCGTGGAAATCGGAAAACAGGTCCATGAAAATGAAACGGTGCCCGACGGCACTCACACCCTCAATGCGCTGCAGGACGAGTATTCCATAAATATTGACGTGCCGTTTTTCGATATGGAATCAAGCACCGTCACACTCGATACGTCTGATGGCAGAGTCATCACGCTGAACATGGCAGGCTATGACGGCGAACCGCTGTTCTTTGAGCCTTTGGATTTTGAAATCCTCCAGGCATTGATGGCAGAACCGCCTGAAACTCGCGAAAGCGCCGTTGACGATTACCTTTCACTTGTCGATGAGGAGGCTATGGACATGGTCGGCTTCTTGAATCATTTGAAAGAAACCGTCCTTGCCACCGTCACACCCGATTGACGGATAAAGAAAGAAGCGCCGAAGCAATCGGCGCTTCTTCCATAAAAAAGGAGGACTGGAAGAAATGAGACTATTCATCGCGCTGTATCCGGACAAGGCGTCGCTCAAAAACATTGCACATATGCGTGATGCCTACCAAGCGAACGCGGAGGGGAAGTTTGTTGAAGACAAACAATTGCATCTGACCCTCAATTTTCTTGGTGATATCGAAAGCGGGCAACTCGAGTCGTTGAAGAACATCGTGAACGCATTGCCCGCAACGCCCTTTACGCTTGCGATGAAACCAAGTGTCTTCAAGGTGCGAAAAGGTCAGATTCTCGCACTTGAAGCCTTTCACGACAGCAATCTCATCAAACTGAGAAAAGACCTGGTTGACACGATTGCCGGCATCGGCATCCAACCCGACCGGCGAACGTTCAAACCGCATATCACACTCGCAAGACGATACAAAGCGGACCATGAAAAAGAAAAAGACGACGCGTCGGAACCGGAAACAATCACAGTGACATTCGACCGAATCGTACTGGTCCGAAGCATTCTCAAATCTCACGGGGCCACTCATCAGTTTCAGGCGACCAAATTGCTGAAATAAAACCCTTGATATCTTTTATAATCAACGATAGAATATACCTTGTACTAAAATTACCTTAGGAAAGAAGTGTTACTTATGCCGAAAGACAAACAGGAACGCAAACGCAAAAAAGAAGAGCAAATCATGAGCGAAACACTGGAGGAGATGCTTTACAGCCGGAATTTCAAACGCTGGGGCTTCGATCTGAATCCTTTTGTCTCCTTTATCGCGATCATTTTAGTGTTTTTATTGACGATTTATACCATTATCACAAATATCGGTCTGTTCGGACTGCCAACCGCGTTCGAGGTATTTGAGCGAGGCACCGCTTTCATTGTCGATTATTTTGACTGGGTGTTCATCTTCTCAACGAACTTCTTTATCATCCTCGGTTTGTACCTGGCTTTTTCAAAACTCGGAAGAGTGCGTATCGGCGGCCTCAAAAGCAAGCCCGAATTCAGCAATTTCGCCTGGTATTCAATGCTGATAAGCGCCGGTATGGGGATCGGTCTGATGTTCTATGCCGTCAGTGAACCACTGACACACAGCATGGATTTCCCTCCGATCTACGAAGGGGACAATACCGCCGTCAGCGCAATGGCTTCGACATTTTTGCACTGGGGACTTCATCCCTGGGCCATCTATGCGATCATGGCGCTGTCGCTTTCCTATTTCGCCTACAATAAGAAACTTCCTTTATCCCTGCGCTCGATTTTCTATCCGCTTTTCAAAGAAAGAGTGTTCGGCCGTCTTGGCGATGTGATCGACCTGCTGGCTGTTCTTGCGACGCTTTTCGGTCTCGCCACCTCGCTTGGCCTGGGTGTCCAGCAGATGAACAGCGGTCTTGAATTCCTGGTCGGCATCCCTTTCAGTGTGACAGTGCAAGTCATTTTGATTATCGCAATCACTGCCGTAGCCAGCATTTCTATCATCACGGGAATCAAGAAAGGGGTCCGTATTTTATCCGAGATGAACATGCGGATCGCCGCGACATTCATGATTCTTGTTCTCATCTTTGGGCCGACACTTTATATCCTAAGGCTCTTCGCGACGTCACTCGGAGCCTATCTCGGCGATTTCATGAACGCGACCATGTTCCTTTCATTCGATGAAAGCGCCGGTGGCGGTCGTGAATGGCAGGGAAACTGGACCATTTTCTACTGGGCCTGGTGGATTTCATGGAGTCCCTTTGTGGGCATGTTCATCGCCAGAGTCTCCAAAGGGCGTAGCATCCGTGAACTGATTACCGCGGTATTGCTCATCCCTTCACTGCTGAGCTTTTTCTGGCTTTCCGTATTTGGCGGAACCGCCTTCAAGGTCAATGAACGCATGGGCGGCGGCCTCTTCAATATCGTTTCCGACGACCTTCCCGTCGGCATGTTCGCCATGTTCCAAGAGATCGATTTCGCCTTCTTCGGCGGCCTCTTTGTTGTCCTGCTCTCGGTGGTCGCAACGCTGCTCGTCACCTTTTTCTTCATTACCTCGTCGGACTCCGGTTC
This sequence comes from Mollicutes bacterium, assembly GCA_003554735.1. Taxonomy (GTDB): domain Bacteria; phylum Bacillota_I; class Bacilli_A; order Izemoplasmatales; family Izemoplasmataceae; genus B1SED10-225. Next base: position 28,039 of record PWHE01000029.1, on the reverse strand, counting down.
GGTGGTCGTCAACGCCATCACCTCGGGCGGAAAGACGGAGACGAAATCCCGTCAGCGGGTTTTTTGGGCCGCGATGGAGGGGTTCATCGCCGCATTGTTGCTGATCATTGGTGGCGAACAAGCGCTTGCGTCACTTCAAAACGCCGTCATAATCAGCGGATTGCCTTTCGCGATCGTTCTCTTCTTCATGAGCATATTGCTGCTGTTCAGCCTACAATCGACGTATCGCAGGCAACAATACCGCAGGGACGTCCGTAAAGTGAGAGAAATCATTGAAGAAGAAGACATCGTAATCGATACGAAATAAGAAAAACCCTTGCATTCAGGTGTTGATTGGCGTCAAGCCCATCATTATTCCAAAGGGTTGATTGGCAAGGTGTTTCCATGAAGACAATGGATGATGATTGTTTTTCAAAAATTGTTTCATGGTTACATCACTTCGATACTGAGTGACCCCATACACCGTCGAACAAACATAAAAAAGTGAGAATCCGCGGATTCTCACTTTCTTTTATCATGATTTTTCGCCAAAAACACCTTGATATAATCACCGGTCGCCTTTTCATCATCAATGAAAGGAACGTGGGACACGCCGTTCATGATATGGGTTTCGACATTCTTTCCGATCGCGCGTTCGTTGAACTTCGCGACGCCTACGGGGACCGCTTCGTTTTTATCCCCGTGAAGATTAAGAATCGGCATGTTCAAATCCTTGGCGACATTTTCGCCGTCCACCACACCGTTTTCGTCACTGAAAATGTTGAAGTAGGTGATGGCGATATAGACCTCAGCAAGATTGCGTTGCTGGATGAAGGCTTCGATGAATTTCTCTTCAGCCCTGTCATTAGGCTTATCAACGGTAAAAATGTCCTTGTTGAGCATTTGTTTGATGAACCATTGCTGTCTGTTCGCCTTATATTTCTCGACAGGCTTGATGTATTCCTTCATCGCTTCTGTGGTCCGGATCATGCTTTTGGTCTTGATCAGTCCGCCGAGCGCGCGCTTTCTAATGGGTCTTCCGGCGACACTGTACGAGGAGAGCAGAATCATTTTCTCGATCATGTCCGGTTCATCGACCCCCAGACGCATGGCGATCAAACCGCCGAAATCCATTCCGAGAAGATGGACTTTATCAAACCCCATCGAGTTGATGAACGCTTTGATGTCCTCGGCGTACGTTTCCACACGGTCGGCTTTTTGGTTGTAGGTGGACTTTCCGAAACCGCGCATATCCGGTGCGACCACGTGCAATGAATCGTCGAGGCGTCCGATCAAGGTCTCAAAAATGACGCTAGAGAAAAGATTCCCATGAATCATCACTAGCGGCGTGCCTTCACCGGCACGTTCGCGGTAGAAGAGTTTCTCGCCGGTATCAATCTCAATCGTGTTCATTTTTATCTCTGCCATCTGCATCACCTTCTTTTCAGTCTGCTTTCATTATATTACGAAATGCAATTTCATGCAATTTAAGCGGTCACAGTAATGTATAATGACGGTAAGGAGTTGATTGCATGAAACGACTGAAGAAGAAACTATCGAATATGCGCAGTGCATTGAGCGTCCGTACCCACCGGATGCCCAGAACATTCATCATTATCACGATGCTTGCGATAAACATCGTGATACTGCTTGTGGCGGCCTTGATCGCTTTAATCATTGACGATACGTTCACATCGTATCTCGAAGCCCTCGCACTGGGGAGTGTCACGTGGCTTTTGGCCCCGAACGCCATCCTCGAAATCGAAAACCCTCAGACTCTCTTCTTGGCTGTCACGGTTCTCTTAATCGGCATCATTCTTTTTTCAGGCACCATCATCGCCTTGATCACCAATGCGCTCAAGGACTATTTTGAGAAAAAACAGAACTCTTCGGGAAAAATCTATCTGAAAGCGCACATCGTCGTTCTCAACTACAACAACAAAGTCCCCGAACTCGTGGCGGATCTGCTATATGTCCAAAGCCGCAAGGTCACAGTCCTGATTCTTGCGGATGTCGACAAACGCACGGTGGAAGAAAAAATACGCAGCGCTTTGCTGAGTAAAAATGTCTCCAAAGACAAGCTCAAAACATTCAATGTGCTCATCAAAAAAGGCGATCCGTTGAACAAAAGCGAGCTACGCGACGCTTCAATCCTTCAATCGGGCACCATCATCGTTATGAACGATGAACGCTTTGAAAAGATTGACGCAGCGCTCAGCGCAGGCGACCTCAATGTCATAAAAATCCTGCTTACGCTCGGTCAGATGGAACTCAAAGAGAAAATCAACATTGTCAGCGAGGTCAAAGACTTCGAAACGAAGGAGAAGATTCTCGCCATGCGTGACAAGGTGAACTCCTTGAAAAACTATTCCCTGATCCCCGTGTGTTTCGACAAGCGTCTCGGGCAAATCATGGCCCAGACCGTCATAGAAAAGCATACTGAAGACATTTATCTTTCGCTTTTCTCATTTGAAGGTTCGGAAGTCTATCCGCTTGATATGACGGATTTTGAAACATGCCTTTTTTCCCATACGCACGCCGTACCTCTTGAACAAAAAGGGGACATGGTCTTTGCCCTTTCGGATTCCTTTTCACATGTGAAGAAAAAAGCGGAAAGCCCTATTCACGAAACGGTTCCCTTAAAGCTGAACCCGTTGCGAGAAAAACACCATCAGACGGTAATCATTGTCGGGCACAACAACAAACGGCGTTACATCGAAGAAACATTCAAAGCTTATGAGACGCTTCATAAAAGCGCCTTCACCCTGAAACACACATCGCATGAACAGCTCAAAAAAAACCATGAAGCTCTCAGTATCGATGATATGACCACAGTATTGCTATTGTCGGACGATACCGAAGAAGACACCATGCTGGACGGGAAGGTCATTGACAGTCTTCTGTTTCTCAAGAAAAAGCACGGTCAAAACCGAGTCCATATCATCGCCGAACTGCTCGACCCCAAGAATGATGCGCTGATCAAGGACCTCGACATCGACAACACGATCATCTCGAACAAAATCATCTCCTTGCTGCTTGGCAAACTGGCGCTCTTTCCACGAACAGAGTCCTTCTATGACGATCTGCTTACCCTTTGTCCCAACGATGCGACCACGGATGACAAGTCCTTGCATGTTCAACGCGCGGATACACTTTATGATGCGGATTTTCCCCTGACCTTCAAAAACGCCAAGACGTTCATCATCAGTCATTATGAAGCGTCCGCCAAAAAACATATGCCGATCGGCGTGGTCAGGGAAGGAACCGTGGAACTGTTCCATGGCGGTTTGCATGAACATCCGTATGAACTGAACCCTGATGACAAGGTGATACTTTATAAACTTTGAAATTCCTCTTTCAAAAGGCGCCGATATTTGTTACAATTTTTAAGAAAAATGAGAGGAAGGTGTTTGTATGCTAGTGATGGTCGGCGCATCGGCGAGCGGTAAAACGGAAATAGCCAAAATCCTCATCAAATCGTACCGCTTCCAGAAAATGGTCACCTACACGACCCGTCCCATACGTCCAGACGAATCGGACGGTGTGGATTATCACTTCCTCACCCTTGACGACTTTCTTCTCAAACAATCACGTGGCGAATTCATAGAAACCGTACAATACAACGGCAACCTCTATGGGACCGCCTTCAGCGACACCGAAGACGACAAAGTCCTTATCGTCGACCCCAAGGGCGCCAACGTGCTTCACGCCAAACTCGGAAGTGACGTCGTGCTTTTTTATCTCGAAGCGGATGAGCATACCCGTGCGCGCCGCATGAAAACCCGCGGCGACCATCTTCGCGATATCCAACGTCGCATAGAAAAAGACCGTGATCGCTTCACAAAAGCCAACCTTGATCATATCGACTACGTGCTCGATACCAACAAGGCCTCTTTGAAGTCTCTTGCACGCACTGTTTATACGCTATATACCAAACATATCAAAAAGACTATTTGAGTCACAATAGTCTTTTTTTTCATGCTCAGGAGGGTGCATGAAAATGTGAAGACGTCTTGGATTCTCACCATCAAACACTTGTGTTAATACGTTACAACCAATATAATAAAATTGATACTTAGAGAGGTGCTATATGAACAATACTACAGTTATTAACCATCCACTGATTCAAAACAAGCTCACCAAGGCAAGAAACCGCATGACCGATTCCAAAATGTTCAGAGAGACCATCAATGAGATTGCGGGACTCATGTGCTATGAGGCCACAAAAGACCTCAAGACCGTTCCGATGAACATCGAGACTCCCCTTGCGAAAACGCAAGGCGAAGTGCTCAGCGACGGCATCGTGATCGTTCCGATCATGCGTGCGGGTCTCGGCATGGTCGACGCCATGCATATGCTCATCCCGCATGCGAAAATCGGCCACATCGGACTGTATCGCGATGAGACCAGTTTCACCCCGGAGAAGTACTATACCAAACTTCCCAAGGATCTTGAAAATTCCACTGTGCTGTTGCTTGACCCCATGCTCGCGACCGGAGGATCGGTGCGCCGTTCGTATGAAATTCTGAAAGAAGCCGGCGCGAAAGACATCCGTTTCATCGGCATCGTCGCCGCCCCCGAAGGCATCAAAGCGATAGAAGACCATTGTCCGGATATGCGCCTTTATCTGGCGGCCATCGATGAAGGCCTCAACGATAGCAAATTCATCACGCCGGGTCTAGGTGATGCCGGTGACAGGCTTTACGGAACCAAATAGCGTTACAGACTGAAACATAGGGGGGAGTTTCGCATGACTGCACGCATTCTTTTTCCAAGCGAGATGACAAGTTGCGACAATGCGACCATCAAAGAGGAGAACATCACCGGTTACGCACTCATGCGTCGCGCAGCGACGAGTGCGTACCACTATGCCATCAACGCGGAATTGATTCAAAAAAACGACAACATCGCCGTCATCGCCGGGCTTGGAAACAACGCCGGTGACGGTGTCGTCATGGCCGAATCACTACGCAGGGATGGCTATGACGTCACGCTGTATCTGCTCGGTGAGCCGTTCAAACGATCGAGTGCGCTCAATCAGGCGATTGAGGATTACCGTGCCGCGGCGACGTATCATGAAATCACCGATGAGACGACCTTGAAACAGCTCAAAGAGATCTTCAAGGACCATACGCTTTTCATTGACGCGCTGTTCGGGACCGGTCTCACCAAACCGTTGAAAGGCCTTTTCAAGCTAGCGGTCAACATGGTCAACACGACCAAGAAGCCAATCCTGTCGATCGATGTCCCCTCGGGCATCAACGCTTACAACGGAATCGCCCTCAATGATGCCTTCAAGGCGGACCACACGCTGGTCATTCAGACATACAAGACCGGAAATCTGATCAACGACGCACCGGATTATCACGGCACGATCCACATCGTCGACGCCGGCATCAAGACCCTCGATTTCGAACAGACCAGACGACTTGGCCCGGTTCGTCCGGACCTTCCGAAGCGGAAGTTGAACACGCACAAGTACAATCATGGGTCGCTTCTTTTCATCGGCGGTGCCCACGGCATGGAGGGCGCACCGATACTGAGCGCCTCAGGCGCCATGCGCGCCGGTGCGGGCATGGCGACCGTGCTCTTCGACCCTACGGCTTCCGTTCATAAACCCGTGCCGCTTGAAGTGCTCTCTTTGACGATGCATGACGTTTCTGAGATCAAATCGCATCTTGCGCGCAAGGATGCCATAGTTTTCGGCATGGGCTTGGGCCGAAACACACCCGAGTATGCCGATGTTTTGAGAATGCTGATCAAGGAGAGCCTTCCGATCCTTGTCGATGCGGACGGCCTGCACTATCTGAAAGCGTTGCTTGAAGAACCACTTGATTTCTCGAACGTGCTGATTACGCCGCATCTCGGCGAATGCGCCAGACTCCTTTCCAAAAAGACTCAGGAGATCAAACGCGACCCTTTCGCAGCACTCGATGAACTATGCGACAAGGGCCTCGCCGTCGTTCTCAAAGGACCATGCACCATCGTCGCGGAGAAACATCGCCGTGTCTTCCACAACTACCCTAATGCCGCCCTCGCAAAAGCCGGCAGCGGCGATGTCCTAAGTGGTCTTATCGGAGCGTTCATGCCGCATATGAACCGTTTTGAGGCCGCCCAGACAGGATGCATTCTGCAAGGTCTGACCGCCCGGGAATGCAAGCGCATCTATCCGGAGGAGAGCTTTTTGCCGACGGATTTGATAAAACACTTGCCAGATACGATAAAAATGTTAAAATAGAGAAGGTCACTTTTGCGGAGGGGTACCCAAGTGGCTGAAGGGGCTGGCTTGGAAAGCTAGTAGATCGTTCGCGCGATGCGGGGGTTCGAATCCCCTCCCCTCCGCCATAATATACCTTTTTGGACTATCATTCGATAGTCCTTTATTTTATAATGGAGATGCATGGTTGACTTTGCCAGCCACACTGGGCATCGATTCCGCACATACCATCGCCAATATTTCTTTAAGGGATTGCCCGTGGACCAGGGAACGGAAGTGATTTGCATGAAACGCCTGTATAAACGCCTAATCAATCGCCTTACCTTTCTGCTGACATTTCTGATGCTGCAGATCGTGCTTTTCTTAGCACTTGTATATTTTGTCTCATCCTATTGGCAGTGGAACCTTGTGTTCATCAGCCTGTCGGTCATCATTGTGTTTTTTCTCATCGTCCAGGAAGAAAATCCGTATTATCGGATGCGCTGGATCATACCGATTGTAATTTTTCCTGTGTTCGGCGGGGCGTTTTATCTTTTGTACCGGAAACGGAATCTTCCCAAAAAGGATCTCGAACGACATTTTGAGATTGAACGAAACCGCCGTTATTACATGAAAGACCGTGAGGCGGCCCTGACGAACCGGGAAGCCAGATATCTTCAAAATCACGGTTGGGCGAGTTATGAGAATACAAAGACGGAATTCCTCGATTCCGGACAAACCTTTTTCGATCGGTTGCTTGAAGACATCGACCACGCGCAATCGTATATTTTCATTGAGTTTTTCATCATCCGCAAAGGTGAAATGTGGGATACGCTCCTTGAACGTCTGCGGAAAAAGCAAAAAGAGGGCGTCGACATAAAAATCATCTATGACGACTTCGGTTCGGCGACATTCGCCAGGAACTATCCTCAGAAGTTGACGGAAGAAGGAATCGAAACACACATCTTCAATCCGATCAAGCTGCGACTCAACTTCAGCGGAAACTACCGGAACCACCGCAAAATCGTTGTGGTGGACGGCCACATCGGTTATTCCACCGGCAGCAACATCTCCGACGAATACATCGGACTCAAAAAGCCGCTCGGCCAATGGGCCGATACCGGCATCCGCCTGGAAGGTGAAGCCGTCTGGTCGCTCACCGTGGCGTTTTTGGATGTGCTTTCTTTCATAAAAAACAACTATGTCGATTACGACCGATACCGGATGGACGAGAAAAGGCCTTCCGACGGCAAAATGATCCCTTTCGCGGATACACCGCTTGACAAGGAGGAAATCACCAAAAACATCTATTTGAGCCTGATCGCCTCCGCCGAACAATCCATTCAGATCACCACACCGTATCTTATCATCGATCCGGAATTCAAAAACGCGCTGCGTTATGCGGCCAAAAGCGGCGTTCGTGTCGAAATCGTCATCCCCAAGATTCCCGACAAGAAGATCGTCTACATGGTTACCGAATCCCATCTGCCTGCGTTGCTTCGTTCGGGCGTGGAGGTCTATCGTTTCACGCCGGGCTTCATGCATGCGAAGATGATGGTTGTCGACGGCAAGAAAGCGTTGATCGGTTCAGCCAATCTGGACTATCGGAGTCTTTATCTCCATTTTGAAAACAGTGTCTACCTCGAGCATTCGAGCGCAATCGCTCGCATGGGTGAATATGTCGACATTGTGCGTGAGATGAGCGAAGCGGTCGGTCTTAAAGAGCGTCGCTCTCTTCACTACCGCTTTTTTCAGCTGTTTTTTCGCATGTTTGCCGGTCTTATGTGATCAAAGCCTCCGCCCGGGGGCTTTTTGTTTTCTTGTTTGAAATCTTTATTTATTAAACGTCATAAACGTAACATTCAGGCAACAAGAGCTCAAACCCCTCTTATTGTGTGAAATGCCCCATTCTCAAAGACCATTATTTATGATAAAATGAAACGTTAAGAAAAGGGTTAGCGTTTTCATGTTATAATGATATCAATAATCATCCTTAAAAACGCTTTGCTGGAGGTCATCATGGCAGTAGGAGTTATTCTTGCCGGCGGCTATTCACGTCGCATGGGACGAAACAAGATGGTCCTTGATCATGGAGGGAAACCACTCATCGCACACTGCATTGAGACCATGAGGCCTTTTGTCGACTCGATCATTGTGGTGAGCGGTCGCTACCATGATGCAATCGCGGACGTGTTACAGACATTTCCGGATGTCCGCGTCATTCATAACCCTGAATACCCAAAGGGCATGTTCAGTTCCGTAAAAGCCGGGCTTCAGGTCGTGGATGACGATGTGTTTTTGATTCCGGGCGACATGCCGCTTGTCAAACCCTCCACTTACCTAGCGCTTCTTGACCATGCCGATTCGCTCATGGCGGTGCCCGCTTACGAAGGCCGCCGCGGGCACCCCATATACATTCGCCACAACCTCATCAACGATTTGCTCAATGAAAGTGATGCATCCAACCTCAAGAGATTTCGTGATTCAGTCGGGTTCACAACCGTCCCTGTCGACGACAAGGGCGTGTTGATAGACATAGATACCCTGAAAGACTATAACAATCTCGATCATCAGTAGAGAGGAGCCAGGAATGAAGATCCAAAACTTTCATAAGGCATCATCGCTCGCAGACGCTTATGAACGTCTGGAGCGTTCCTCGGACGCGGCCATCATCGGTGGCGGCGCATGGATGAAGTTCTCATCCAGGACACTCGAGGAGGCCATCGACCTGAGCGGTCTTGGGCTGGATGCCATTGACGAACGCGACGGTGTCGTTGCCATCGGCAGCATGACCCCCCTTCGCGACATCGAAACCAGCGATGTCCTGAAGCGCATCTTCAATGGAATCTTGCCTCACGCCGCCGCACAGATTGTCGGTGTCGGACTCAGGAACATCGCCACCATCGGCGGAAGCGTCGTCGGTAAATACGGATTTTCCGATTTACTCGGTCCTTTGCTTTGTATGGACGCCCGTCTGGAATTTTTCAAGGAAGGCGAAGTTTCCCTAGCCGAATTTCTCGAGCGGAAGGGTCGGACCGACGACATCCTCGTTTCAGTGAACATCCCTTCAAAAGCCGGTTGCGGATATTTCAAGAAAGTCCGTAAGACCGCGCTCGATTTTGCTGTGCTCAACATCACGATCACCAAGACTGACGGACAAACCCGAATCGCTTTAGGTTCGCGTCCCGCGCGTGCCGTCCTTGCCATGGATGCCATGGCTGTTTTGAACGGGTCTGTTGACAATGATGAAACCACCATAGAAAAAGCCGCCGAAAAGGCCGCAGAAGCGGTCAGATTCGGTGATAATCACCGCGCCAGCGAAGCGTATCGCAAGCACCTTGCATACGTGTATGTTCGGCGCGGTCTTTTTATGCTCGAGGAGGGGAGAACATGAAACTTCATGCCACGATCAACGGGAGAAAAAGGGTGTTGGAGATTCAACCGGGCGACGTGCTGCTCGACACCCTGAGAGACCATGATTTCATAAGTGTGCGCCGCGGATGCGATTCAACGAGTTGCGGGGTGTGCACGATACTGGTTGAAGGCAAACCCGTCCCATCGTGCACATACTTGAGTGCACGCGCCGAGGGAAAAACCATCACAACAGTCGAAGGCGTCCAGGACCATGCGGCAAGATTGGCCGGATTCTTTGGTGGTGAAGGCGCGGATCAGTGCGGATTTTGCAATCCCGGCATCGCGTTGAGCGTCTATGCCCTTTCAAACGAAGCGCCGGATGCGGATGAAGATACCATACGTCACTACCTCACCGGTCATCTTTGCCGGTGCACCGGCTACCATTCACAGGTTCAGGCCGTCAAAAAGTATCTGGAGGGATTGAAATGAAAAAGACGAATGTCGTGAACACATTCAATCCATCCATAGACGGAAAAGGCATCATGATGGGACGAAAAGCATTCACAGAGGACTTTGCGCCGAAGGATGCGCTGATCATCAAAGTGATGCGTTCGCCGCACGCGTTCGCGAAAATCACTCACATTGACGTAAGCGAAGCGAAAAAACTCCCGGGTGTTGAAATCGTGCTTACCCACAAAGATTTCAAACGCAACGCCTACACACGGGCAGGGCAGGGTTATCCGGAGCCTTCCCCACACGACAAGTTTGTGCTTGATGAGTATGTACGTCACGTCGGTGATGAGGTCTGTGCGGTGGCAGCGGTGGATGAAGCGACCGCTCTGAAAGCTTTGGACGCGATCAAGGTCGACTTCGAGGTCTATGATCCCGTACTCGATTTTGAAGGCGCCAAGGACCACAAGGTGCGTGTCCACCCGGAAGACGACATCCATGAGATGTTTCCGATCGGTTTCGATCCGAAACGCAACCTCGCAGCCGCCTACCACATGGAAATCGGAGACGTCGGCAAAACCCTTGACGATAGCGATGTCGTTGTGGAAGAATCCTTTCACACAACCCCGCAGGCACACGCCATGATGGAACCGCATGCGGTGCATGCGGAGATCGACTATAACGATCGTTTGCTCATGTTTTCTTCTACGCAGACACCGTTTCATGTCCGAAGGATTCTCTCGCAGACCCTTGAGGTTCCGATTCATAAAATCCGCGTCATCAAACCCAGGGTCGGTGGCGGATTCGGAGGAAAGCAGGCACTGCATGGCGAGATGCTCTGTGCGGCGGTGACGCTGCGCACCGGCAAAGCGTCCAAGATGGTCTATACGCGCAAGGAAGTGTTCGAGTCGACGTATTCCCGCCATCGTATGCGTCTCGATTTTAAAATCGGCGCCACCAAAGACGGGAAAATAACCGCCCTCGATGTCTATGGGTTATCGGACACCGGAGCGTATGGGGAGCATGCGCTCACCGTCTATATGGTCACCGGCTCCAAAGTGCTTCCGCTTTACAACAAGGTGGACGCAGTTCGTTTCCACGGCGATATCGTCTATACCAACCGGATGCCCGCCGGCGCCTTCAGAGGCTATGGGGCCGTTCAAGGCAACTTCGCGCTTGAAAGCATCATCGACATGCTTGCGGAGAAACTCGGCATGGACCCGGTGGAACTCAGAGAGAAAAACATGATCAAAGAGGGCGAAACCTCGAAAATCTTTGAAGTCATGGGGGAAGGGACCGAAGGCACGGCGATGGACATGGAGTCCTGTAAGCTCGAATATTGTCTCAAACGTGGGCTTGAGTTGACCGACTGGAGAGGGAAGCACCCCAAAAAAGTAGAAGATTCGAAAGTCCGGAGCGTCGGCATGGCCATCGCGATGCAAGGAAGCGGCATACCCTTCATCGATATGGGGGCGGCGACCATCAAACTCAACGATGACGGCTTTTACAATCTTACCATCGGCGCCACCGAAATCGGACAGGGAAGCGATACCGTACTGGCGCAAATCGCTGCCGAAGCGCTCGGGTGTGAACTGAAACACGTGGTCGTCTATTCCTCGGATACCGACCTCACGCCCTTTGACACCGGTGCGTATGCCTCAAGCACGACATACGTCAGTGGAAACGCTGTTTACAAAGCGGCTTCCAAACTCCGGGATATGATGATCCGCGAAGCCGCCCGCATGCTCAAATGTGACGTCGAATCGATCGATTTCGACGGTCGTACGTTCACCGATTCAAGCGGGTCGAGTGTCACCTTGTCCAAACTTTCAAACACCTTAACTTACAATGACGAACAACAACAGCTGACCGCCACGCATTCATACGTCGGACACAAGTCGCCACCGCCATTCATGGCCGGTTTTGTGGAAGTGATGGTCGACAGGGAAACCGGCGAGTTCGACATCCTTGATTACACAAGCGTCGTCGATGTCGGCACGACCATCAATCCGAAGCTTGCGCAAGGTCAGATTGAAGGCGGCATTGTCCAAGGCATCGGCATGGCCACCTATGAGGAATACCACATGTCGAAAAAAGGGAAGAACATCACCGGCGATTTTCTGAATTACAAGATTCCTTCCCAAAAAGAGATCAACCGTCTGCGGACGGAATTCGCGGACAGTTACGAAGACAGCGGCCCCTATGGCGCAAAATCCGCCGGTGAAATCGGCATCGACCCCCCGCCCGCGGCTTTGGCAAATGCGATTTATAACGCAACGGGCGTTCGCATCACCACCTTACCAATCACCCCTGAGAAAATCCTGATGGGGATCAAACAAAAGGAGAAGGATAGACAATGAATATCAAAACCATGAAATTTCTGAGCCATGTTATATTTTTCGGAGCACTCTGGGGCATCCTGGAAGCGACGCTTGGTTTCGCGCTTCACTTGATTCCAGTTCCGTTCATCGCAGGGAGCGTCATGTTCCCGATCGGCGCTGCCGTTCTAGTGACATCGTATCGCCGGCTTCCGAGCCGACGTGCCATGCTGATGGTCGCCATCATCGCTGCCGCCATCAAGTCGGTGAATCTATTGACACCCGTACCGACGTTCAGCGTCACCAACCCGATGGCCTCCATCATTCTGCAAAGTCTTGTCGTCATCGGAGCCGTTGGCATGCTGAACAAAAAGACGCTCCCCTCGCTTGCAGGCGGTTTTGTACTCGCGTCCATCGGTTGGCGAGCGGCATATATGCTTTGGCATCAGGCTCTCATCGCCTCGCCCATCGAATTTTTCAGCCCACACCTTGCAACCATGCAAGCATTCGCTACGTTCACGCTCATTGAGGGGCTGATCAGCGCCGTGGTGGGTGTATTGATTTTCATATTGATCAACAAAATCGCCGCACCGTCGTTGCGCGAAATGCGTTTACACCCTTCCTTGGCGCCACTTGCTTTGACGTTGGCGCTGGTTGTTTCATATTTCATCTAAATTACTCTGCAAAGGATGGCATTCATGACCGACATTTATGAACACATAATGCATTATAAAAAAGAAGGCAAAGACTGCGTCTTGATCACAGCCGTCGATAAAACGGGGGAAGGTCCTGTTGAAGTCGGAAAGAAACTGTTGGTCGGCGAAGACGGGACCATGATTGGGACAGTAGGCGGTGGAAACCTTGAATACCATGCGGTTGACAAAGCCGGGACACTGTTTAAAAGCCGCCAAAATGTATTGGAGAAATATCTCCTCAACAAAGGCGAGGTCGTACCTGAGGCGAAGACGCTGCCTATGGTATGCGGTGGTGTCGTGACACTCTTTTATGAGTTCATCGGTGCCAAGGAGTATGTCTATCTCTTCGGGGCCGGTCACGTATCACAGGCTCTGGCGAAAGTACTTAAGACCATGGATTTTCATCTCACGGTCATCGATGAGCGCGAGGTGGTGCTTGAAAAATTCGACGGCGCCGACAGGAAGGTGCTCGAATCGTTCGCGACGTTCATTGACAATGAACCGATTCGTGACGACAGTTTCATTGTCGTCTGCACGCCGAGTCACAAATACGATTATCACGTCATCAACAAAGTCCTCGAACGTTCCCTCAAACCGAAATACATGGGCATGCTCTGTTCACTCAAGAAACTGAGGGAATACATTGACAGGACATATGAGACCTTCGGCCGCGAGATCGACCTTTCCAACTTCTATTCGCCGATCGGTCTTGACATCGGCGGCGGATCACCAGAGGAGATCGCAATTTCAATCGCGTCTGAAATGCTCGCCGTATCCCACGGCAAAACCGGCCATAAGCACATGAGGGAGACCGCCGATGATAAGCATCGTTACTGGGAGGATTAACGCCGGTAAATCGAGCCGACTTCTGCGCCATTATGAAACAAGGCGACAAGGCGACGGGTTCGTAAGCGAAAAGACCATGAAAAAAGGTAGGCCTTCGACCTATCACATGAGACGACTCTCGACCGCTGAGCGCCGCTGCCTCATCACGCATGCCGACGACATGGGTCCCTCCTTTGAAACTCATGAAGTCATCGGTCCCTACCATCTGAGCGCACCGGCCATGCAGTGGGTTGAGGAAACGTTCGAGGCGCTGCTTGAAAAGGATGTCGAGCCGCTTTATTTTGATGAAGTCGGATTGCTTGAAGTCAACCGGAAAGGGTTCTACCCGCTGATCCGGCGAGCGATCGAGTCCAATCGCGACCTCGTGCTGGTCGTCAGGGAGGATTTGCTTGATGCCTTCGAAGTGACCTTCGGGGTGCGTACATACACACTATTGAGAGAGTAGGTGGGATTATCTACGACAAAGGGATCATTAACGGCCGCGTCTATCAGGAAGGACGCTTTGTGCCGCTTAACGTCTACATCAGTGACGGTCGCATCGTCGCTTTGAAAAAGACAATCGAAGCGTGCGACTCAACGTATGACGCCGAAGGGAATCTTGTCATTCCGGGGATCATCGATCCGCACGTCCATTTTTCACTCGACCTGGGCCGATATGTCTCGCGTGACGATTTTCACACCGGCTCGAAAGCGGCCGCATTCGGCGGTGTGACCACGTTCCTTGATTTTCTCGACCCTTCGGATTCACCCCGGTCGCTCCGTGAGACATACGATAAAAGAAAAAAGGAAGCCTCCGATGCTTGCCTTGATCACAAATTTCACGCTACACTCAAGTCGACTGATTGCGATTTGAAGGATTATGTCATGACGATGCGCGATTTGAAGCTTGATTCGCTCAAAGTGTTCACGACGTATTCGGAATCGGGGCGGATGAGCGACCGTGAAACCATCGAGACTTTGCTCGGGCTTCAAAACCACTATCCGTTTTTGTTGCTTGCGCACATCGAGAATGACGCGATGATTACGTTGGATGAAACCTATACGCATCAAGATCTCCCCCGCTCGCGTCCGAGCGAAAGCGAAACCAGTGAAGCGCTCGCGCTTGCTGAACTTGTCAATCGTACGCACGGGGAGCTCTACATGGTGCATCTTAGCAGCGGTCATACGATCGAACGTCTCAAAGAGCGGTTTTCAGGCATTCTGAATCGTCGCTTTCACGTCGAGAGTTGCCCGCAATACTTTACCTTTTCAACGAAGATGCTCAAAAATGATCAAGGCCGCTATTTCACCTTCGCACCGCCTTTGCGGAGTGAAAAAGAGCGAACAACCCTGATTGGAAATATAGACTCGATCGGTACCATCGGCACCGATCACTGTGCCTTTAACAAAGCGGACAAACACAATGAAAGACTGATTGACATGCCGCTTGGTATCCCAGGCGTCGAACAGGCTTTTGACATCATGTATGCCCGCTTCGGTCCTTCCATCATCGACAAAATGACGCGCAATGTCGCCCAAAAGATGCGGCTTCCCAAAAAGGGCCGCATCAAGGAAGGCTATGATGCCGATCTGTTCATCTACGAGGAAACCGACCGCACCATCGATACGTTTCATAACGCGACCGATTACAACCCGTATCTGAACCAGCCCGTCAAGGGCCACGTCAAATGCACCATGTCCCGGGGACGTTTCATCATGAAAGATCGCACGTTCCTGGGTGGAAAGGGGAGATTGCTCAATGAAGAAAAAAGCGATCATTAACGCGATTGTCTATGATTACCACGATTTTCACGAACACGGTTATGTGGTCTTCGATGAGACAATCATTGAAAAAGGGTCGATGGAGGATTTCATCGACCGGGGCTATGAGATCATCGACGGCAAGGACACAATGCTCATGCCATCGATGATTGTGGGGCACACCCATGTTTATTCCACATTCGCCCGTGGGTGGCTGAACGATTTCGAATACAACGATTTCATGGATATCCTCGAAGGACAGTGGTGGCGTCTTGATAAGCGGCTCACTAGAGATTCAATCTTTTATTCGGGCATTGTCAATGCCGTGGACCACCTGAAAAACGGCGTGACCACGATCATCGACCATCACGCCTCCGGCACCATCAAGGATTCGCTCGCCACACTGAAAGAGGCGATGACCGATACGGTCGGTGTCCGTGGCTGTTACGCATTTGAAACCTCCGACCGTTTCGACGTGGATGCATGCATTGCGGAGAACCGCGCCTTTATGCAGACGAAAAGCACCATGCATCAAGGGCTTTTCGGTTTGCACGCCTCACTCACCTTGAGCGAGGAGACACTGAAGAAAGTCAAGGCGAACCTTGGCGATGCGCCCATCCATATTCATGTCGCCGAGGACAAAATGGATGAGGACGACTGTGTTGAGAAGTATGGCGAACGCGTGATTGAGCGACTTGACAGACACGGGCTGCTCAATGCGGGAAGCATCATCACCCACGCACTGTATATTGATGAAAACGAGGCAGACATCCTCAAAAAACGCCAGTGCGTCGTCGCGCTCAATCCGGGGTCCAACATGAACAACGGAATTGACGTTCCGAACTATGCGCTTTTACGCAGGAAAGGCATCCCCGTCATCATCGGCAACGACGGTTTGTCTTCATCGGTCACCACGGAGTATCTCAATCTGTTCTTCACCCAACACGTCAAAGAAAACACGCCGGAAGCCTTTGGCCTTGATGACCTTGAACGGATCATCAAGGATACCTACGCGTATGCATCGGATCGTTTTGGCATCCGGCTTGGAAAACTTTCACCCGGCTATGAGGCGGACATGCTCATGCTGCCTTATATTCCGCCCACCCCGATTCACAAGGCGAACGCCCTCGGTCATCTGTTCTTTGGCGCATTCAGCAGCTTCAAGCCCTCTCATGTCTTTATAGGCGGCCGACAATTGGTCAGCAACTACACGATTGACCGATCGGCTGAAACGCTATATCGTCAGGCAAGATCACGCGCGGAAACGGTCTGGCATACCATTGAAAAGGAAGTCGGTGATTCAAAATGAACCTGAAAACCCCATTCGACGGCATGACGCTTTCCAATCCGCTCATGCCCGCAAGCGGTCCCCTTGTCGGCGATCTTGAAAAACTATTGTTCATGCGTGATGACGCCGGTTGCGGTGCCGTGGTCACCAAGACCATCTCCACCAAACTGCCGACCATCCCCAAACCTTGCATCAAGGCCGGGAAAAACCATGTCATGAACTCGGAACTCTGGAGTGAGCACGCATTGGAGGACTGGACGGAATCGTTTCTTCCCAACTTCAAAAAGAACAACGACCGACCCCTTATCGTGTCCGTCGGATACTCAAAAGCGGATATGGAAACACTGATCCCGACACTGGATGCGTTTGCGGACGCCTTTGAAGTGTCGACCCATTATGTGGGCACTGACCTCAGTGTCATCGCCGCTACGGTGAAAACCATCCGGGCGCATACGGATAAGCCGGTCTACATGAAAATCAGCCCGCATCTCCCGGACCCCGAAGGCTTTGCGAAAGCCATCAAGGAAGCTGGTGCGAACGGTGTCGTCGCCATCAATTCGCTCGGTCCGACGTTGAACATCAACATCGCTCAACGCCGCATTGAATACGGCGCCGAGGACGGGTTTGCGTGGACCACCGGTCCGCTCATCAAGAACCTCGCGCTTGGTGTGGTCTATAAGATCAAGCAAGCTGAACCCGACCTGAATGTGATCGGCGTGGGCGGCATCCAAAGCGCCGATGACATCATCGAGTTTTTGCTTGCCGGAGCCTCGGCGGTGCAGATGCTATCGGGCGCACTCCTCAAAGGCAAACAGCTGTACAAGAAAATCATCGACGACCTTCCCGCCGCCCTTGACAAATATGGTTTCTCATCAGTTCAGGAAGTGATCGACACCGATCTTCAAAACGACGTGACCTACACTGACGAACTGCCGGAGCTTATCAAGGAACGCTGCATCGAATGCATGCTCTGTGTAAAAACCTGCCCGTATTTCGCCATTGAATTCAAAGAACGAATCATGTTTGACGCCGAGAAATGTTTCTCATGCGGCCATTGTGTCTCCATTTGCCCGACGAATGCCATCACCATGCTCGGCAAAGGGTTGGGTGGATAGCATGAAACGCGATATCTCGAAATCGATCGACAACGTCGAAGGCCGCGAAAAGATATCCGGCGAAGCCATATATACATCGGATATCACCATGGAAGGCATGCTTTATGCCAAGACGATACGTAGCACCATCGCCAAAGGGAGAATCAGACACATCAGCATCCCTTCCATGCCGAAAGGGTATTATACCGTGGATGCGGCCGACATACCCGCAGAGAACTACGTGCACATGCTGCACGAGGATTGGCCCGTTTTCGCAGAAAATTCGGTCAATCACATCGGTGAACCCATCATGCTGATTGTGGGTCCCGACAAGGAAGTCATCAAGGACATTGTCGGGGATGTCAAGATCACGTATGACGAACAGACCCCGGTCTTTGACCTCAGCGACTCGCACAAAGCGCTTGAATTTACCAAAGGAAATCCCAAGCACGCCTTCAAAAAGGCGCATAAGATCATCACATACGGCTATGAGACATCCTACCAGGAACAGACCTACATCGAACCGCAAGGTTTCATCGGCTATCCCGAAAACGATGGCGTCACACTGATCGGCTCGATTCAATGTCCGTATTATGTAAAAAACGCCGTCAAAACAACCATGGGGATGGACGATGACAAGGTCCGCGTCATCCAAGCGGCTGTCGGCGGCGCGTTTGGTGGAAAAGAAGAATATCCCTCATTGATCGGCTGTCAGCTTGCGGTGGCCGTGGCGAAGGTCGGCAAGCCCATCAAACTCGTCTTTGAACGTGAAGAGGACATGGAAGTGACCACCAAACGTCATCCGGCCAAAATACACATGGAAGCGGCTGTTGACGAAACGGGGCACATCCGGGGCATCCGCAGTCACATCGGCATCGATGGCGGCGCCTATATGGGGCTCTCGCAAGTGGTGCTTTCCCGAGGCATGCTCGCAGTCACAAACGCCTATACGATTGATCACGTCAACTGCAAAGGGGACGTCTATCTGACCAATACCGTACCAAACGGTGCGTTCAGAGGCTTCGGTGCTCCACAGATGATTTTCGCGATTGAAATGTTCATCAATCACATCGCCGAAGACCTCGGTGAGAATCCGCTTGAGTACAAAATGCGCCATATGGCCGCTCAAGGGGATTTGACCGCCACGGGCGGCGTCTTCAGAGATCCGATTCTGCTCAACGAGATGCTTGAGACAATCATGGAGGATTCCGCTTATCATGAAAAACACAAGGCCTATCAGGATCCCGATGTCTTCAAGGGTATCGGCATGAGCTGGTTCTTGCACGGTTGTGGGTTCACAGGCAGCGGAGAACAGGAGAAAATCCGTGCCCGCATCCGTTTGAAAAAGGATGACAAGGATGACGTCCATATCCTGATCGCAGCCGTCGATATGGGGCAAGGTCCGAAAACGACGATGCGAAAACTGGTCGCATCCCTGCTGGAAATCCCGATTGAAAACGTGCACTTCAAGAATCCCGATACCCGCTATGTCACCGACAGCGGACCCACTGTCGCTTCGCGAACCATGATGGTCGTCGGCGGTCTTGTTGCCAGAGCGACGCGGAAACTCTCCGAGCAATGGGTCAGCGGACAGGAACTCGTCGTGGAGGAATCATACCGACAGCCCGATTATGTCAAGTGGGACCAAGACACCATGACAGGCGACGCCTATCCCGCTTACTCCTGGGGCATCAACGTGACAGAAGTGGCGGTTGACCCGAACACTTATGAAGTGAAGGTCAAAGACATGTGGAACATCTATGATGTTGGCAAAGCCATCGACGAACGTGTCGTTCTGGGGCAGGCCGATGGCGGCCAGGCTCAGGCGGTAGGTTACGCGACGCTTGAGAAAATGGAACATAATGCCGGAAAACTGCTTCAAAAGAACCTTACCGACTACATCATCCCGACCGCGGCGGACACGCCACGGATGCACAACAAGTTAATTGACAACCCCTACCCGCTTGGGCCGTACGGAGCGAAAGGCGCCGGTGAACTGACGCTTGTGGGCGGTGCTCCTTCGGTGGCGCTCGCAATTGAGCAGGCCATCGGCCGGCGCATCTACAAAATCCCCGCCACACCCGAGCACCTCATGGAGCTGATGAATCATGAAGACCATTGATTTCATTCTGAACGGAAAACCCATACGCAGTGAACTTTCAGCGGACCGCCGGTTCCTTGACGTTTTGCGCAAGGAACTCGGCTTGACCGGTGCGAAAGAAGGGTGCGGCGAAGGCGAGTGCGGTGCGTGCAGTGTGCTGCTCGACGGCAAGATCGTGCAAAGCTGCATTTTGCCGCTTGCATCGGTCGACGGTAAAACCGTCATGACCATCGAAGGCTACAAAAAGACGAAAAAGTTCAAAGCCATCGAAACGGCCTTTTTGAAAGAGGGCGCCTCACAATGCGGCATTTGTACCCCGGGCATGGTCATGGCCACCGAATACTTGCTTAAAAACAATCCCGCCCCCTCCTACGACGAGATCCGTCACGGACTCTCGGGCAATCTTTGCCGGTGCACGGGCTACAACATGATCTTCAACGCCATCCGCCGCGCAGCCAAGGAAGGTGAGGGCCTATGGTAGACAATGTCATTCCCAAATCATTGGACGAGGCGCTTGAACATTTGGCGAAGGGCGACTATCAGATCATCAACGGAGGCACGGACCTGATGGTGAAGAACCGGGCTTGGAGCGAAACCCGCCTTGATTTCAAGAAGAATATGCTCTATGTCCGTTCGCTCGAAGCGCTTGACTACATCAAACGTGAGAATAATGTGTTAAGAATAGGTGCGACCACGTCGCTTGAAAGCTTGCTCTATCACGAGCATGTTCCTTCCGTCATGAAAGAATGCCTGCACCTTTTCGCCTCGCCGGCCATCCGCAACATGGCGACATTGAGCGGCAACATCGGCAATGCATCGCCGGCCGGCGATGGTCTGCTGATCACGTATCTTCTGGATGGTGTCATCGTGCTTGTGAATGCTGAAGGCGTCCGAAAAGTGCGCATCAATGATTACGTGAAGGGACCTGGGACAACGGACAGAAGAAGCGATGAAATGATTAAAGAAATCCAGCTTCATGACGACGCTTTTGATTACACGGTGTTCAACAAAGTCGGCGGCCGTGCTTCCGACTCCATATCGAAAACATCGTTCGCAGGCGCCGTCCGTCATGAAAAGGGAATCATCAAAGATATCCGCATCGCGATCGGTGCCGTCGCCGCCACGGTCATCAAGGATAAATCCGTCGAACACATGTTACGCGGTCAATCCATCCATCAGCTAAAGGAAAAAATCCCGCAAATTCTTGAAGCCTATGAGCCGCATATCCAGCCGATCGATGATCAGCGAAGCAACCGTTCCTATCGCAAAAAAGTCGCAATGAATCTGCTTGAGGCGTTTCTTAGACAGATTGCCTCGAAGGAGTGAAGGTATGGACAAAAAACGTTTAATGGACAAAGCGCGCGGGCTTCAAAAATGTCAGACCGTATTCAAAAACGGCCAAGTCATCAATGTGTTCAACGAATCCGTGGAAACAATGGACATCGCAGTGGAAGACGGCATCATCATCGGCATCGGTAAAGGGTATGAAGGGGAAACCACCGTTGATCTCATGGGACGCTTTGTCGCTCCGGGATTCATTGACGGCCATGTTCACATCGAATCATCGATGGTCTCGCCAGCGCAGTTTCCCCGTATCGTCGTCCCTAAGGGCACCACGACCATCATCGCCGATCCTCATGAAATCGCCAACGTGAGTGGCGTCAAAGGCATCGAATATATGCTGAGGGCGTCATGCAACGATCTGCTAGACACCTACTTCATGATCCCTTCGAGCGTCCCCTCCACGAACTATGAAACGGCAGGGGCAACCATCTCGGTTGATGACATCCGCGCATTGAAAGATAACGACCATGTGCTTGGGCTTGGTGAAGTGATGAACTATCCGGCCGTCCTTGGCGGCGATAGGGACATTCATGAAAAAATTGCTGTGATGAACAACCGTCCGATTGATGGGCATGCCCCGAGTCTCAAGGACAAGGACTTGAACGCCTACATTCTCGCAGGTGTGCAGACGGACCACGAATGCAGCACCATCGAGGAAATGCAAGACCGCCTCAACAAAGGCATGTATGTCCATCTACGGGAAGGATCGGTCACACGGAACGTGCGTGATCTTGTGCCCGGCCTCACCGTTGCCACCATGCGACGCGCTTTGTTTTGCACCGATGACAAACATCCGGAGGATATCCGTCTTGAAGGACATATCAACCATAACGTCAACCTGGCGATCGGACTTGGCGTCCCGCCAATGAAGGCGATTCAGATGGCTACCATCAATGCCGCGGACTGTTATGGACTTTCAAGACTCGGTGCCATCGCACCGGGAAGGCAAGCGGATTTTTTCACATTCGGTTCATTTGATAAGATCGAAGCCCGGGACGTGTATAAAAAAGGCGTGCATGTCGCCTCTGGCGGCGAGGCGCTTTTTACCACGGAGACCGTTCGAGACGAAGGTGTGCACAATACCGTACACATCGATGTTGAATCCATCGACTTGTCCATTCCCTTGAAGACGGACAAGGTCAAAGTCATCGGCTTGGTCAAAAACAACATCACGACAAAAAAACTGATTCGCAACGTAAGCGTGGAGGACGGCGTGTACGTCAACAATCCCGATGACGACATTCTGAAGCTCACTGTCGTGGAACGCCATGGCAAAACCGGCAATCACGCCAGTGCGCTTGTAGAGGGATTCGGTCTCAAGAATGGCGCCCTCGCGATGACCATCGCACACGATTCGCACAATCTCGTAATGGTCGGCGACAGTGATGAGGCCATGCGAACGGCCATGCGCAAAATCGTCGAAATGGGCGGTGGCATCGTACTGGTCAAAGAAGGCGAAATCGTTCATTCACTCCCCCTTGAGATCAGCGGCATCATGACCGCTCAGGACCCGGAGCAAGTTGCGGAAATATTGGAGACGATGAAAAAGACGACGCGCTCTATGGGCCTTTCGAACGCCATCGATGATCCTTTCATTCAACTTGCCTTTCTTCCTTTGGCCGTCATCCCGACACTGAAAATCACCGACCGTGGCCTTTTCGATGTCGAGAAATTCGAAATCGTCGAGATTGAGGAGTCTTCCTGATGGAATACGTCAAACACTATCGATGCACACTTTGCGGTACCATACACAACAAGGATGAATACGTGCTTACGTGTGAAAAGTGCAAGGAAAAAGGCATTCTTGACACGATTTATGATTATGAAAAGCTCAGGAAGGTGATGAACAGAAAGTATTTGAAAGATAACCCTGACCTTTCAATATGGCGCTATGGGCCACTCATGAGCGTGAAAGAAACGGATTGCACAAAAACTCTGCATGTCGGCATGACGCCGCTTTATAAAAGCGTCCGGCTCGGCGCTTCACTTGGCTTTGAGAGTCTTTGGATAAAGGATGACGGCGTCAATCCGAGCGGCTCTATGAAGGACCGTGCTTCGCTTGTCGCCTGCATGAAGGCGCTCGAAACGGGATACGACACCATATCCTGCGCATCAACGGGGAACGCCGCGTCATCGCTTGCGGCACATGCTGCGCGGCTCGGTTTGAAGGCGGTCATCTTCGTGCCCGAACGTGTTCCCAAAGGCAAACTCACGCAGTTGCACGCCTATGGCGCGACCATCATCAAAGTGAAAGGCGATTATAAAGAAGCGTTCTCGCTTTCCAAAAAAGCCATCGAACATTATGGTTGGTATAACCGTAACGCCGCGATCAATCCCAATATGGTCGAAGGGAAAAAGACGATAGCGTTTGAAATTGCGGAACAACGAGGATTCAACGTGCCGGACTGGGTTGTGATCAGTGTCGGTGACGGATGTTCGATCGGGGCCCTTTATAACGGCTTTTACGACCTTTATTCAATCGGTATGACGGACCGGATACCGAGGCTTCTGGGCGTACAAAGCGAAGGCTGCGCTCCGCTTTATCAAGCATTCAAAGACGGGAGACCATTAAGGGAATGGGATGAGGATACGCTTGCGGACAGCATCGCGGTATCGCGCCCCAGGAATCCTGTGAAGGCACTGAGGGCCGCCCAAGCCTCAAGAGGCGATTATGTGGTGGTCAGCGACCGTGACATTCTCAGTGCCAGTGAACGACTCGGCAAAACCGAAGGCGTCTTTGCCGAACCGGCGTCGGCCGCCTCGCTTGCCGGAGCCGTTGAAGCCCTTAGACAAGGCATCATAAAATGCGACGAAAGCGTCGTCATCATCAATACCGGCAACGGCCTGAAGGATACGGATGCGCTCAAAGCGCGCATTGAAGCGATTCCGACCTTGAACAACGATTTGGACGCACTGAAAGACCTGATGCATTGTAAAGGAGGAACCCATGAATAAAATGCCATACGGACCAACCTATGAAGAAATGCTGCATCCAACGAAAGCGGATGTAACGGTGCGCAAGCATGCACTGAACGCAAGAAATAACGAACTGGACCCCTACAATCTTTTCAATATCACCTGGCGGCGCGACGATGCGACCATCAACCGTATTGTACTCCCGAAGTCACTGACCGGGATCGAAGCAAACCTTGTGGTTTTGCTCGGCAAGGACTTTCCGAGCGGATCGCACAAGGTCGGTCCCGCCTATTCGACACTGATCGAAGGCGCGGTGGACGGAACCATCGTCCCCGGGAAACACAGGATTCTAGGACCATCCACAGGCAACTTCGGTATCGGGGTCGCCTACATCTGCAATCTGATGAAATTCGATGCGACCATCATCATGCCCGATACGATGAGCCAGGAACGCTATGAGCGCATCAAAGGGTATGGCGCGAGCCTTGATCTGACACCGGGGACGGAATCAGACGTCATATTGACCCTTGAAAAAACCCACGAAATGAATAAAAAACCGGAAAATGTCGCTTTGGCCCAGTTTGAACTGATGCCGAACTATCGTTTTCACCGCCACGTCACAGGCTATAGCGCCATTGAAGCCGTTCAAGGCGTCGGAAACAGCCGCATCGCCCTTTTCGCATCGGCGCCCGGTTCAGCGGGTACGTTAGCCGCAGGCGACCAGGTCAAGAAAGTGTTTCCCGAAGCGAAAATCGCCGCTTTGGAACCCTATGAATGCTCGACCCTCGCAACCGGCGGACGCGGTCAGCACCGTGTTGAAGGCATCGGAGACAAGATGTGCACCCTCATCCACAATGTTTTGAATACGGACTTCATCACGCTCATTCCTGATGATGACGCGGTCCGCGGACTGAAAATTTTCAGAGACGGTGCAAATGTTCTCGCCGACTATGGCATCGATCCCGACATGTTCGCATCGATGCGGGACATGTTCGGTGTTTCGGGCATCTTCAACATCATCGGTGCGATCAAAATGGCGAAACATCTCAACCTCGGCCCCGATGAGAATGTCGTCACGGTGGCCACCGACGGTTTTGACCGCTATGCGAGCGTCATGAAAAATCTTGAAGAACGTTACTTGGAAACGGAAGATTTTGTGATGCGCCGCTGGTTCAAGGACATCTTCAGAAGGGCGGACACCTCCAACATCATCGACACTCGCGGACAAGCGGCAAAAGACCGCTTGTTCAAGCAAAAGGAAGACGATTGGCTCAAATTCGGCTATTCCAGAACGTATCTTGATTCGATGAAATCCATGGCGTTTTGGGACGCTGAATACGACAAAGTGCATGTGTACAACGAAAAAATCGCAAAAAAAAGAAAAGGATGATATACATTGAATTTTGACGACATTGTGAAACAGGCGAAACATTATGAAAAGGACATCATCAAATTTTTACGGGACATGGTCCGGATCCCTTCTGAATCCTCTGAGGAAGGCGAGGTCATCGACCGCATCAAGAGGGAAATGGAAACGGTCGGCTTCGATACGATTCGGATCGACAAAATGGGGAATATCCATGGGACCATCGGCAACGGAAAAACGTTGATCGCGATGGACGCGCACATCGACACGGTCGGCGTGGGCGAGATGAAAAACTGGAACTTTGATCCATACGAAGGTTTCGAAGACGATACCTATGTCGGCGGTCGAGGCACATCGGACCAAGAAGGCGGCATGGCCGCGATGGTGTACGCCGGCAAGATCATCAAGGACCTCGGACTTGAGGACGATTATACCCTTTTGATCACCGGCACCGTGCAAGAGGAGGATTGTGACGGACTTTGCTGGCAGTATATCGTCGAAGAAGAAGGCGTCCGTCCCGAGTTCGTCGTCATCACCGAACCGACCTCGCTCAATATCTACAGAGGCCAGCGCGGCCGCATGGAGATCAAGGTGTCCACCTCGGGCATATCCTGCCACGGAAGTGCGCCTGAACGAGGGGATAACGCCATCTTCAAAATGGGTCCGATTCTGCGTGAACTCGAAGATTTGAACCATACGCTCAAAGACGATCCGTTTTTGGGCAAAGGCACGCTCACGGTCAGCGAAATCTATTCGCAGTCGCCTTCGCGCTGCGCAGTCGCCGACGGGTGCGCGCTTTCGATCGACCGTCGTCTTACCGATGGTGAAACCCATGAAATGGCGCTGGATGAGATTCGCAACCTCCCATCCGTCAAGGCGGCAAACGCGGAAGTGAGCATGTATCGCTATGAGAAACCTTCGTACACCGGACTCGTCTATCCGACCGATTTATACTTTCCCTACTGGGTCCTTCCCGAAGATCATATTGCGACCAAAACCTTGGCGACAAGCTATGAGAAGCTGTTCAATGTGACCCCGAAGATCGACAAATGGACTTTTTCGACCAATGCGGTCTCGATCATGGGGCGCTACGACATTCCATGCATCGGTTTCGGACCGGGGCATGAAGTCGAAGCCCACGCACCGAACGAAAAGACCGAAAAACATCACCTTTGGAAAGCGGCAGCACTCTATGCGGCGATTCCCGGCATGTATCTCAGACAAAAGCAAGGAGGCGAACAATGAAACCGAAATATAAAGGCAAACATTTTGTGACACTTGAGGACTGGGACAGACAAGGCATCGACGACTTGCTCGAAGTGTCCAAGCAACTCAAAAAGAAATTCCGCAACAACGAGACGACGGACTATCTCAAAAACAAAACGTCCTTCCTGATGTTCTTTGAACAATCCACCCGCACCCGCAACTCGATGGAAGCGGGCATCGCGCAGCTTGGAGGACACGGAAACTTCCTCGATACGTCAACCATGCAAATCTCCCACGGTGAGACCGGAAAGGACACCGCCATCATCCTTTCAAGCTACGGCCATGCGATTGCGTGCCGCAACTGTTTTTGGAAAAGCGGGAACGCATTCATCAGGGAAATGGAACGCCATGCATCGGTGCCGGTGATGAATCTCCAGTGCGACCTTTATCACCCTTTCCAGGGGCTGGCCGACCTGATGACCATCCAGGAGGTCAAAGGGCGCACCTCAAACATAAAGGTATCCATCATCTGGGCGTACGCGACTTCCCACAAAAAACCGATCAGTGTGCCGTTGACGCAGTCGCTTTTGTTTCCGCGCTACGGCATGGATGTCGTACTCGCTCACCCCAAGGGCTGGGAATTGCCGGAATGGGTGATTGACAAAGCGCGCAAGAACGCCGAAGCGAACGGTGGGTCGTTCAAGGTCACGAACAATATGGAAGAAGCCTACCAGGACGCGGACATCATCATACCGAAAAACTGGGGATCATGGGCCAGCAATGAATCCGATGATGTGATCGATGAAGCGCTTGAAGCGAACAGGCATTGGAAGTGCACCGAGGCGATGATGAAACGGGCGAAGCCCGATTGCAACTATATGCACGCCTTGCCGGCGGACCGGGGGAATGAAGTGGAGGACAGTGTCATTGACGGGCCGCAGTCGGTGGTTTATCAGGAAGCGGAAAACCGTCTTCACACCGCCAAAGCGGTCATGACGATGACCATGGGCGACAAATAGACAAAAGACTCTCTGTCAAGGATAGGGGTCAGTAAGTTGAAACGCTAAGCACCGTCATTTCAAATGATGGTGCTTTTCTTATGCACTTTTAAGTTTCAAGCCATTGAACGATGTCATGATACGACGT
>PWHE01000097.1 GCA_003554735.1 Mollicutes bacterium | reverse complement strand
GTCGCGCGGATGGCGGATGAGAGGAGCAACACTTCGCGGTTGTCGAAGAAGCGTTCACTTTCGATTTCTGAACCGAAGGTGTCAAGGTCGCTATAACCCATCGCCAGGAAGGCGTCGATCAGGAGTCTGATCTCATCGTCGAGGACAAACTCGGTCGCACTGATGACAAAGCGCAATAACGTTGAATCGTCTTGCATGTAGGTCGGAACGATCAGGACGGCGTCATCCAGATCAAGCAGGGTTTCTGAAATGGTCGCGTGCATGATGGCGCTGTCAAGCAAGGTCGTCTGATTTTCTTCACTGTCAAGTTTGCCGAGGTCGAACGCGCCGTCATAGGCTTCGATGTCGTACGCTTCAAACATGATCAGCACGTCGATGAAGCGGGTCAGTTCGTCCAGGGCGATGTAGGTGAACGCTTCAGGTTCGCCGCTCAGGATCTCGACGGTGACATCGAAGGAATCCTCCGCGTCGCGCTGCGGTACATTGAGTGAGGCGCTGTCGAGCATCTGTTTGGACATCGTCGCTCTTATGATATGGGAAGAAAGAACAATGTCACGGTTGGCGTCTTCGCCCGGATCGGGTTCTTCGCCGAGGATTTCAAGGTTGATGTTGCCGCCGAAGTCCTCGACATAAAGCGTTTCGGTGGTTTCGTCTTTCATCAGGGTGATGACCGCACGAATCAGCGCGTCCAGTTCGCTTTGGACGACAAATTCGGTTTCGGTGTTTTCGGTACTGTCGCCGACACGTTTCCTGAGCAGCGAGTCATCATCTTCTTCACGATGTGGCACATCGATGGTGCCGGCCGCCTGCATGTCGATGACTTGGTCGGAGATGGTCGCCTGGATGATGCTTGACGACAACACTTCCGAACGGTTCTGTGTGTCTTCCAGAATCAAAAGATCCACGTTGCCGTCGAACGCATCGACATTATCTGTGAGTTCAAGCGTCACAAGCGCGTTCATGAGTTTGTTGAGCTCTTCTTTTAATATGTAGTCGTCACCACTTACCGTGAGACGGATTTCGGTATCTTCATCTTCATCGAAATATGGCACGTTGATGACGGGATCAGGACCTTCGGCCATATCCAGCAATTGTTTTGAAACGGTGGCCTGCAGGATGCTCGAAGCGAGAACGATGTCGATGTTGCCGCGGTCCTCACTGAAGGCATCGAGATTCACACCCCCGTCAAACTGGTCCACATTGTCGGTGATGCCAAGAATCACGAGCCCTTCAAGAAGATTGTCGAGTTCACCTGAAAGGACATAGTCGACTTCATTGCCGGCAGGGCCGACGGTAATGCGGATCGAGTTGGCGTCATCCTCATCCATCAAAGGGACCACAATGGTTTCGTCCGCATCCAGATCAAGAAGCTGTTTGGATATGGTCGCCTGAAGGATGCTTGAGGCAAGAACCTTGGTCCGGTTGTCCTGGTCTTCGAGGGCCGAAAGGTCCACGCCGCCGTCAAACTCGTCGATGTTGTCGGTGATGCCAAGCACCACAAGCGCTTCAAGCAGCGCGTCCAGTTCGACTTGGACGACGTATTCGGTTTCGGTGTCATTCTCGCCGACCGTCTTGCGGATCTCGGTCGTACCGTCTTCGGCGAGAAGCGGTACGACGATTGTCTCGTTTCCGGCGTCTTCATGCATGTCGATGAGCTGTTTTGATATGGTCGCCTGAAGGATGCTTGAGGCAAGAACCTTGGTCCGGTTGTCCTGGTCTTCGAGTACTGAAAGGTCCACGCCGCCGTCAAACTCGTCGATGTTGTCGGTGATGCCAAGCACCACAAGCGCTTCAAGAAGCGCGTCCAGTTCGACTTGGACGACGTATTCGGTTTCGGTGTCATTCTCGCCGACCGTCTTGCGGATCTCGGTCGTATCGTCTTCGGCGAGAAGCGGTACGATGACCGTCTCGTTTCCGGCGTCTTCATGCATGTCGATGAGCTGTTTCGATATGGTCGCTTGCAAAATGCTTGAGGCAAGCACTTTCTGACGGTTTTCTTCTTCATCGAGCATGTCCAGCGCAACCCCGCCCTCAAAGCCGTCGACATCCAGGATGTCGAGCGTTTCAAGGGCCTCAAGGGTCGCTTTGAGTTCCAGTTTGATGACATATTCGGTCGCTTCATCGTCCACGCCGCTCACCACGCGGATGGGGTTTTCATCCTCGGCGAAATGCGGAATGGTCACGGTGTCCTCACCCAAGTCGAAAAGCTGTTTCGATACAGTCGCGTGAAGAATGGCCGAATCCAGCAGCGCATCGATGTTTTCATTGATAAGATCGAGATTGATGGCATCAAAATCGTCAAAATTTTCTGTTATGTCAAGAGACAAAAAGGCTCTTAGGAGATCGCTGAGTTCGTCAACGGTCACATAATCCAGTTCATCATCCTCGTCATAGAACCTTATCATGACTTCATCGACGTCGAAATAAGGAACGACCATAAAGGCGTCCTCTTCGTCCGCCATGTCCAAAATCACTTGGGAAAGGGTCGCGTGGATGATTTTCGAATCAAACAGGTTTGGAATGTCTTCGTCGCTTAAATCCGCAAGAATGGAAGCGTCGAAGGCGAGGTTTTCAAAATCGTCGATGTTGATGAGACGGACCGTATCAATCAACGAGAGGATCTCATCTTTGGAAACGATGTCCCGGTCCACACCGTCCACGACAATGATCTTGAGAATGCTTTTTGGAATAACCAGTTCTTCGATATCGGCGGATAGCTCATAGGCAAGGTTTCCGATGGATGCTTCAAGGATGGCCGATTCGAATACCGTGTCAAACAAGGATTCATCAAAATCGAGCACAAGATTGATGTCAAGGGCCTCGAAATCAAGATTGGCCGCTTCCGCGGTCAAAGCGTTCACGGCAATGAGGATCTTACGGAGTTCTCCGTCACTTTCTCGCGTGTCCCCGTCGTATACATCACGCCACGCGACATCGTCAGGCACAAGCAATTGCTCAACATCCATAAGGTCGCCTTTTCCGCTGAGCACGTTAATCATTGCGTTTTCAATGAAACGCGAATCCAAAATGACCTGCATGTCCATGGTGGAGAGTTTCTGAAAAATCTCGTTGTAGTCCTGTTCACGAACATCGCGGATGGTCACTTCAGTGTCCGCGAACGATCCGATGATTTCGCCGAA
This sequence comes from Mollicutes bacterium, assembly GCA_003554735.1. Lineage (GTDB taxonomy): Bacteria > Bacillota_I > Bacilli_A > Izemoplasmatales > Izemoplasmataceae > B1SED10-225. The sequence goes on along the minus strand of PWHE01000097.1, from coordinate 6,425 downwards.
GGCTTTGAATTCGTCTTCCCAGACCACCCCTTCAGGGACATCCAGGACCACGGCCATGTCTTCGCCGGCCATGTCCAGAAGAATATCCATCCCGGCTGTGGCGCCGAGTGTGAAAATCTCTGATTCGGAAACATCGTTAAAAAGGGTGCGGAAGTCATCACCGTCAAACACGGCGGTTTCATAGGCGTCATCCTCATCAAACACTCCGGCCGCATGCAGGATGTCGATGCCGGTCGAGGCGATGGCGCCGAATTTGGTGACTTCGTTTCGCCAGTCAATCGCGTAAAGGGCTTCAGAATCAATCGGCAGTTCCATTTCCGTGTAATCCGCGGCCATCTCAATGCCAAGCGGAAGGATCGCGACGAAAAGTTCGCTGCTTGAAAGGTGGGTGAATGCTTGACGGAACTCATCACCCGAAAGATCGCTCATGTTTTGCGTCCGGGCGAATTCCGAATTGAGCATGACGTTGGAGATATCGGCCACAACCGATATTTCGTGTCTGAAACGGATCGAGTGGTCACGGTAATCGATGGAGAACACCATGTCAAAAAGCCTGAGATTCTGAGGGGTCTCCCTCTCCGTCTCGGGGTCGGTATGCGTCCAACGTGAGACATTGCGGACAATGACATTGTTGTTGTAGGCATCCGTCATGTCACGGATCAGACCGACTTCCTCCTCGAGTTCGTCAGGAACTTCGATTCCGTTACCGTTGTCGTTGTTATTCAAACCGCTCGCAAGTTCCACCGTCTCATCGTTTTCATCAAGCAACGAGACGAGATTCGTAGAGACATCCATGATGCCGCCAAGCAAGATCAGTGTCACAAACACACTCACCAGGCCGCTTGCGGCCCCCACCGCCATAGCGGGCAGACGTTTTTTCGATTTGAATTTGTCCTCCTTTTTGGTGCGGAAGAAAATGATTCTGATCACAAAGAAAATGATGTTGTAGATCAGTTTGAACACAGTGAAATAGAATATGGTATAGACGATTTTCACCACAAACAATGAAAGCGAGGTCGCAAACGCGAGAAAGTTCTCATTCTCAAGCGTCGCGTTGAGCGTATCGCCCAGCATCATTTCCATGGCGATCGGCAATGCCTCGCGAAGTGTTCGGACCCCTGAGAAAGCGCCATCGATTGCGCCCAGGGTGTTGCCCAGGTTCGGTATCGGGGCACGCCATATGAGCGCTACGACCGCATTCAGGGTCGCAAAGAAGATGATATAGAATATGACTTTGACAATCAGTCGATAAAGCGTGGTCTTGAGCCCCAGTATGAATCCGATCAGCATACCGAGTCCAATCAAACCGAAGAAAAACAGATTGAAATACAATGCGAAGTTTTGTGTTTCCAACATGTGGCATTCTCCTTTTTGTGGCTTATCGCCGGTGTGAAATGTCTTTCGTTAATTGATCCCTATACATATTATACGGCAACTCTCACGTGATGCCCCCTTGTATACGCATAAAAATGAAATCCGGCACCTTGGCCTTGTGTTATGTTAAAAAGATAGTTGAAGCCTACGCAACAACTATCTGTCTAATGGATAACCATATCCCGATGATAATTCAATTATACGGTGTATGAAGGTTTTTCGCAAACATTTATCGCTCAGACATCATGATAATAACGTTCATGGATGATGTTTAGGGCGATGTTTTCGGAATGGTCGCCGATGCGTTCCACATTGGACAAGATATCCACAAAAAGCTCGTCATCGGTTTGTGCGTCAGGCTTTTTTGTCCGTTGGACGAACTTACGGCGCTGCGTGCGGACCATCTCGTCGATTTCGTCTTCGAGCTTGATGACGCGGTACGCTTTTTCCTTGTCGTTATGACGAAAGGCGTCATACATGGTCTGAAGCGTGTCGGTCGCCAGCGCATAAAGTTCTTCGAGCCCTTGAACCGCTTCTTCTGAGAGGCTCTGTTTGTTTTCATGGCGATATTCAAAGAAATCAAAGAGATTCTGGGCGTGGTCGGCGATGCGTTCAAAGTCGCGGATGGCGTCGACATAGGAAGATTGCAAGTGGGCGAGCCGGTCATCGAGGTCATCTTGTGAAATTTTGACCAGGTAGTCATGGGTCTTTTGGTCGAGTGTATCAACGATTTCTTCAAGACTGCGGCCTTTTTCCAGCAGTTTCTTGTCATTTTCAAAAGAATATTTCACGCTGTCTGCGAACATGGTCAACACGATGTCACCCATGGTCAGAATAACTTTTTTCGCGCCTTCCAAGGCGAGCGGCGGCGAATCATGCAATAGACTTTGTTGCAGACTGTCCACACTCACCAGGTCGTCGGTGTCCTCGCCGCGAATGGCACGTTTTGAGAAGCTGACCAGCTGTTTGATGAGGAAATACATCACAATGGTATTGAATACATTGAAGAATATGTGCGCGAAGGATAGTGTCATGGCCGCCGGTTCACCGCCGAGGAAGGTGTCCTGCAAGAAGAGAATGAACATGGAATACGGCACAATGACAATCAGGAAAAGCACGCTTCCAAGCACGTTGAAAATGATGTGGATCAATGCGGTCCGTTTGGCCGCTACGCTTCCGCCGATGGATGCGATGAATGCCGTGATGGTCGTTCCGATGTTGCTTCCGAGGATTATGGCGATCGCGCCGACAAGCGGGATGCCCCCGGTTTCATAAAGAGACTGCAAAATCCCGATGACACCGGTCGACGATTGAATCAGGAAGGTGAACACCGCCCCGACAAGGACACCGAGTATCGGCAGGTCGCTGACACGGACAAAGACATTCGCAAACAGCTCGAAATCGAGGAACACCTTCAAGGTGGTACCCATGAGATCAAGGCCATAGAAAATCAGACCGAATCCGAGGATGGCCGCGCCGAGCCGCTTGTATTTTTTTATATTGAGGAAAAAGTACGCCATGGCCCCGACACCGATCATCGGAAGGGAAATAGCGGCGATGTTCAGTCCGATCAGGAAACTTGTGACCGTGGTTCCGATGTTGGCGCCCAGGATAATGCCGACCGCCTGCGGCAAAGTCATGAGCCCGGCACGGACAAGCGAGATGGTAAGCGCGGTCGTGCCCGAAGACGTCTGCAGAATGACGGTGATGAAAACCCCCATGAAAATGCCTTTAAGCGGGGTGTCCGTGGTCTTTTCGATGACTTTCTTGAGTTTGTTTCCGGCCAAAAGCTTGAGCGAGTCACCTGTCAGCTTGATGCCGTAGATGAAAAGCCCGAATCCGCCGATGATAAAGAATATGGTTTCCAGCCAGTCGATTTGTGTGGTGAGCAAAATCATTGAGACCCTCCTAACGATACGCTATGGACGATGCCGATGAATTCTCGCAGCTGAATGGCTTCACTGAGGTGATGTGTTCCTTCATGGACACTCATGAGATCAAGCGCCTCGTCTAGGTCAAGATACCGGCACGACATTTCAAGTTCCATTTCTTCTTCCGTCATGGATGCATCGGCGATCTTCTTACCGAGTTCGACACGGTAGAAATGATGTTCGCGGTCAAACCCTTCAAGATTCTCAAGTACGCTTATCGTTTTGACGCACGCGAGTATCTCATGGCCCGTTTCTTCGATCACTTCACGGCGCAGTCCGTCTTCAAGCGGCTCTTCGGGTTCAAGTGAACCACCCGGGAGGACATACGTATCCGAACTTCCAAGATGCATCAAAAGCACCTTGTCTTTGTAAAACGCTACGGCACGGACCGCTTGTTTCGATGAAACGGCGGTATCATTCACAACAAGTTTCAAGGGGATCATGCTTCCTTTCATTGAATATCATTCAGTGCAAGAGGATGATGAACGAAAAACTTGGGGGTTGAATGGCTATGTTACACACAGTTTCATTGTTGATTCGCATATGCCGCGGCGATCAACGCCGCGACTTTGGCGTTGTTGTAAACAAGCGCCAAATTGGCTTCAAGCGACTTGCCGTCGGTCCGGTCTTTGATTTCTGATAGCAAAAACGGCGTAATCGCTTTTCCGGTGATGCCTTTTTTCTCCGCCAGCGCCAAGGCGGCGGAGATGATGTTGTCGATGTAGGTCTTGGAGAGCGAGTCTTTTTCAGGGATCGGGTTCGCCACGACCATGCCGCCTTTGAGGCCGCTTTCAAACTTTGCTTTCATCATGGAGGCGACCATGTCAGGATTTTTGACTTCATAATCCACTGAAAGACCGCTTTCTCGTGTATAAAAAGCGGGCAGTTCATTAGTTCCGTACCCTAAAACCGGCACCCCTTTGGTCTCGAGGTATTCAAGTGTCTTCGGCAGGTCGAGGATGCTTTTCGCACCGGCGCAAACAACCGCCATGTCGATATCCGCCAGTTCTTCAAGGTCACGTGAGATGTCGAATGTTTCTTCCGCCCCACGGTGCACGCCTCCGATGCCTCCGGTGGCGAACACTTTGATGCCGGCCATCTGTGCGAAAATCATCGTGCCGCTCACCGTTGTCGCGCCGTGGGCACGGTTCGCAAGAAGATAGGGGATGTCCCGTCTGGAGACTTTCATCACGTCTTCGTGCGTCGCGAGCGTCTTTAGCTCCTCGGGGTTCAAGCCGATTTTCACAACGCCGTCAAGCACGGCGATGGTCGCTGGGACACTGCCGTTTTCACGAACAATGGCCTCCACTTTTTCAGCCATTGTCAGGTTGTCGGGATAAGGCATTCCATGGGAGATGATGGTCGATTCCAATGCGACGACGCCGTGGTTCGATTCCAACGCTTTTTTGACTTCCGGGTGTATATCAATCCTGATTGGCATGGTTCACACTCCTTAGGTGGTTGTTGAATAGTTCTTCATCAAGCGCTTTGTTGACCGCTTCTTCGCTCATGAGGGTAAGGCTTGATAACGCAATGGCAGAAGGCAAGGGTTCCAAATCATTAACGAGCGCGTATGCAATGCCCGCAAGGAACGCATCGCCCGCACCGGTTGTGTTGATCGCAGCATCCATCATGGGTGGATGCATCACGCTTACGTTCTTTTCAGACGCGTGTACGGCACCATCTTTGCCAGCGGTCACATAGACATGTTGCGGACCCATGGTCTGGATTTTCTGCGCGGCGCCCTGAACCGCATTCATATCAGTCAGTGTACGATCCAATAATGCTTCCGCCTCATGCATATTGAGTTTCAGTGAATGAATATCAGGTAAAAACGGTATCAGTCGTCTGACTTTCGTTTTGGATGTGCCGTCAATAAGCAAAGGAACCCCTTTGTCTTTGGCCATGGCGATGACATGGCCAAGCACCGTTTCAGCGGCGTTGGCATCCAGCAAAAGAAAGTCACACATGAATATTATATCACTGATGCTTTCGATATAATCCACGCTGAGAGCGTTTTCTACATCTTTCATGTCGTTCACACCGATATGAAGATCCCCTGTATCATCCAAGAAAGCCACGTAACGTGAGGTCTTGGCGGCTTCGGCATGATGAACTGTGACGTTGAGGCTTTCTAAGTGTTCACGAATGGACTTGCCTATGTCACGGGATGACAAGGCTGAGAAAAACGCCGGGTTCACACCGAGACGGCCAAGGGTTTCGGCGATGTTTCTCCCGACACCGCCATGGCGTGATGTGACACTGCCCGGGAGTGAATCGCGGTATGTCAAGGGAATGTCCGAACGGACAAACAGGTCCTCATTCGCCATTCCGAGAATGTTTATTTTTTTCATGGGAGCCCCCCTTTCAATCACATTCATTCTATCATGTTTCAACGCATTCAACCACCATGTAACCGTAGTTGTGATACATTTGACTTTGAGGGCTTGAGCATTTACAATGACTACGGACCCTAAATTATATCAAGGTGGTTAATATGTTAAGAAATTCAGTACTGCTATTGGTTATCGTGACCTCTTTGTTCGCGCTGATGGCATGTGGCAACGATCATGATTTTGAAGCGTTTGACGAGTTCAAGACCGAGCTCCTTGCGGAAGTCGACGAATGGGACAACGTCTCGATGATCAATGAAATCGAGATGGAGATGGACGGTGAGCTTTTACAGCACCTCATCATGGAAGTCCATGTCGATGAGGACGAGGACGTCTCCTTTGTAAGGATCAAAGACCTTTTGAATGACGAGCCTGTCATACTCAATTACATTTACGTTGAAGGCGATACCGCTTATACTTATGAGAACCTTGGCGAAGACGAAGACGGCGAGATAGAGGAATCGTATGACATCGAGGAAATCACCGATGAGTCACAGATGATTCCAAGCCCATATCAGCTTTTGCTGAACGCCCTTCAGTCCTATCCGGGCGAAGACTTGCTTGAAAACGAAGAAATCGATCTTGAGTATGAAACCTATACCGTCGAATGGGATGAAACATCGTTCAATGTATTCACCGAGGCCTTGCTTGAAAACCCGCAGACCGGTGAGGATGAATCACTGACTTGGAGCATCGAAGGCGATTATGACGAGTTTGAAATCACACT
>PWHE01000016.1 GCA_003554735.1 Mollicutes bacterium | reverse complement strand
GTTATCGAAAGCAACGGTCCCGATACTGAAAAAATCTTCTATCTCGCGCTGCCGCCTTCGCTTTTTCCGAAAGTGGCCGGCGGCCTTTCAAGGAACGGTCTCATCGACAAAGGGGATGAAAAAGCGCGCATCGTCTTCGAAAAGCCTTTCGGAGAAAATCTTGAGACCGCGCGTTCCATCAACCGTACGTTGTGGGACTATTTTGACGAGGAACAAATCTACCGGATCGATCACTATCTCGGCAAAGAGATGATCCAAAACATCCTGACCCTGCGTTTTGCGAACCGCATTTTCGAGACCGACTGGCATAAGGACTCCATTGAAAAAATCAGCATCATCGTCAAGGAACCGGGCGGCATCGAAGGACGCGGAAACTATTACGATTCCATCGGCGCTCTGCGTGATATGGTCCAGTCCCACTTGCTTCAGATGCTCGCGCTCGTGGCGATGGAAGCGCCGAAATCCTATGGCGCCGACCAGATTCGCAAGGAAAAGGTATCCTTGCTCAAAAAACTCTTCATTGAAGAGGGCGATGTGTTCAACGCACAATACGAGGGCTATACGGAAGAAGACAAGGTCAGGGAAGATTCAAGAACGGAAACCTTCGTCCATCTCAAAGTCCAGATTGACGATTCGCGTTGGCGCGACGTCCCGTTTTATCTTATGACCGGCAAACGCCTCAAAGAAAAATCCTCACAAATCGTCATCGATTTCAAGGAAGGGCATGCCGTCAAGGATCTATGGCCCGGTGAAGTTTTAAGCAGAAACCAGCTTGTGGTCAAAGTGGCGCCCGATGAAGGCGTCAACTTCCGCATGAATGTCAAGAAAGCAGGCCTTTCCAGCGACATCATCCCCTCACGCATGGATTACTCCCACGGAAAAGACGCGTTTGGCAATGTGCCGGAAGCTTATGAGAAACTCCTGCTTGAAATCATCGAGAAAAACACAATCCTTTTCACCCGTTGGGATGAGATTGAGACGACCTGGCGCTTCATTGACAATGTGACCCAAGAATGCCTTAAAAAACCTTATGTATACAAAGACGAGGAAGATTTGTTAAAAACATTGAAAGAAAGGGGAGTCCATTATGATTCATGACATCACCTGGAAGATCCATCCGGAGATGACGGTCTATAAAAACCGGGTCAAGAAACGCCCGTCATTCACTCAAAGCGCTTCATTCGAGGAAAATGGCGTCTATGAGACCGACATCTCGATGAATCTTCATACCGGTACCCATATCGACTTTCCACTGCACACGCTTAAGGACGGCGAAACCTCCAAAGACCACAGTCTTGAACCCTTGATCGGCCCTTCACACGTCTTTGACCTTACGCATCTCAAAACCAAAATCTCGAAAGAAGACATTGAACACCTGGCTATCGAGAAAAACGATTTTGTCCTGTTCAAGACAAAAAACAGTTATGACGAAACATTCAACTACGACTTCATCTATGTCGACAAAGAGGCTGCCGCTTATCTGAAAGAGCGCGGTGTGCGCGGCGTCGGCATCGATGCGCTTGGAATCGAGCGTGCTCAGGAAGGGCATCCGACACACGATATCCTGCTTGGCGCGGGCATCATCATTTTAGAAGGCGCAGCGCTTGCGGATATAGAGGAAGGCCCATATGAACTGTGGTGTCTGCCCTTGCGGATTGAGGATGTAGAGGCGCTTCCGGTTCGTGCCGTACTCAAAACGTACTGATGACTCACTTGCGTGTAAAAACGCCCCGCAGCGGTTATAGCCGCTGCGGGGCGTTACAATACGATGGTCATTCTGCAAATATTTTTTCATCCACCGTTGCGTGATCGAGCGTCTCGACGTTTTCTAGGACGTTTTTGCTGGTGGGTTTGAGGGTGAAAAACAGAAGAAAGGCAAAGGTGAAGATATTGATCGCTATGATGGCCCATAGGGGCATTTCCACAATGCCAAGGAGACCTGAAGCCGCAAGAGGGATCAAGACGAGCAAACGGTGGAATCCACCGTCGGCGAACCGCCTTACCAGAAGTGAAATCTGCGCGATCCCGAGAAAGCCTCCGAGTATGAAAAAGAAAGGCGTGAACACGAGAAAGAATGTCTGAAGCAGCATGAAACCCAGAAAAAACGCTGCGGTTCCGATCGTGAGAATCAACGTGATGAAGAGTTGGCTCCACCAGAATTCTTTCCGGGTGGAATACCCCATGAAATGAAATGTTCTTCGCCAGGTCATCCGAAGGGCGCGCCCCTTTTCCTCGTCGGTGCGTTTGACGGAAAACTTGTACTTTGGTTTTTCGTGCTTTTCCTTATCCAATCCCATGAACTCTTCGAACTCTTTATCCATCGAACTCACCTTCTCCTTGGTTTCGGTTACGCTTATAGTACTAGGGTTGACATGTTGTGTCAATGGCATTGAGCGAGATTGCAATGCAGAAGGTGAAAAACGGTCGTTAAACGAGCGGACCATATCGTATCTATCCCTTGAAACAGATGTTTCTGATGTTGAAACGTTTGACCATTAACGTCGTTATTCATTGAAGAAAGCACCGAAACATGGTATGATTACTAGCATCAGAGGTGATAAAAATGGACTTTCTAACGTATGTCAAAGAACAAGAAAAACAGATTGTAGAAGAAGTGAAAAAACTCTGTCGGATTGAAAGTGTCCTCACAGAATATGATCCACAGAGTGAGACCCCTTTCGGCAGCAAAATAAATGACGCGCTCCATCATATGGTCGCGCTTGGTAAAAAGGACGGGTTCGTCGTCAAAAACGTGCTTAACCATGCGGCTCATATCGAACACGGTGAGGGGGAGGATCTGGTTGGCATCCTCACGCATCTTGATGTCGTTCCGGCTTCGCCCGAACGATGGACCTATCCCCCTTTCGAACCGACACTCAAAGACGGCATTCTTTATGGTCGCGGCACCTCGGACGATAAAGGGCCGACCATCGCTGCGTATTTCGCCCTCAAATTCCTTAAGGAACTCAATGTTAAATTCTATAAACGTGTCCGTCTGATCATGGGAACCGACGAAGAGACGCGCTGGAGGGGCATTGCCAAATATTTCGAGACCGAAGAGATGCCGACCTTCGGCTTTTCACCGGATGCGACGTTCCCGCTTATTCATGGAGAAAAAGGCATCTATGTATATGATGTGAAGGGTGAATTTCATGATGACGCGCTTTTAAGGTTCACTTCCGGTGAACGTTATAATGTGGTTCCGGACTACGCGGAAGCCGTTCTTTCGATCGATTTGAAGTCGTCGTTCAAGAAGTTTTTGAAATATCACGGGTATGACGGTGAAATCACCGCCGATAACACCTATGTCGTACGCGGCAAAAACGCGCATGCGATGACGCCGAATCTCGGGGTCAACGCCGCCTTCATCCTCGCAAAATTCCTTGGCCAGCACATCGATAACCCGTTCATCAATTACATCAACGACCAACTGTCCTTCGATCCGTACGGGGAGAAAATGAGCATCGACATGAAAGATGACGTCATGGGCAGTCTGACACTGAATGCGGGCATCTTCACGTACGATAAGGAAGGCAGCAGAATCGGTCAGAACATCCGTTATCCGCAAGGTTTCAATTTAAAAAGCGTCGCCCAGAAATTGTCGAACACCGCGTCGAAGTACGGACTCAAGTATGAGTTCGGCCAAAATATGGACCTCCATTATGTCGGGAAAGAAGACCCGCTCGTTGAAAAACTCATGGAGTCCTACCGCAAAGTGACGTATGACAATGAGAATAAACCCTATACCATCGGTGGGGGAACGTACGCACGCGCACTCAAGAAAGGCGTCGCTTTCGGGATGGTCATGCCGGGTCGCAAGGATGTTGCGCATCAGATTGACGAGCATATCTATCTCGACGATCTGATCGAAGGGACCGCGATTTACATGGAAGCGATTTACGAACTGACACGCAAGGATGTCAAAATATAGGCCTTTTACCTTCAATATGGGATGGAACTTTGTTATAATGGTCTCGGTGATTTTATGAGATTGAGAAATGTAAGCTATGCTAAAGAGAAAATCAACGCCCATCCCGAATATATCGTCACGGTCGCTCGAGAAGAGAAGAAACTTCTCAACAATCTTTTTAACGACAGCAAGCCGTTGCACGTCGAAATCGGTGCGGGCAAAGGCCAGTTCATTCATACGATGGCAAAAAGAAATCCCGACCACAACCATATTGCTATTGAAATGTATGACAGCGTTATTGTCCGAGCCCTTGAAAAGGTGATTGATGACCCATTACCGAACCTTTACCTGGTCAAAATGGACGCCCAGCAGATCGATGAATGCTTCAAAGAAAGTTCCATCGACTCGATCTATCTGAATTTCTCCGACCCCTGGCCCAAAGCCAGACACGAGAAGCGTCGGCTCACTTACAAGAAGTTTCTCGATAAGTACAAGCTTCTTTTGAAACCGGGCGGACTTATCGAATTCAAGACCGACAACCGCACTTTTTTTGAGTATTCTCTCAAGTCCTTCGTCGAATACGGCGTGAACATTCATGATCTTTCACTGGATGTACATGCCGAGGTGAATCCGGCCAATATCATGACCGAATTCGAGGAAAAATTCAAAGACGACGGACCAATCTATAAAATAATCGTATCGTTCAAGGAGGAGCAATCATGAAACAGTTTTACAAGGATCTGGTGGAAATCCCCGGAGCACCAAGTTTTGAGAAACATGTCAAACGTTACATGAAAAAGAACATCACCGCGTTTACACCCGACATCGTCGAAGACCGTCTGGGTGGCATATTCGGTGTCCTCAACAAAGAATCAAAAGGGCCGAAAGTCATGCTCGCCGGCCATATGGACGAAGTCGGCGGCCTCGTGACCGGCATCACCAAAGAAGGCCTTATCAAAATGACAAGCCTCGGCGGCATGAAAGGCGATGTCTTCCTTTCACAACACATGATCATCTACACGGACGATCTTGAAGAGATCCCCGGTGTCACCGCAAGCAAGCCGCCGCATCTGACCAAAGGAAAAAAAGAGGAAACGCTAAAGTTTGACGATCTTTTGCTCGATGTTGGTGCCGACGACAAGGAACACGCTGAAACACTCGGCGTCAAGATCGGTCAACAGGTGATTGCCAGAAACAATTACGTCACCACCAAAGACGGCAAAAAACACATCTCCAAAGCCTGGGACAACCGTTTCGGTTGCGCCATGAGCCTGGACATTCTCGAAGAACTCAAAGACGAGGACCTTCCATGCTCGCTTTATGCGGGTGCGACCGTGCAAGAAGAGGTGGGACTCCGCGGAGCCGCCACTGCGACCGCGAAGGTCGATCCCGATGTTTTCCTGGCGGTTGACTGTTCACCATGCGCCGATTCGTTTGACGGCGATGAAATCAGCGGGAAACTGAACGAAGGCTTCCTGGTCCGTTTCTACGACCCCAACGCCCTGATGCATCAAGGCATGAAGAAACACGTCGAGAAAATCGCCAAGGACAATGACATCAAGTTCCAGTATTATCAGTCCAAAGGCGGAACCGACGCCGCCCGTGCGCAACTCAACGGTGAAGGTGTGGTCGTTGCGACCATCGGCATGCCCGCTCGCTACATTCATTCTACGACATCCATGATTCACGAGAATGACTATCAGGCCGTGCAAGCCATGCTCAAAGCGCTCATCAAATCACTCGACACCAAGACGTACGAAACCATCAAAGCGAACGTATAACCAGCAACCATGTCCCGGCGCACGCATACCGTGAAGGATGCCAGCGCACTCACGGGATGTTCCACTATAAATCCATAATAACGGGACCCTTAAGGGCCTAAAATAAAGGAGAAATAAACATGAGAAACAAGAAAGTCCTAGAAATGACCACCATCGCGATGTTCGCGACCATCATCATCCTGATGGCGTGGTTCCCCTGGATTGGCTTCATCGCCATTCCGTTCATCGGTATTTCCATTACCATCATCCACATTCCTGTGATCATCGGCGCCATGTTCGGCGGCCTCAGAATGGGTGCGATCCTCGGATTGATCTTCGGATTATCATCCTGGGTCATCGCCATGATTCGTGCGACCCAGCCTTTTGACATCATGTTCCAAAACCCGATTCTCTCGGTCTTGCCGAGATTCCTCTTCGGCCTTTCGATCTGGTTTGTGTATGCGTTGTTCAAGCGCCTGATCAAGCATAAGGCCGGCTCCATCGCCGTGACCATTCTGGTCGTTACGCTTATCCACACATTGCTTGTGATGGGGACCGCGCTTGCGATGTCCGGTTTTTATGAGGACGTCATCGGCGAAGAGGTTTTTACTGTGCTCGTGACCAGAATCCTGCCGATCATCGCACCGTTCGAGATGGCATTGGCTGCGCTTGTGGGAACGCCGATCATCCTGCGTCTGATGCGCAGCGAATATTTCAAAGAAGAACGCGATAGTACCAAAGAACAACTCAATATAGACGAGAAATAGGTGAAAGCCATGTTGCTATATATCGACATAGGAAATTCGAACATTGTCATCGGCAAGGGCAATGGCACCATCGAAGAGACCTACCGTTATCGTACCGACCAGAAAAAATCATCTGATGAATACTATGCCATGCTCAAACACCTGTTCACCGATGTGGATGATGTCATCATCGCATCGGTTGTCCCGGAGGTCAACACGTCTTTCAAGACGTTTTTGACACGTTATTTCAACATTACGCCACTCTTTGTGGAACCGGGTGTCAAGACAGGTGTGAAAGTCAAGACCGACTACCCTCAGGAGGTCGGTGCCGACTTGATCGCGGCCGCCGCGGGCGCCATCGCCAAATATTCCCGTGATGCCATCATCATCGATATGGGTACGGCCACGACGGTGTCTTATGTCAAAGACGGACAGATCAAAGGCGTCAGCATCACCATCGGTCTCGATATGGCGAAAAACGCCTTGGTCGGGAATACCTCCAAGTTGTTGCAATTCGAGTTTCAGACTCCGAAAACCGTGCTTGGGACCAACACCATCGACGCGCTCAATGCCGGGTTCGTCTACGGTCATGCGTTCCAGGTGGAAGGATTTGTCAACGCGGTGCGTAAAGCCTATGATGCCTTCGATGCCCGTGTCATCATGACCGGTGGTGCGGCCAAACTGCTTAAAGACGCATTGTCTGAATCCTACATCTTCGATGAGCACCTCGTGCTTGAAGGGCTCAAACACATCTATCAAAAGAACCGGCGTTAATATTTGACAAATCGTCGTTACGCAAATATAATAAACTAGATATTTGAGAGAAGGAGTTGAATGACTGTGCTGGAAAAACTCAAAGGCATCATCGCAGAGGAACTGGGTGTTGAAAAAGATGACATCAACGCTGATTCCAATCTGGCCGACGATCTCGGAGCGGATTCACTTGACGCTGTGGAACTGATCATGGCGATTGAAGAAGAGTTCGATGTCGAGATTGAAGATTCTGAAGCAACAAAAATCAAAACTGTTCAAGATATTCTCGATTATCTTGAAGAACACGCAGGATGATTCAGGCTTTCGTTAAGGGATATAGGGAGCGCCTACGGGCGCTCCTTTTTTGATTGAAAAAGACGAATGCCATAAACGCAAATGGTTTGCATTTACTTTCTGTTTGGTGTAGAATAAACACGCAATTCGATGCGAGTCATTCGCATACATCCACACAGCAACCTATGGAGGAATCAAGCATGAAAAAACTACTAATGTTCTTTATGACGTTAACACTCGTCTTCAGTCTTGCGGCCTGCGGCAATACAGGCGATGATGAGGGAAAACCCAAAGTCATGGCCACGCTTTTCCCGCAGTACGATTTTGCCCGCCAGATCGCAGGGGATTATATCGATCTTGAATTTGTCGTACCACCGGGTGTATCACCGCACACCTTTGAACCGGGGCCTCAAAGGGTCATTCGGATTTTGGAGGCTGATCTGCTTTTCTACACAGGGGACGCGATGGAGCCTTGGGTGCCGCGATTGATTGATTCGGATTCGAACAACTCATCGTTGCGGATGGTTGATCTCAGCAAGAACGTCAGTCTCATCGATGACAACCAAAGAATCGAAGATGGTCATGACCATAACGATAATGATCACAATCATGACGGCGAGCCTGTCGATGATGAAATCGGTGAGTTCGAGATTCTGAATCGTCGAAATGACGATACGAAAATCGCTTATGTCCATGATGATCACTGGCATGGGAACCTGCCTGCCATCGGCATGGGAGAAACCCTTTCGCTGGGTGCGAATATTGTTTCCTCGGATGACACAAAGCGCGAACTGGATCCCGACGGCGAACATAACGGTCTTGTCGTATCACTTCATGAAGGGGCCAGAGAAGGCCTTGTCGATCTTGAAAGCCATGGTGACCATGTCCGTATCACCGGACTTGAAGAAGGGGTCACACAAATTGTATTCAGTTGGACACATGACGGGGAGATTCGTTACACAACACCTCCTATCAATGTGACGGTAAGCGGCGAGTATGACGGCGATAACGACCATTCTCATGGCGTTGTGGACCCTCATTTCTGGTTGGATCCCATCAATGCGAAACAAATGGTAAAAGACGTACGTGACGCACTGATCGACATTTTGCCTGAACACGAAGACGAGCTCCGTGCGAATACCGATGCTTACCTCGCTGAACTCGACCTTCTGCATGAGGATTACCTGCATATGCGTGAACATGTCGAACTGGATATCGTCATGCATGGCGGCCACAATGCGTTCAATTATCTAATGAAACGTTACGATATCCAATACGTGACACCGTATCGCGGCTTTTCCACGGACGCCGAGCCGACGCCCGGCGCCATCAAGGATATGATAGACAAAATGGAAGAATATGGCATCGAACATCTATTCAGTGAAAAACTGGTGTCCGAGAGCGTGGCCAACACGATTTCAGAACAGACAGGCGCAGAAATTCTTTACATCTATGATGCGGAGAACGCACCGGTTGACGAGTTCAATGCCGGCATTACCTACATCGACATGATGCGTCATAATCTGGAACAATACAAGATAGGATTGAAATATAATGAATGATACGCCCTTGATCACAGTAGACGGTCTGACGGTCAAGTTTCAACAGTTCGAAGCACTCAAGGACATCAGTTTCACAATCAACAAAGGGGATTTTGTGGCGATTGTCGGGGCCAACGGTTCCGGCAAGACGACCCTCATAAAAACGTTGATGGGATTGCTTCGTCCGGACAAGGGATCCGTTTCCATCGTTGGCGATATGCATCCTGGGTATCTTCCGCAAAACACCGCGGTTCAGGAACGCTTTTTTCCCTCAACTGTTGAAGAGGTGGTTTCCACCGGCCTCATGGCCAAGAAGAAGTTCCCGAAGTTCCTTAGCGCTTCAGATCGTAAACGCATCCGGGAAACCCTGAAATTCATGAAGATTCCTCATCTGCTCAAAAAACGAATCGGAACCCTTTCGGGGGGCCAGCAGCAGCGTGTCCTCCTGGCGAGGGCGCTTGTGGGGAACCCTGATGTCCTCATTCTTGATGAACCGACCAGTGCGCTTGATCAAAACATGCGCGGACATTTCTTCGACGTGGTGCGCCATCTGCATGAAACGCATGGCATCACGGTCCTCTTGGTGACGCATGACATTGTGAGCACGGGCGAATATGTGAACCGTGTGCTCTACCTCGAACAGACACTGCGATTTGACGGCACATTTGATGCGTTCTGCGAAGATCCGGAACTTTCGCCCTTCGTCCATACCCATCCCCTTAAGCATCGTGAAGGGTGGTGTCAGCATTGAGTTGGCTTGAAGTGTTTCAGTCCATTTTCAGATATCAGTTCATGATGCGTGCCGTGATTGTCGGCGTTATGGTCGCGATCAGCACCTCCTTCATCGGATCATTCCTCGTACTCAAGAAATTCTCGATGATCGGACACGGCCTTTCCCATGTCGCATTCGCAGGCATCGCAATCGGCCTTTGGCTCGACCAGGCCCCACTCTTGGTCAGTATTCCGGTTGTGGTCGGTGTGTCCGTATTCATCCTCAAACTCAACCAGAACGTCCAGCTCCATGGCGACGCGGCCATCGGCCTGACCGCCGCCTTCGCGATGGCGCTCGGGACGGTACTAGCAAGCATCGGTGGCGGATTCAATGTCGATCTTTTCAGTTATCTTTTTGGTTCGATTCTCGCAATCCGTCAAGTGGATTTGT
>PWHE01000024.1 GCA_003554735.1 Mollicutes bacterium | reverse complement strand
GGTCGGATGGTGATGTATTGTTCGGGTTTGATGTTGCCCTGTTCCGCCATGGATGCGCAGGAACAACGATAACCTCCGCCTTCGAGACGCGGTGGGATGCGGAACTCTTCTTCAATCAAATCATGCAGCTTGTCGTCTTTGTCACGCGCCACGAACGTATTGTCATCCAGTTTGCCCACAAGGAACATCTCCTCGTTGAGCTTGTCGACATAAACGACCCGTATGTCATTTTCTTCAAGCCTTGTGATCTCGGCACGCTCGACGTCGAGTCCGAGACGTTGCTTGACTTCTTCGTACCGCTTCCGCTCCGGCGCGGCTTTCATCATGTAGTATAGCCGTTCGAGTGCGCGGTCCGTCGGTGAATCCGAGGAGGAACAGCACGAGGTCGCGTGGCTCAGTGACTTCTCATCGCTTTCTCCGGTCACCTGTTTGATGAGATTGTTCATCTCAAAACGATATTCCAAAGGCAGATTGGCTTTCTCTTTTTCAAACCACGCCTTGACCTGTTCGATGCCGCCTTGCGTGCCGAGACGACGTTTGGCCTCGAAAATCACGAACACACCGACGATAAAGGCGAGGATTATAATTACGGGAAGGTATTCCATGTGTGATCACCCTATCATTGCTTATTTGAATACATTCCAATTATAACATTATCCTCAGGTGACCTGCGTTGTGGTGCTACGTTAATGTTTTGTGTAAGAACTATTCGCTGTACTGATCAAAAATCCTGTTGAGGGCGGAGAGGTCCGTTTCGGTGATGATGTTGCTCTTGCGGAGCTCTTTGATCAGTTTCTTATAATACGCTTTGGTTGATTTGGCCGGCACAAGGGTCGGCGTTTTGTCCGTGTTGACATCGACAAGCTTCTCTTTGGGATGATGGTCGACACGGCCGTCGGATGCTTTGGTCACGAGATGTCCATCCGGGGCCACACCGAGGAGCTTCAACTCTTTGGTGCCGCGTTCCAGGCGGACGGTGCGCGGGTTCACTTTGATATAATTGTCTTTTTTCGCCGGTTTGTTGCCGTTGCTTCGCTTCGGATAATGGGTCTCTTTGGCGAGTACGTTGAAGGTCTTGCCCTTGAAATCCTTGACGGTGAGCACGGATTGATTGTACTTTCCGATGACGAACGCCTCTTCTTTGAGGATCATGAGTTCGACAACGTAGGGTTCATCGAGTTTCTTGTAGCCTTTGGATTTGTTGTCGACATCATTTTCCATGCGTTCTTGCATGATATCGACGTAGCGTTCGAAAATATTGTCCGCCCCTTTGGTCTGAGCGTTTTCAAAATCGGTCGCCACAAGAACATAGTTCATGACCTTCTGGCGGACGCTTGCACGCTTGGCAAGAGAAATCAATAGTTCGACCGGCAGACGGTAGCGCTGTGGAATGTCTTCCTTTCTACGGTTGTACCACGCCTCATATTCAGTCTTTTTTTCATGTTCCTTGCTGTCGGTGGTGACTTCCTCGCGGGTCGTCTTGACCGCGAGCACGATGATCGCCCCGACCAGTACAAGGGCTCCGATGCCAATCAGGAAGATAAATACTGTTTCGATAGTAAACACCCCTTAACATTTTTTGTTGTCGGGTCAATCCCGACGTTTTTCCTTATATTCATTGTAGCACGCTTTATCATTCAAAAAAAGCCATAATGCGTTGTCAAGGACATCACAGTATGGCTTATGGTCTTTCAGGAAAATGTTTTTCACTGTTCAAGCGACATGCTTGCGACCACGTCGACACCGGTATCGAAAACGTTGGTAAGAATCTTGTGGCCGATTCTTACAGGGACTTTCAGATCGACATCATCGAGCATTTTCATCAGATCGAACAAGCGGTCTTTCGGGATGGCGTCGGTTGTTTTGATCGGCATGCGGCGTTGATGGACGGAATTGATTTTCACCGTGGATGTGAGCATGCGAGTAGGGTTGAGAAGTTCTTTTTCCGCATAACGTTCACCGCGTTTGCATTTGTTGTTGTCGGTTTTGAGGGTCTCTGTGTCGATGGTCAGATGACATCCCACAGGACACACGATGCAGATCATATCTTTTTTCATACATTGATCACCTCGAATTCGATGTTTATGGGATCTTTGTTGATGAGTTGGTCACGTTTGATGGTCAGCTTCTCCATTTCGGCAGGGACGATGAACTTCGCTTTTTTCGTAAATAGCAGGGTGTCGCCCTGATAGACATGGAACTTTCCGGTCATGGCATTTGTCGTCGTTCTGAATGATACGGTGACCTCTTCAAAGGCGTCGCCCATGTCGAGTTTTTGGGGCAAAAGGTAGGAGATGTTCCCTTTCGGCGTTAGATCGATGGTGTTGTGTGAACGTTTCTTATTCTTGAGGATGTAGTCTTTGGCCTGTTTGCCGGCCTTGGTGGCTTCCTCGGTCACAAAATCGACCAGATCATGTACGTGAAGAGCGTTGCCGCAAGCGAACAGGCCTTCGATTGAGGTTTGATACGTATGGTCGACAATGGCGCCGTTCGTTTTTGGGGAGATGTCGAATTTCAGCGAATCAAACATGCCGATATCGGGAATAAGCCCGACCGACAACAAGAGCGTGTCGACTTCGAAATGCTTCTCGCTTCCTTCGATGGCGTTGAACTGTTCGTCCACTTCGGAAATGGTGATGCCCTCAAGCACGGATTCGCCTCGTATGTCGGTCACGGTGTGGGAGAGATAAAGCGGAATGTCGAAATCATGAAGACACTGCACGATGTTTCTCGTCAGACCGTTGGAATGCGGCATCAGCTCGGCCACGCCGAGCACATCGGCGCCTTCGAGACGCATTCTTCTTGCCATGATGAGCCCGATGTCACCGCTGCCGAGGATAAAGACCTTTCTCCCCACAAGGTATCCGTCTATGTTCAAATAGCGCTGTGCGCTGCCAGCGGGCATGATTCCCGCCGGACGGTCGCCGGGCAGCTGGATGGCGCCGCTCGTCCTTTCATAACAGCCACTGCTCAGAATGACGGCTTTGGATTCCAGTGTGAAGGCCCCTTTGTCGGTATTGATGACGTTGATGGAAAAACGGCCGTTTTCCTTGTTGACGTCCATCACCGTCGTATCCACAAGGACATCCGCGCCCAGTCCTTCGATTTCACGGATGCCTCGCTCGGCGTACTCTGGACCGGTGAGCTCCTCTTTGTAGTGATGGAGTCCGAACCCGTTATGAATGCATTGTTTCAAGATCCCACCGAGGGTTTTGTCGCGCTCGATCAGTAGGATCCTGAGCGATTCGTCATAGGCGCTTTTCAGCGCGGCAACGCCTCCGGCGCCACCGCCGATGATCACGATATCATAGGGTTTCATTTTTTCACCTTCGTTTCTTCTTTGAGGATGTTGGAATGGTTCGAGAAATAGTCGACTTCGGTGACATCCTTGCCAAGTTCTCTCGCGATCAGTTTCATGACCTGATGTTCGCAATAACCGCCCTGACAGAGGCCCGCGCCGGCGCGGGAACGTTTCTTTACGCCTTTGATTGTGTCACCGGGGACGTTGCGCTGGATGTGGCGGACGATGTCGCCTTCGGTGATGCGCTCACACTTGCAGACGAGATTCCCGTAACGGTTGTCCATTTTGAATGCTTCTTCCTTTTCTGATTCACTCATATCGTCGAACAACTTCACATGCTTGCGGATCGGATTGAATGCCTCATTCGGTTTCAGGGATTCTTTCTTCATGATGATGGCTTCGACCACATAGCGTCCGATGGCCGGGGCGGCCGAAAGACCGGGCGAATCAATGCCGGCGACATGAATGAAATTCTCTTTTTGCAGGGATTCCCTGATATAGAAATCGCCATGGGTCGATGAGGCGCGGACGCCCGCAAAGGTCCGGATATTCTTGTGATACGGAATGTTTTTGGTAAGCAGTTCCGCGCCCGCTTTCACACTTGAGAGCCCCGCTTTGGACGTTGAGACGTCATCGGGAGAGTCCTGATATACGCTGTTTGGACCGATAAGAATGTTGCCATGGTACTGAGGCACCATGAGGATGCCTTTTCCTTTTTCACTCGGTGTGGGATAGAGGGTGCGGCTTAAGAATCCTTGGACACGGCGGTCGAGAACAAAGTACTCCCCTTTTCGCGGTGTAATCCTGTAAGGAACCGCTTCTTCGCTCAATGCGGCAACACGGGCTGCATATGCGCCGGCGGCGTTGATGACGTAACGGGATTTGTAGGTTGATCCGTCCCTCGTTTTGACTGTAAAGACATTGTCTTCGCGATAGATGATGTTGACTTCTTTTTTCTTTGCAAACACCAGACCGTTGTCCATCGCGTTTTCAATCATGGCGATGGCGACTTCCCAAGGATAGGTTACCTTGGTGGTGGGCAGACTCAACACCTTGCTCACCGAATCAACGAGATTGGGCTCGAGTTGACGGGCGGTCTTGGCATCGAGGATCTTTACGCCTGGAACACCGTTTTCTTTCGCGCGACCCAGGTATTTTTCGAGCACCTTTTCTTCTTCGTCGTTATGCGCGACCATAAAGGCGCCGTTTTTGAATAGCGGGATATCCAGTTCCTCTTCAAGGACATCGTAGAGTTTGTTTCCTTCGACGTTAAGCAACGCCTTGAGTGAGCCGGGCATGGGGTCATGGCCGCTATGGATGATGGCGCTGTTCGCGCTCGTCGCATGATTGCCTGCGTCATTTTCTTTTTCAAGCAGTATGGTTTTGGCCTCGTATTTTGTAAGTTCCCTCGCGATGGCGGCCCCGGTGATGCCGCCACCGATGATTAAAAAGTCATAAGTCATAAGTATCTTCCTTTCGCTTTATGTTGAGTGTCCACAGGTCGCAACTCGATGTGGTGATTGCTGCGGCGCCATGGTTTATGCATTGTTCGATCTGGGTTGCGCTGGTAATGAGACCGCCCATGAGAATCGGTTTGTTCACCTGCTTGGTGATGTATGGCAGGATATGTGGCATTTGTGGCAAAACTTCAATCACATCCGGGTCGGTTTCCCTGATGAGATTGAGGCTTTGACTCAGAGAGTGACGGTCTTTTAGGAATATGCGGAGAATGCCTAGGACCTGGCGTTTTTTGCATATGGGAATTACGCGTGGCCTCGATGTGATGATCCCGTGCACTTTGAGATTCTGGATGCAGTGAATGGCGCCGTACTGATCGGAGGCGAGCCCTTTGATCAAGTCCAGGTGAATCAGGGCCTTCTTATTGTGTTCATGCATCGAAGCAACAACCTTTTCAAGTTCGGCAAGTTGAAAATCCATGAGCAGCCCATAGGACTTTTCGCTTGATAGAAAGGTTTTCAGTTTGCCATATGTGCTGATTGCCGGAATGACGGTTTGGTCCATGGAACCTACCTCCTTTGGAAAGAGAAAAGAGAAAAACGGTCCATAAATTGCATGGAGCATTTTTCTCTTCGATCTCTTAAATGGATATTAAATTGTCAGTGGGTCAGACTTTGGCCGGTTTGAAGACCATGGTCGCTTCGATGGCCGATTTCCAGCCTGCGGAGAGGGCATCGCGGAGTTTGGCGTCCATTGCAGGGGTGAATGTCTTGTCGATGGCCCATTGCTTGGCGATTTCTTCTTTGTTCTTCCAGAAGCCGACTGCCAGACCGGCGAGGTAGGCCGCTCCGAGCGCCGTCGTTTCCTGAACGCTCGGTCTCAGGACCGGTACGTCGAGGATGTCGCTTTGGAATTGCATGAGGAAGTTGTTCGCTACCGCCCCGCCATCGACACGGAGCTCCTTGAGCTTGATGCCTGAATCCTTGTTCATGGTAAGCAGTACATCAGCGCTTTGATAAGCGATGGATTCGAGGACTGCGCGCGAGAATTGCTCCCGGCCGCTTCCTCTGGTGATTCCGAACACCGCGCCGCGGACATCCGAGTTCCAGTATGGAGTACCGAGTCCGACAAAGGCCGGGACGACGTATACGCCGTCGTTGCTTTCGATGGATGTGGCGAGCCCTTCGGTTTCTTTTGCGTCTTTGATGATTTTCAGGCTGTCCCTGAGCCACTGTACGGCTGAACCGGTTACGAACACGGCGCCTTCCAGTGCGTATTCCACTTTGCCGTCAACGCCCCAGGCGATGGTCGTAAGCAATCCCGAATCGCTGCGGATCGCTTCGGTTCCGGTGTTCATGAGCATAAAACTTCCGGTGCCATAGGTATTCTTGGCCATGCCTTTTTCAAAACAGGCTTGTCCGAACAGTGCGCTTTGCTGGTCCCCGGCCGCCCCGGCGATCGGGACTTCTTCACCGAAGAAATGATAATCGACGGTTTTTGCATAGACTTCCGAAGACGGACGCACGTCAGGAAGCATGCTTTTTGGAACACCGAGAATCTCAAGCAGTTCGTCGTCCCATTTCAGCTCATGGATGTTGTACATGAGCGTCCGTGACGCGTTGGAGTAATCGGTTACGTGAGCGGCCCCTCCGGAAAGTTTCCAGATGACCCAGGTATCGATGGTTCCAAACAGCAAGTCGCCTTTTTCCGCTTTTTCGCGGGCGCCTTCGACGTTATCAAGGATCCATTTCACCTTGGTTCCGGAGAAATACGCATCGATGAGCAGACCGGTCTTGCTCTTGAAGGTTTCATTGTGGCCGGCTTCTTTGAGTTCGTCACAGATGTCCGCTGTCTGGCGTGATTGCCAGACCAGTGCGTTGTAAACGGGTTTGCCGGTATTTTTGTCCCAGACCACCGTGGTTTCACGTTGGTTGGTGATGCCGATTCCGGCGATTTCTTTCGGCGATACATTGTTTTGGTTCAGGACCTGGGCGATGACACCCAGGATGGAGATCCAGATTTCGTTTGCATTGTGTTCCACCCAACCCGGTTTTGGAAAGATTTGTTCGAATTCGCGTTGAGCGGTATCCACGATGGTTCCTTTTTTGTCAAAAAGTATGGCGCGTGAGCTGGTCGTCCCTTGGTCAAGGGCCATGATATACTTTTTTTCCATTGGTAACTCCTTCGTATAATTTTTAGCGTTGCAGAAGCTTAAGCAGGTTTCTTGACGGTTTCTTTCTCCGGATCAGCCATGGTGACGGGCTGGTCGACAGGTATAAAAAATGAAGCGACTTGAAGCACAGCATACAGTGCGATGAAAACAGGCAGTGCGGTCATGACGTTATTGTTGAGAACCGCTTCGTACGTCAGTGCGCCCAATCCTCCCCCGATGATTGGTGCGACGACGGGTACCCATGCGTATTTCCAGTCCGAGCCGCCTTTGTTGGGAACAGGCAGGAAAGCGTGCGCAAGGCGCGGACCGAGGTCGCGGGCCGGATTGATGGCATACCCTGTGGTTCCACCGAGCGAAAGCCCGATCACGACAACGAGAAGGCCGACAAGCAACGGTGCGAGCGCGCCACCCTCTTCAAAGAATCCGACGGTCGCGTTGATGCCAGCGATACCGAAGAGAAGCACAAATGTACCCAGCACTTCACTGAATACGTTGGCCGGCGTGTGACGGATCTCCGGTGCGGTAGAAAACGTCGCCAGTTTCGCGCCTTTGTCCTTCTCAGCCTTGTAATGAGGATAATACATCGCCAGAATCAATCCGGCACCGACAAACGCTCCAAGAAGCTGAGCAACGATATAAGGTGCAACATCACTCCAAGGCATGCCGCCCGATGCGGCGACAGCCACCGTAACGGCCGGGTTGATGTGCGCACCGCTAATGTATCCGGTCGCATAAACCGCGATGGCAACACCGAGACCCCATCCGAATGTGATGACAATCCACCCGGAACCGTTCGATTTGGTCCCTTTGAGAACGACGCCCGCAACGACACCCACACCCAGGACGAGCAGGATCATCGTTCCAAAAAACTCTGCTACATAATTCTCCAATTTCATTCCTCCTACTATAATTTTTATAACAAAAAGCCCAGAGAAATCTACCTACTTACGCAGGCATTTTTCTCTGGGCTCTAAGTCTCCGCAGAAAATCAATATTAGCTTAACTACTTTATAGCATGATAAAAAACGAATGTAAAGGCTTTTATTTCTATTTTGTTTGATTTTCGAAGGATATAATCGTCACATGACACTTATTTAGTCCTATTCTAGGTTTTCAAATTTTTTATAAAAAAACGACTGTTATTCTATGCTATAATTTTCATAAGACATATGGAGGTGCGACATGTTCAACAATCAGATAGTGATTCCGGCAATCAGTTCCCATCAGAGCATGAAAACGTTTATCAAGTCCGATCTGACCTATGGACTGATCATGGGATTTCAACTCGCTCAGTTGGATAACGTGGTCAGAACCCTGAAACAGAACGGCAAGAAAGTCCTTGTTCATCTGGAGCTCATCAAAGGGCTGAGTAACGATGACTTCGGTGCGATATACTTGATTCAGGAACTACGGGTCGATGGCATCATCACCACAAAACCCAGGGTCATAGAACTCTGCAAAAAGCGTAATGTTTTCGGCATCATGCGTTTTTTTCTCAAAGACAAACTCTCTTTGGATCAAAGCATCACCCTCGTAAACGCGACCAAACCACACTTGATTGAGGTGTTGCCCGCCATGCCCCACAAACTTCACCTTCTTAAGCCCCACATCAACATCCCGATGCTTGTGGGCGGTCTGATTGAAAGCGAGGAGGAAGTCAGACAGTGCGTTGAATCTGGGGCTTTCGCCATCACAACGTCCAAGGAATCCCTATGGCACAACAACGATAAGTGAGGCGATCGCTTTCATGATAATCAGGACACGCTTTTCCCATGAACCGGCTGATGATGCCGGTTTTTTTATTTATGAACACCTATTTCAGTTTGAGAATCTCTTCCCTCACATAACGGGCGATGGCGGGTGCGGATGTGACGCCAGGCGAATCGATGCCCGCTACATGGATGAAGCCGGGATGTTCATGCGAACGTCCGATGTAAAAATCGTCTTGATCAATGGTCGAACGGATGCCGGCATACGTTGTTTCGACGGTTTCATAGGGCACATTCGAAACGAGCGTGTCCACCGCACTGCGAATCGCGTCCAACCCTTCAGAAGTGACCGACGCATCGTCCAATGAGGTCTGATAGGTGCTGGTCGGTCCCAGCCGAATGGTCCCGTCGGGTTGAGGAATCACCAATATGCCCTTTGTATCATGCTGCGGCACGGGAAACAACGTGGCATTGACGAAATGACGTTGACTTTCAGGCAAGACCATATATTCGCCACGGTGCGGTTTCATCGTATAGCGTGGCGTTTTCTCGACCATTCGAGCGATTGTTTCCGCCTGAACGCCGGCGGCGTTGATGACATGTTTCGCCCTGAACGTTTCATCCGTATCACTGCTCAACGTGAACCCTTCCTCTGTGACCCTGATGTCACGGATCCGCGTCGCTTTTTTGAATGTCACGCCGTTTGAAAGGGTGATTTGTTCCAAGGTCTGACATAAAGCGTACGTATCCGCGGTCATTGCGTCTTTCAAAAACAATCCGCCACGAACGTCAGGAGAAATGTTCTTCTCTTTTTGACGAAGCGCATCCGGACCGATGCGTTCCGCATTGAGGTTGCGTTCAATTGCCGCTTCTTGCAAAGTGTGAAGTCTTTCCATCTCATCGTCATTGACCGCGAGGACATAGGCGCCGTTTTTCAAATGCGGGATGTTGAGTGTTTCGACGAGTGTCTGATAGGCACGGTTTCCTTCCAGGGCCAGCTTGGCTTTAAGTTTTCCCTTGTTTGGCGGAACCATGACCGGGGAGTGCACCAAGGCGCTATTATGCCGTGTCTGCACTGTGGCCAGGTCCTTTTCTTTTTCAATCAGTGTGATGGTTTTGTTGTATTTGGATAGTTCAAATGCGATGAACGTTCCAACCACTCCACCACCGACAATCACAAAATCCTGCATGGTATCCATCCTTTCGGAATCAAGATAGAAAAAGCGCAAAAAACAGGGCTGTTTTTTGCGCTCTCTACTCTCGCTTGATTCATTAAATTATAAGCTCATTATACGACCGCTTTTTCATGTTTACAACAAAAACGCATTGCATTGTTCGAGTTTGCCACAAGACAAAACACTTATTGCCGATGGTTTATGCAAGAATCCAAATGGCTGGTCGGGAAGCGTTTGCGGAAACAAAAAAAGGATGATGCCTGCGCACCACCCTAGAAAAGACGGAGATGTCTAAATAATTTCAGTTTGTATTTCAGTATGATTCCGTTTGTTTTAGGCGCCTGGTCAAAAGGATTATGTGATTCTCCGATGCGCATGGTGTATCCGTAATCGTCAATCGGCTTCATATGTCTGCCACCGGTTTTGAT
>PWHE01000095.1 GCA_003554735.1 Mollicutes bacterium | reverse complement strand
TTTTTTCAACCGGTGATTGACTTCGCTTTTGCATAGCGAACCGCTTCACTGAGCGCTTCGGCATACTTAAAAGGGGCCTTGACGTTCTTATAGCGGGTTTTGGCGTTGTAGTTATAGGTGATGATGACATGGCCATAGTCGAATGTTTTTCCGAACACCGGATACTCGATGTTCACGTAATCGATCTGTTCGAGCATGAGTTCGTGGGTGTTGGAGGGACTGCCGGCGATATGGATGGTCCGTGCATTGGTCAGGTGATAGGACTGCCTTCGGATCAGGAGAAACTTCACCGGCAACAAGAACACATAAAAGCCAAGCACTGCGTACAGTCCGTTATAATTGTCGGTCTGACGTCCGACATACCAAAAGTAAAGGGCGAGCATCAGTACGATGAGCCAGGGAAATTTGAGCAGGTCGCCGATGATGACCATCGGGGACTTCTTGGTTTTCATGATGGTTTTCTCTTCACTCATTATCCTCATATCCTTTCTCGAACAACCATTGTTGGCCTTGCGTTTTGCATGGATCCTCATCAGAGGGGAGCGGACCGGTAATCAACGGGTCTTGGATGTCGTGATGGTTATAATTATACCACGATTTTTGCCGGTTATGTGTCGCGTAGCAGTAGGCGCATCCGTGGACGCAGGTGTTATAGACGCCGATGTCTTTGCTGGTGGCGCAGGCGCACCCTGTGCGCTGGTGTTTGTCACGTGGGACGTCAAGCGTTTTCCCCGCAATCGATGAAAGTTTTGAGGCGTCGATGCAGGCGGCACTCTTTAGATGCGTATCCTCACTGCAGGATAAAAGGCGCATGCCGTGATCATTGGCGATGGCTTCCATCGATGTAAGAAAATATTTTTTGGAATCGTTCGACAGTTCACGGTGCCCAAGGCGGTGAAGGGCGGCTTTGTTTTTGCGGTAGACATTGGTGAAGCTTATGACACACGCATCGGTGTACCCCCTGAGTGTTCGGGCCATGTTTTCAAACATTTCAAGGTGTTTTTCCGGGGTGTACACATCGTTTATGAAGATGGGGTCATAACGCCATATGACGCGATTTGAACCAATTCTCCTTGAAAGCTCCATAAACTGTTTCATGCGTGTTTCAACGGGTGGTAGATTGATTTCCATCTCCGTATCATAGGGGGTGATGGTGTAGTGGAAATAGTAGGGGATGTCAACAAGGGAGTCAAGAATGTTCATAAACGGGGCGGCGTTACGCGTCCAGAAGACAAACCCGTCGATCTTTGAGCGTTCGATGCGTCGGATTTGTTTCGGGTTGAACGGATTTTGAGTGTAAAACACGCCGGCTTCAAGTCGGTGCTTGAACCATTCCGGGTAAAGTGCGGGGATGTCGGTGCGGCGTGAGGCGCTGATGATCATGGGCCCACCTCCTAAGAAAAGATAAATCATACATAGACAGTGTCACTCAGTTTGAGACTGTGGACCAGGTCTTCAATGATATGGATGTCTTGTTTGATGGTTTCTAAAAAGCCTTGATCCACGGGCCTTAAAAACCGGAGAGCGAAGGTCCGACGGTTGGTGTGGATGGCAAGGGTGAGCTTGCCGTCCTGAAAGGAAAGACCGATGTTTCCGGGATGATTTTTTTCAAGGTCCATAAGCCGTTCCATGAAGTGCGGGGTAAGAATGTAAAAGGCTGTTTTCGGGATTTTAGCGTAGGTATTGAAGGTGCGCTCAAAAGCGATGCTTTCGAGTTTCACACGTTCAAAACGGCGCGCTTCGTTTTTCGGACGGTATTTTTCAAGGACGAGCACATCCCCGTTCAAGGGTTTGTGGAAATCGAAAACGAACACGCGCCCTAAAAAAATCGTGACCATGGTGGAACTCTTGCCACTCGACTGACGGTTTTGAAGCCACACATCGCTTGAGGTGAAACGGATGCCGTCAATGTGACCTTCGAGAAGGTCAAAGGACTTGAAAAACTGCGTCTTTTCCATGAAATTGGAAGAAAGGACCGTTTCCTTGGACAAGCCCTGAACGGTTTTTATGCCCTGTTTCGGCGTGTAGGCGATGTGATCGAGTTCATCGAAATAGTTTTTGATGAATGTGTGTCTGAAGTCCTGTTTCACCTTGAAGAACAAAAAGCTGCCAAGACCCGTTAGGGCGAACCCTGTGAAAAAAAGCGTCAGCGGCACTTGAAAGATGGACTCTACGGGCATTCCCGGATGAGGCGATCCAACGCCTCTGAACATGGCTAGCATCCCGATGATGAAAAAGGTTCCACCGAGGATCATGACGACTTCAGCGATGCGTTTTTTGTGGTTGATCTCTTTGAGTTGTTGTTTGCTCATGATGTCCCTCACTTAAGATATTTATCGACCCTGTCGATAGAATAAGTCCGGACCGGCGACAATGGAATCGCCAATCCGGACGTCATGCATTTCAATCAATGGTTCGCGTAGGGCTCGCTTTTTTTAATGACATAATCCAGAAGTTTTTCAGCGAGCGGTCTGGAAAAATAGACGATCGCGACCGCAAGCAATGCCGATACCGTCGTGTCCGTCACAAAATGTGACCCCGTCATGATGCGGCTGAGTGCGGTGAGCACCATCCAGATGCCGACCAGTGCGAAGGTGGGGTAGAGCCACGTCCGCTTTTCAAGATACACAAGTGGGACCAGCACAAGCACGATAAGAAAGGCTGCGAATGCCACATGCCCTGAAGGGAAGGCTTGAAATACGTTGCTTGTAGCAAGGCCCTGAGGGATGAACCAAAGCGAGAACTCGCCCTCTTCATGCAAAATGCCATAATATCTGGCACGACCCCAAAGTGGTTTGATTCCCATGACGACCCCTAAAATAAGGGCATAGCTTGTAAGAACCACGGCGCTGATGCGCGCGGCGGATCCTACTCTTTCCTTCGCGATGTCCCATGCGATGCCAAGACTGCTTACAAGCATGAGAAAGGAAACGGCGAGAATCGTCAACCAGGGATTGACGACATAGTCATACAGTTTAAGTCCGAAAATCGTAAAAAGAATTCCGGCCCCGAGCATACCAAGAAGGAATAACGGAATCCGGTATTTGACAAAACGGAGCATCAAAAACCGGGTCATGATCATCAGGGCGACCACCACGATGAAATATGTCGGCACATAGGAAAAAGCACCCATCCAAATCGCGAACCTACTAGAAGGGTTATAAAGTTGGTTCGATACGCCAAGATCAAATGCCGTGAACACAATCGTAAGCACCAAAAGCACAATCATAGTGCCTTTAAACAGCCTAGACATAAATCGAGAACCCTCCCGCTTGCAAAAGGAATCCGATCAAAGCCGCGATGCCTACAGCCTTCGCGCTGTTGGGTCGGGTGTTCATCCACACAAGAAATAACACAAGCCCGACAATCGGGAAAATGAAGGAAAGCAACACAACGAGGCACCCCGCCTGGTCGATCACCACCCGCTGTGGTTCGGACCGGTTGGTTCGCTCGCGGTCATTGACGATTTCCTGAAATGCGTCGTTTCCGCAATTGGGACAGTATTTCGTGGCTGAATCCACTGCATGGCCGCAGTTCGTGCAATGTTTATCTTTCATGATGTCCTCCCTGTTCAAACGTTGTTTGTAAGTATGGTATTCGGGGGTGTCCATGTATCATTATAATGGAATTCCTGCGTGATGACAATTAAAAAAATCACTGTCGCATCGGGCCAAAAATAAAAGGAGACGTGACGTCTCCCCTCGCTAAAACAAATATAATTCTTCCTTGAAGAACCACTGCACGTAAATACTATCATTCACGGATGGTCTTGTCAAGAAAGGCTCACGTGTGTGAGGCGTCCCCTTTGAGTGCATCCAGTTGTTTCTTCAGGTTTTCGTATTTCTTGTGAAGGTCGTTGTAATAGCTCATGAGGTCGAGTTCACGGGCGAGCGCGGCGTCGATTCCAGCCATGGTCGCTTTGTCCAGCGTCGTGATATGGTCGCCGAGCCGCGCTTTGCTGATGACCCTAACCTGGGTCAGGTTCACCGCACCGGAGAGTATCTCTTCGCCCTTCTCATCGTGCACCGGGTCGATGGCGACGATGGTCGGCAGGTCCTTTTCCTTGTGCGTGAAGGGAGCGACAACGGTGTTGCCGGCAAAGTAGTTCGCACGGTCGTTTTGAAGAATGACGCAGGGGCGGGTGTTTTGCATCTCCGCACCGATGCCGATGCCTAA
The DNA here is from genome assembly GCA_003554735.1 of Mollicutes bacterium. Lineage (GTDB taxonomy): Bacteria > Bacillota_I > Bacilli_A > Izemoplasmatales > Izemoplasmataceae > B1SED10-225. The sequence continues at coordinate 6,245 of PWHE01000095.1, read as the reverse complement.
GTGGCACAGATAGACTTGACCGCGTTTGACGAATCTGGCTTCAGCGTTCTTGACGAGTGAGTCGAGCTTGAGCTTCTCTTTCAACCAGTCGAGGTTGTCGTTGATTTTATACTTGTTCATGCGCTTCGCCTCTTTCTAATAATGTGATGTCCTTGCTGGGGCCTAATATTACATTCCATACTTATAATACCTAAAAAAACATATTTTACTCAGTGTACTTATATAATTCAATAATATACGCTCTATGCTTAATTGTACAGTTTTTTCAATCTAGCGCACAAAAAGGCCTTGTTTAAAGAACCCTGGTATCATCATGATTCCCGTGATGATGAGAACGGGCAACAGATCCAAAGGGGAATCCGGCGAGTCGATCATGAACGCGTTGAGAAGGTAGATCGGCACAATCATGAGCACAACCCATCCCGGCAGTCCCACATCATGATATCGTCTGGCAAGCACCGTCAAAAGCATCACGAAAAGTATGCCGCCCAGAATGATGAAAAGGAAAATGAAAGGCAACAATGCCAACGCACCAAGCCCGTCAATACTCCTTGCATAAGCGACAATCGCAGTGAACGGCGCCACGGCGAACACCAAAAACCAAACGAGGGTCCATAAGAACTCAGGCAACGAACTTCGACTGTTCAAATACCGTTTGCGCTTAAACGCCGAGATGAACACCTTCAGTCCTCTTTCGTCACTGCATTCCATCGCATCAAACCGTTTCTTGTCCATGGAAACACCCTCTTCTGATTATTATCATAGTCGCGTGATGATAAAAAACACAATAATGAACAGCCCTACCAATGTGTACGCATACCCGACACTGAAGAAAAACAGATCATCTTTTAAAATGTCATCCAGACGGGTCGCACCAAACTTGAGCCTGGCGATCGCGATGATGTAGGGAAGGATGATCAATACGAAAAGCGCGACGATGATCGGCACCACCATGAACCATTCGCCACGCAACAGAAAATAACTGATCGCGCCATTGACAAAGAAGAACATGTTCAATCCGATGATCACCGATGTGATGAAAAGCAACGACCGGTCACGAAAGCGTTCCTTGAGACTGCGTCTCATGAAATCACCACCCTCTTTATACTTTCATTTTAACATGAGTATGACAAGGGCGTAACAAGAACGCATGGTTGCCTTGCATAAAAGGGCTCACTCACTATTTTGTTTCGTTATTGTTAGTTCTTTTGTTAAACTATAGATGCGAGGTGAAAACATGGCGCATACAACCGTGATTCAAAAAGGCAGACTTTACCAGATCGAGTTTTTCCATGAAACCGACGAACACGCTCATAATGCATACTTAATGATCCATAAGGACGCACGAATCCTGATCGGCCTTTGCAAGAAAGGTGATTTTGACGTGCTTAAAAAGGAAATCGACAACATCATCGACTTCGATTCGCTCACCCACGTCGTGTTGCCGACACTCGCAATGCCATACGCAACAGCATTGTCATCCTTGTCCGATGAAGCGGACCCTCCGCTCATCGTAACCTCACAAACACACCGTGAAACCATCGAACACTTAGAAACCGGACTTGAGTATTTGTGCTTCGAAGAACACAACCACGCAATAAAGCTGGATCAAGACACAAAACTCCGGTTCATCAAAACCCCCTTCATCAATCATCCCGGGGATTTCGTCATCTATGACGAAACAAGTCGTTCGCTTTTTTCAGGATGGCTTTTTTCCCATGAGAAAGGTGCGGACGACAAGCGACTTGAAAGCATCCGTCAGTTTGCGGAGCATCATGTCCCAAGCACCGATTTTCTCAAGCCGGTCCTCAAAAGCATCCATCCACTGACCATCAAGCGTGTTCTTCCGCTTAAAGGGGCGACCTTGTCTCAAGACGTCTACCGCGATGCCTATGCGACGCTTTCCCGCAGCAATTTCTATAACTCGAGCTACCTTGTCGCCTCGAGCAAAAAAAACCGGCGCACCTATGATTATGCCGCACTTTGTGAACAGGCCATCAAACGCCTTCAGGCCTTTTCATCTGTAGAAGAGATTCTGAAAGTCTTCGAAGATAGCGACATCGCCATCGATCCCGACACCCTCGAGGTCTCTTCCCCTCACAAAGGACGCACCCTTTGGAACCGGTTTTTCGATATCATCCATGAAAAGAAAGGGGAACGGTGGTTGATCCATCTTGACGCTTTCATCAAGCGGATGCGTCGGATGTATAATATCGAGACGCCTTCCGTATTCCGCTCCACCATCCACAAGGCGGAAAAAAGACTGCGCGAAAAAGAGGAAGAATCCGAGTCCCTGAAAGAGGAACTGAATATCTTGCAACAAACCCTTGAAAACACGGAAGACAAGGTGCTTCGCGATCCGGTCACCGGTTTGTATAACGAACGCTTCTTCCGGGAATTCATGGAACGAAAAGACGTCCAGGAATGTTTCGATGAAGAAAAAGATCACGGCGTGCTTTTCATCAACGTCGACCAACTATCTTCCATCAACCGTGATTACGGCATCAACGCCGGCAACGACACCATCAAGACCGTGGCCTATCTGATTGAACAGATCCTTGATAACAACGAACTTGCCTTCAAACACAGCGGCGCCCTTTTTCTCGTCTATGTTCCGGATGTCACACTGAAGATCATGCAGGAACGCGCCAATAAGATTCGCAACGCCGTCGCGGCCTCAGACCTTTTCATCGAAAAAGTCACGGTATCCATCAGCATTGTCACCTGCAGGGAAATCGATGCCGAACTCCCGCAGACACAGCGCCTCGGCAATCTTTTCGACCATGGTTTTGCGCGCATCAACATCGCCAAACAAAAAGGAACGGGCCGAATCATTGATCGGACCAACGACGAGGAAGCGTTTGTCGAAGGCTACATTCTCCTCATCGACGAGGATGAGATCAACCAAAACCTGATTGAGCGCTTCTTCCGACGTGAGAACTTCAAAGTCATCACGACACCCGACGTATATGAAGCCTTGGACATCATTGACACATACACCATCGAGATGATCATCTCCGAGATCAACCTCGCGAAGCTTGATGGCTTCGCGCTCAAACAAAAGCTCAACGAACATTATAACCGTGGCCAGATTCCTTATGTGATGGCAAGCCACAACAAGAATGAACAGACCATCCGCCGCGCCAATCAGCTCGGGGTCGATCTGATACTGGAAAAACCGATCTATCCTGAAGAGTTGCTTGGCTTCATCCGACGCCAAAAAGCGCGGAGGCACAGGCAATGATCGATTTGACCATGCAACACGTCCTGAGTGTGCTCTTCCTTCTTTTGGGTTTTTCACTGTTCATCATCGCCCTCATCTTCGCACAAAAAAGACGGCACCGACGCCATGCGCAGAGAGTCGCCATGACACGCCAATATATCTTCGACAAATATTTCGACAAAAAGGACGTTCCTTTCAACACCACGAAACATTATCTCTTAAGCGAATTCATCAATGTCCAGGAACAGATCCGTCTCACCCAGGATGTCTATGGCGATTTCCTGGGAGACATCACAACCCTCGGATTCATCCGCTTCTTTAAAAAACGCCTTTCAAGCCCCTTTGCCATAAGGCGCAAAGAGGTGGCCTTCTACCTTGGGTATGTACAGACCGTGGACGTCAAAGAAACACTGGTGGAAAGGCTTAAAAAGGAAACCGATGAAACGGTACGGTTCTATATCGTCAACGCCCTTAAAAACCGACTGGATGACACCACACTCATCCCTGTCCTTGAAAGCTTAATCGGTGCCTCGGAATCCTATAACGAAACCATCACAAGCCTTCTTGTCAACCAACAGCTCTCCCTCGAACACGCGTTCGATCATTTCAGATACAACTACAACTACGCAATCATCCGCTTCTTTTTGAAACTTGCGAAAACCACCCCCTCGCCCGAGATTCTCGCCTATGTCACTCGGCAGTTCAAATGGACCGAACAACAACGCGAGACGAGATACGACCCCAAAAAAGATTACGCCACCACACCCAGGGAAGCCGCAAACCTTCACAGGCTCGCCGCGGACGTTCTCTCCGTTTCGGACCCTGGAGTTTTGGACGAAGGCCACTATTATTTCCACCATGACCCCTATATCGTCGAGCAGGCCTACAAGGCCCTTGCGCGCGGCAAACGACCCGCTTCGCTCAAGACCATCGTCAGCCACATCGACGGAACGGAATATGACAGCGAACGCCTTGATGCGCCCAAGACCATGGTCGCGAACAATCCCAAAGTCATTCCCGAGCTCATACGGATGTTCGCCAAAACAGACGACGAGAGAAAACGTACCCTCATCACCGAAGCGCTCGCAAGCCGGATCGAGTACCTCATCTTCCAAGCCATCTCATCGCCGAGCAGGACCAATATCGACCTGCTTAAGGCGGTTGTCGAACAAGGCCTTTACTATGAGATGATCGGCTTTCTCAACCAAAACAAGGACCCGCACTACGAACACGAAGTGCTTTCCTTTCTGAGCCTTTATCTCGACGCGATGCCCGAACTTGAAAACGAACTCAGAGTCCATCTCAAAAAAGACATCCTTGAAAAACTCGGACTTTCACCGCTCGTACCGCCCCAGACTCAAAAACCCTCCGCAAAAGAGGAAAAAGACAAAAAGCGCTATTTGAGACGTTGGCTCTATTTTGCGCTTTTAATCTTCCCGTTGATATTCTTCCTCCATCAGAGCCAACTCGGAACGTTCGCGTTTGACCGCGATACGCTTGAAGAGTTCGTCATCGCCTACAACCTTTATATCGTCATCTACTATATCGTTGTGAACAGTCTTTATGTCTTACTGACCCTGCTCAGCCACTACGGGGCGAGACGGCAGATACGGCTTTGGCGCATCAAACGACCGAGCATGCTATATGAAAAGAACGTGCTTCCGAAAGTCTCCATCCTCGCTCCGGCATACAACGAAGAACTCTCCATCAAGGAAAGCGTCACCTCACTGCTCAATCTCAAATATCCTTCCTACGAAGTCGTCGTCATCAACGACGGCTCCAAAGACAACACGCTCAAAACCCTGATCGACCATTTCAATCTGGAGCGCCACCACCATCCCTATCAGTCGTATGTGACCACACGGCCGATCCGGGGCATCTACACTTCCAAAAAAATCCCGAACCTTGTTGTGGTGGACAAACAAAACGGAGGAAAAGCCGATGCGCTCAACGTCGGTGTCAATGTGGCACGCAACGAATATCTCTGCGGCATCGACGCGGACAGTGTGCTCGAGGGCAACGCCCTCCTGAAACTGATCAGCGTCACCCTCGATTCCACCAAGGAGACCATCGCCCTCGGTGGAAACATCCATCCTTCAAACGGCGCGCGCATCCATCAAGGCAAGGTCGAAGAAAACAAACTCCCTACAAAGACACTGGTGAAACTGCAGTCCCTTGAATACCTGCGGGCCTTCACCACCGGTCGGATCGGCTGGGCACGACTCAAAAGCCTGCTCATCATCTCAGGCGCCTTTGGCGTCTTTGAGCGGAACGCCTTGATCGAAGCGGGCGGTTATCTGACCAGCGTCTCTTCCTTCAACAAGGATACGGTGGGCGAAGACATGGAAATCGTGGTCCGCATGAACCGCAACGCGCTCGCCGAGAAAAAACGTTTCAATGTCGATTACGTCTTCAACGCGGAATGCTACACCGAACTGCCCGATGAGATGCGCGGTCTGCTCAGACAACGCAACCGCTGGCATCGCGGACTGATTGACATCCTCTCTTACCACCGAAGGATGACATTCAACCCCGCCTTCAAACAAGTCGGCATGCTCGGCTTTCCCTATTTTCTCATCTTCGAGATGGTCGGCCCGCTCCTTGAGATCCAGGCATACCTCATGCTTATCACCGCGCTTACCCTCGGATTGCTCAATCCGCCGATCATATTGCTCATCTTCATCGCGACGGTGGTCTTCGGCATCATCGTCTCCCTGATTTCACTGTTCATATTGGAAAAAGACCGCATCCATTTCACCAAAAAAGAAACCTTCATTCTCGTCCTGTTCGCGATCTTTGAAAACTTCGGCTATCGCCAACTCATCAGTTTATACCGGGTCCGCGGCTACTTCTCGGCCCTGAAGGAAAGCCATGAATGGGGCGAACAAAAACGCAAAGGCTTTAAAACATAAAAAATGGAAGGTCCCCGGATTTTGAAGGGAGCCTTCCATTTCTTTTTGTGTATTCAATTCCGGATGATCACAAACGTGAGATATGCCACGTAAAGAATCACTAGCATCGA
>PWHE01000121.1 GCA_003554735.1 Mollicutes bacterium | reverse complement strand
TTATGTGGATGGTTTGTAAGAAGCGATGGACTTTGCAATCGTCGTTTTGATGGAGGCGATGGAGCTTTCCGCATAATGCTCAAGCAAATCGTCCACGTCGATGGAATCACCGTTTGTGTGCTCGGTTTCGATGAATATTTTGTTGTTGGCGGTCTGTTTCTTGTTTTTGGAGACATCCACCAGCAATTCTTCGTAAAGCTTTTCGCCGGGTCTTAGACCCGTGAACTTGATTTCAATGTCACGGTGCGGTTTGAAACCGGCAAGCTTGATCATCTTTTCGGCAAGATCGTTGATTTTGACCGGGTCGCCCATGTCAAGGATGAATATCTCGCCCCCTTCGGCGTAAACGGCGCACTGGAGGATCAGAGAGACCGCTTCGGGGATGGTCATGAAATAGCGGGTGATCTCAGGGTGCGTGACGGTGAGCGGTCCGCCTTCTTCGATCTGTTTTTTGAAAAGCGGAATGACGCTTCCGTTGGAGCCAAGGACATTGCCGAAGCGCACGGAAGAATATTTGGTACCGTTGTTTTCGTCGTTGAACTGCTGGATGATCAGTTCGGCATAGCGTTTGGTCGCGCCCATGATGTTGGTCGGGCGAACCGCTTTGTCCGAAGACACCAGCACGAAATGCTTCACGTGGAAGGCTTTGGCGAGCTTGGCGGTATGATAGGTCCCGATGATGTTGGTGCGTACCGCTTCTTTGGGGCTGTCTTCCATCAAAGGCACGTGCTTGTAGGCGGCCGCATGGAAAACCATGGTGGGTTTTTGACTGGCGAAAACGTCATGGATGCTTTCTTCGTTGTAAACACTTCCGATGCGTACAACCAGCTTCACCTTGAGTTTCTTTCGGGCGAAATAGCGATTGAGTTCCTGTTGGATGTCGTAGGCATTGTTTTCGTAGATGTCGAATATGATCAGTTTCTTTGGCTTGAGCTTGGCGATCTGCCGACAAAGCTCGCTTCCGATTGAGCCGCCTCCGCCGGTGACGAGTACGGTTTCTCCGGAAATGAAGTCGTTGATGCGTTCATTATCCAGTTTGATCTCGTCACGGTCGAGAAGATCTTCGACCTTCACATCGATGACGCGATGCGGGGTGCCTTCTTCAACCTCGTTCATCAGAGGAAGCCGTTTGATTTTGACGTCCGCCTCGCTGATCATGCTCACAAGGTTCTGAAGCCGCTTGTGTGCGAGATTGGCGATGGCGATGATGACTTCTTCGGCTTCGTACTGTTTGATGAAATAGGAGATTTTGTCAATCGGGCCGATGACGCTGATGCCTTGCAGGCGTGACCCGATTTTGTCGGAGTCATCGTCCACAAACGCGACCGGAAGATTGTCCAATGCTTTATTGCGGTAGATTTCTTTAAGCACAAGTTCGCCCCCGTCGCCCGCACCGATGATGATGGTCCGTTTTCCGCGTCCGTTATCAAGTCCGAGAGAACGACGGAAAGAGATGACGACGCGCTTCAAAACACGCGGAAACGCGATAAGTCCGATCTCAAGAGGGGCGATGAAGACGAAAGCGATCGGGTGGACGAAGTCCACTTCGGTCATCAAAAAGACCAGGAAAAGAATGGCATTCGACACGATCGCGACGGTCGCGATCTTGAACATGTCTTCAAAACCGACATGGTCGAGCATCATGTGATAAAGACCGAACAGGAAATAGAAAAAGATTTTCACCACGATGATGATCGGCAGGAGCATGAACACCACACCCATGTCGATGGGCCATTCGAGCAACGTGAACATGACGATGGCGAGCACGTAGGTCGCCAATATGGAAAACGCATCCCAAACAAGGAACTGGAACGTTCTCAGGATGCGTTTCAATTTTTTCGATTTCAAATTCATGGTGATTCCCCCTTGTGCTTATCCCCTGGAGCTCTGTTTAAAAACGTGCTTACTTATACTCATAGTAATAGTTCATGTAACGGTTGTCTTTTTTGGACACGCGTGTCAGGATGCCTCCAATGATGTTCGAGCCGTTCTCTTTAAGTTGTTTGACTGCGTTTTTGGCGGCTTCCGTATCCGTCTGTCTTGAAGCGACGACCATAATCGTGCCATCGCAAAACTTGCCGACAATGCTCGCATCCGTAACGGCGGTCATCGGCGGGGTGTCGATGATGATTCTATCGTACTCTTTGCGGAACTCATCAATCAGAGCATGCAGTTTTTTGCTCATCAGGAATTCGGCCGGATAGGGCATTTTTTCTCCGGAAGGAAGCACGTGAAGGTAGTCATTCACCTCATGGATGACATCCTCTTTGGAGAGTCCCTGTGTGACGAGGTTGCTGAGACCCTGTGCATTTGAAAGTTGGAACGCCCGGTGGATTTTCGGACGTCTTAGGTCCATGTCGATAAGCAGGGTCTTGATCTCCGATTGGGCGTATACTGTCGAAAGATTGAGTGCGGTGACACTCTTACCTTCGGATTGAAAAGCGCTGGTAAGATTGACGACTTTAAGTTCTTTGTTGAACGAAGAGTATTCGATATTGGTTCGCAACTTACGATATTGTTCAGCGACAACACCCATTGGCTCTTTTTCCGAGATAATGTTGTAGCCGAGCGAATTCTTATTGATTTTATTGGTATTGAACATTACTCAGCCACCTCTTCTTCCATCTCGTATTCGGGTATGGTCCCGAGTGATCTGAGTCCCAGCTTGTTCTCGATGTCTTTCGTCGACTTGATGGTTTTATCGAGGAACTCAATGGTAAAGACGCCAAAGACACCGATCATGCCGCCAAGGACAAAGCCGATGGCCATATAAAGCACCCGGTTCGGACCGGAAGGATTGTTGGGCCGCTCCGCCACATCAAGTTGCTCGACGCTGTGAAGACTGTCGTTTTCAATGGATATTTCCTGAATGATGCCAATGAGTGAATTCGCCATTGCGACGGCCTCGTCGCGGTCATTGGATTCGACCTCGAAGAAGATCACAATCGAGTCGGGACGTCCTCTGGAGACATTAATCATGTTTCTGAGCCCCGAATTCGAGTAAGGCAGATCCAGCTCATCTCTGAGCACGTTTAAAACCGTACTGCTTTCTGCGACATCCGTGTAGGTGTCAATCAGACGTTGTGCAAGTTGCAAATCTCCTGCATCCCATTGTTGTTCTTCTCTCACATTGACCATGATGCTTGCGCGGGTCGTGTAATAATCATCTTGCATCCCGTAGGCGTAGATGGCTGTAAGGCTCATCACCACAACTACGGAGGCGACGATTATATACCATCTGGAAAGGACCATCTTGATCAGTTCCAGCAGATCAATCTCTTGTTCATGATTCTCGTTTTCCAATTGTAAGGCACCCCTATCCATATTTATGTGTTTGTTATATTTTCGTTACTTTATATAGTTTACCAAAAACACCGTCAAAAAACAATCATGAAATGACGGTTTCATGGCGTTGTGTACAAATCTTCAAGAACGCTTGAAACCTTTGAAAATCATTAAGACGAGTAAGGTCACGCCAAGCAGTCCGCCAAGGGTGTCGATGAACACATCACTCAACATCATGGCCCGGCCCGGGACGGTGGACTGATAGATTTCATCAAAGGTCGCGACGACCAGTGTGAAAAGCGCACCATCGACAGCGATGCGGAACCAGTCACGGAAAAACTGCGAAAACATGTTGGCGGAAAAGATGCCTAGCACAAAGTAGATGGCAAAGTGCGCAAGACTTCGGATGAAACCGTGAAAAGCCGTCATATCGATACGCTCGCGGATGTTTGGTTCCAGGTTTTCTATGATGCGAATGATGGCATCGGTGACGCCGGAGGAGAGTTCCGAAGACTGCTCCGCATCATGGGATGACAGCGTGAAGATGAGCGCCATCCACGCCATGACGAGCATGATTGACAGAATTCTATTCGTCTTTGCCACGGATAAGCATTCCCGGTCGTTTATCGAAAAGCTGGTCGGCGACACTGAAGCCTTTCTTCTTTTCGATTTTTTTGAAGGCTTTTCGCATCGACTCGATTTCACCGCTGTCGTGAAGGTCCGACGCGACGAGATCGATCATGTCGTTCTTAAGAAACTGCTTTGTCATTTTCTGAGCGTTTTTGGACCCTTTGCCAACCAGATGCCCCGCACTCACCTGAAGGACTCCCCCTTGTCTGCGAATCCGTTTCCATGTCGCCAAGGTCACGTTCCTGTAGCGTTCCGGATGGGCGATGATGACCGTGTACCCGCGAATCATAAGCTCGTAGACCGCCTCTTCTATGTCGGGATCCCCCGTCCCGAAATCAATGAGCAATGCGGACGTGCCATTCAGCGATGGCGCTTTGGCGATGTCTTCGTATATATGCTTGGAGTAATCGATTTCCGAACCCAGATAAAGATCGACTTCAACGTTCGCCTCATACAGGACTTCCTTCAATTCGCGCATGGCTGAAGCCAATTCGTCCTGCGTTTTCTTGAACCCTCTCAAGGGCGCGTAGTGCGGGGTCAAAAGAATCTTGCGAACCCCGTTTTTTTCCAACTGTCTTATGATTTTAAGACTTTCTTCATACGTTTTTACGCCGTCATCGACGCCGGGCAGGAGATGGGTATGCGTATCAATCATATCATTGCCTCCAATGCAAAATTCTAAAGGGTTATTCTCGATGTGACAAGCGAATCGGGCAGTTCCCGGTGAGAAATGATCACGCACGTTTTGTCGGTGAGTTTTTGGATGGAATCGAGAATGTTTTTCTCGCTTTCCTCATCCAATGATGCGGTGACTTCGTCAAGCAGAAGCACAGGCGCATCCTTGAGCAATCCCCTGGCGATGGCCAAGCGTTGGATCTGACCCTCGGAAAGCCCTTGACCACGCTCGCCGATGGGTGAGTCAAACCCTCGGGGCAGCGCGTCGATGAATGTTGCGATGCCTGCCGAAACGCAGGCCTCCCGGAGTTTCGCCTCAGTGACGTTTTCGAGATTGAACACGAGATTCTCACGTATGGTGCCGGAAAAAATCAGATGGTCTTGTGGCACATAACTGAAATAGGCGCGTGTGCTTGGGGAAACGGGTGCGTGTTCACAGTCGGTTTGAATCCGCAGTGACCCTTCTGAGGGTTGGTGCAACCCCAGAAGCAGTTTCAAAAGCGTGGTCTTCCCGATGCCGGAGCGTCCCTTGACATGAACAATGTCGCCCCGTTCGATGGTCGCACTGAACGCTTTCAATACAGGGACCGAATCGTAGTGGAAGGTCACATCCTCAAACACGATGCTTTCAAACGCCCCTTGGAGCGATTTGTCTCCTGAATCCTCTTTTCGGTAACTCGTCACATCCCTCAGACGCTCCGCTGAAGCCAACGTGGCGTAATATTGCGGAATCAGTGATGACAAGCTCGAAAAAGGCGTCTGAATCTGATTGACAAGCTGCATGATCGCAACCAGGGAGCCGAATGTGATGACGCCTTCAGTGATGCGGTAAGCCCCAAAAAGCAGGGCAAACACAAACCCGAAGGCGAAAAAAGCATTCAGACCGCTGCTCGATAAGACGCTGAGCCTGGTTTTACGAAGGCTGGCTTTGAAATATGCCTCTTGATGTTCTTCGGCGCTTCGGTCCATATACGCTTCCGCTTCAAAGCTTTTTATGATGGGGATGTTGCCAAGGCTTTCTTGCATGAACGCTCTAAGGCCCGATTGTGTATCCTGGACATCGTGATGCCGTTTTTTAACCACCCCGCGAATCACGATCGACCCCAAAAACAGTGTGACGCCGGCGGCAAGCATCACCATGGCGAACAAGGCATCAAGATACACAAGCAAGGCAAGCGCCAATAAAAAGCGCAAAACCACAAACATGAAACGCGGCACGATATCCACAAGGCCGTGGCTGACCTTTTCGACATCGCTGGTTATATGGTTCATGAATGCGCCGGAATGATGTTTTTGAAGTTCCGGATACTCGCTTTTGAGAATCGAGGTGAATACGTGCTTTTTCAATTTGCGATCGGCCTTGGCGGTATAATACCCTCGCAAATATTTGTTCAACGCCCCAAAAGCGACTTGGAGAACCATCACTGCGACCGCAATGACGCCAAAGAACACAAGACGCTCCATGGCCGACGCCTCAGCGGCATCGATCACCGCTTTTGAAAGGTATGCGAAAAAAACGGCGCCACCACTCAAGAGTCCGCTAAGAAGGACCAAGGTGAAAAGAGGCCAAAATAAATAGCGATTCGTTTGTCTCAACCATGTCGTTGCACTCATGTTTTTCATGGGTTCCTCCTGAACATTTCAACCTTATTCTACCATATTCTTTAAAAGTCGGCGCCATTTCTCTTTCTTTCGTTCAAACTTTGTTGTTTTTAGACGGCATCATCTCTTTAAAAACATCCATATCATATAAAAAAGGGCGAAGCGAGGGAGCGCTTCGCCCTTCTGTATCGCCCCCAAATAACACTTCCGAACAGTGGGCAGGATGAAGGGGTTTATGGGATAGGGGTTTATCATAGCCTTCAGAGACGATACAGTGTGGGTCACGACACGGTGTGTCGTCAGGCGCCCTGAAAGGAGGGCGCCTCATACCATAGATTACCATATAAGTCACTATATGGAAAGAGTCGGTTTTCGATTTTGGTTTGCCTGTCAATCAATCCATGAAGAACGGATGGTCATGCCAGATGAGTTCCGCAAAGTGCGGATAGTCGATAAAGGGATTGCGGTTGCCTTGATAGGACTCGATGATGTCGTTTCGGTTGTGTTCGAATGCATCCGGTCCGAATGTCACATTCCATTGCAGCAAGTAATCAAGGTCACCCATTTCATAGTTGTCCACATTAGCGGCACCACTGACCACTGTCAGGTCGTCATACATGACGTCCATGTAAAACAGGATCCTAGCCACAATGCCTTTGGCTTCGTCATGCGGAGTGTACGATGAACCGTTTCCGGATTCATCGAAATATTTGTTGCCACGATAATTGTTTTCATCCGGGTCGGCAGGCGTCAGATTATGAAGGTCCGAACCTTGGCCTGTCGAGGTATTTCCACTGGTAGGCTCGGTTAGCGCGGCCTGCGGCCAGACATGTTCACGATTCCAAATGCCATACCATGGGTCTCCCCAGTCCCCAAGGACGCTGTCGCGGGTATAAAGCTGAATTACATTGTCCGGATTGTCAGGATCCTGATCGGTCTCTTGGAGGATGTAGCGTGCTTCACCATACGTTTCGTAGTTCAAATCTTCCCAAAGAATGGCCCTGAGCCCGTTTATGAGCTCTTCGCCCCATAGGCCTTCAACGGATTCATAGTATGGGTCAAGCTCCATTTCAAGCAGGTCGGTGTCGATGTGGTCGGGCACCTCGCCGGTCTCGCCGTTATCCGTGTCATTGTCCTCGTCATTATCATCGTCGTTGTCATTGTCGTCGGCCGGCGGGGTGTCGCCGTCGATGGTGTGGATTTCGAACTCGTCAATATTGACACGTTCGTCGTCCTTATCGGCGGAAATCCGGAAATAAAGTGCATCCTCAACGGTGAAATCATGCGCGTCATAAAGCGTTTCATCAAACGTCAGTTCAAATGTTTCAAACGTTTCTGTGGCCGTAAGCGTCTCACCGATCTGGATCCATTCGTCCTGGTCGGTCGAGACATGGAACATCACGTCGGATGGGTCATCGCCCAGATAGCGGCCGTACATGAAGGAAATACGGTAGACGCCACTCACGGCGAAATCGGTCTCGATGTAACCGTCACGGATCCTTACCGAATAATCCTCGACTCTCTGGTCATCGTCAAGATCGCCGATCAGTGAATCCGCAAAGAACCATTGTTCATCGCTAAGAAAGACATGGCCATCGGCGTAGGCGGCCTTCTCGCCGTCCTCAAAGCCGGTGTAGTAGAAAAGAGCGGGCTCCGTCTCTTCGTCTTCACCATTGTCGGTATCGTCGTCCTCTCCGTTGTCGGTATCGTTGTCCTCGTCATCGTCATCATTGTCGTCGATCGTTTCGAAGGTCGCTTCAAGGTAGACATCCGATTCGATGGTCAGCTCGACTCGATAATCCTCGGAAAGAAGGGCGTCGTCATGATCGACCCAGCCAGTGAAGGCATAACCCTCTTCATAGCTTTCCAGGGTGACTTCAACGTCGGTTCCGAATGTGTAGGGGCCATCCGGTGTGACGTTATAGACGATATCGATATCGCTCTCGATATTGAGTGCATAGGTTTCCTCATCCGGTTCCGGTGTGACATTGCATGCGGCCAGCGCGATGGTCGCAAAGAACAGCACACCCAGAGCGAATAGTTTTTTCATTGTTCTCATTCCTTTTTTATTTTTTGTATTGATTGAAACACTACATGATACCATATCGTCTCTTTTACACAAGGGATGATAGTCGAAAACTCACCAAGTTGCATACAAAAAATCAGATGAATAATAATTCGTAAGCTTCAGGATACAATTTTCATTGCCAGAACCAAGCCGTTGTCGTATAGTTAAAGTGAAAATAGAACGTTTTAGCAAAAAGGAGGGGAACACACATGCATCAAGCACTGAACAAAACCATCAACCAAACGGTCGATAAAATTCTTAAAAACGATACCATCCATGGTTTCTCCATATCCGTCCATAAGGATGGCAAGGATGTGACTGTGTCCAAAGGGAACATCACCGAAAACAGCCGTTTCTTTGCGGCCAGTGTCACGAAGCTGTTCGTGACCGCATTGATCCTGAAATATGTCGACGAAGGGAAACTCACGCTCGAGGACAAACTGGTAGACATACTCGATACCCCGCTATTAAAAGGTCTTCATACCTTCAAAGGCAAAGAGTACACCGATACGATAACCATAAGGCATCTTCTTTCCAACAATACAGGCCTTCCTGATTACTTTCATGGGGACACCATGAAAGCGTTGCTTGAAGGAAAAGACCAGGTGTGGGGATTCGAACCGGTGCTTAAGCACGTCCGGAAAAGAGACGCCCATTTTATCCCTGGGCATCCCAAAAAGAAAAAGTATGTGGACACAAACTTCCAGCTGCTTGGCAGAATCATTGAAACCATCGGCAAGGAATCCTTCGAAAAACAGGTGGACACCTTCCTTGTGAAGCCGCTTGAACTTGAAGACACCTACGTCTACGACGGGCGTAAAGATAAAAAGCTAGTGAACATGTTTTACAAGGGCAGGGAACTCATATTGCCTAAGTACATGGCCTCGATCGGACCCGAAGGCGCCGTCGTCAGTACGTCTGAAGATCTCAACCGTTTTTTGAAGGCGTTCTTTGCGGGACAACTTTTCAGCAAAGAACACATTGAAACGCTTTATACGTGGAGACTTGTTTTTGGCCCGGGTCTCTTCTTCTATGGCACAGGCATTTCCATGCAGCCTATCTCCCTCTTCAAAATGAAACAAGGCCTCATCGGACACTGGGGCCAATCGGGCGCCTTCGCGTTTTACTACCCGCAAAAGGATGTGTACATGAGCGGAACCATCAACTCCATCACCGGTCACAACAAGGCCGCAAAAGTCATGCTTAAAGTTCTGAAAAGTCTTTAAATCGCACCATTGTGCGAAATAGTCTTGTTTTTTCATCCCCCTCGGTCTATACTATAGTTATCACATAAAAGAAGGGAATGTTTATCATCAAAAAGAATCTTATCGGTTTCATTTTGATCACACCCGTTGTGCTTTATCTGGTGGGATCGCTGTTTTCATTCGCGGGTGAGATATCAACCGGCGAAAACGTCATCACCAGTTCCTTGTTCCGTCAGTTCTTTCTTGGGGGAACGATCTTTGACCCCATCTTGCTTTTCATTGTCTTCGCCTTTCTCGGGATTGTCATGATCCTGAGCGAATCCGACGTGACACGCAATCTTGGAAAAGCTTTCTACAGCATCGCTTCCATCAACGGTTTCTTCATTGTCTACTACATGATCCGCATCAACTATGAAACAGAGTTTGAAAACAATATCTACGGATACACCACCGGCGCCTATCTCCTGATCATCAGCCTTATTCTTTTTGCACTTGTCGTTATCGGAATCATGCTTGGCGACCTGATTGAAATCCTTGTTCGTAAGTTTTACAAGATCGGTCCGAAAACGAATCATGCGGCCAACGAGTTTGAACAGCTCAAAAACTGGAAAACCCTTTATGACGATTCCACCATCACCAAGGCCGAATACGAAGAGTTGAAAGAAAAGACACTCGAGAAAATCAAACCACGAAAAGACGCGACCTATGACCTCGTCCTTTCATTGAAGAACGCCCTCAGCGATTCACTCATCGATGAAAGCGACTTCGAAAAAAAGAAAAGCGAGTTGCTTACCCAACAATAAAAAGAAGGCATTTCAACCCCCATGGGATGAAATGCCTTTTTCATTGGTTTCTTATCGTCTGAACAACTTTAAAACAATATGCAGCACATTGAGTGCAACAGTCGTCCCCACCAAAACAATGGCGGGAAAAAGAATGATGGCAAACCCTTCAATCGGGATGGCTTCCGTTTCGAACATGAGCACGACAAACGCTATGACCACAATCGCGGTTATCACAGTCTTTCCGAAAGGAAGCCAGACGCTCATGTCTATCAGGATGGAAAGCAGACTGCCTGCGACAATCCCCCCTAAAAGCAGGGTGTCCCATGTTTCAAAGGGCTGGTTCAACATTGCGTTTCTAAACAACAAAACCACAATCAATAACGCCGTCAATCCATACCATAGGATCCTTTTTACCACGACAATCCCTCCTACACATTCAGTCTATGGGATGGCGAGTGGTCTGTCAATGGGGCCTGGGTATGTTTAATGAACATGTCGTGATTTTGAAGCGATACGTTTCAACCGCTTGAACATCTATTTCACCGATATGCGGGGAC
>PWHE01000040.1 GCA_003554735.1 Mollicutes bacterium | reverse complement strand
TTGAACGCGGCTTCGCCGGTTTCAATCATGCTGTCCGGAAGGGTGAATTCAGTGATGGATTCGGTGCCTGAGAAGGCATAGGGTGCGAAACTTTCAATCACCGGATCGTCGGTGAAATCCACCGTTTCGAGATTGGCCGCATTGTAGAAGATGCCTTCGGGGAGTGTTTCGCTCATGTGTTCATAGGTGACACTCTCCACGCCGCTGTCTTCAAGAAGGTAGGTGCCTACATCCTCCAAGGTATCCGGAAGGGTGAGGGTGCTTAGTGATGCGGTCTCCGCAAAGGCCTTTGTTTCAATGGTTCGTGTCGCTTCCGGAATGATGAAGTGTTCAAGGCCGCTGCCTCTGAAGGCGCCGCTTCCGATGGTTTCAAGGGCGCTTTCCTGAGGGTCATGATTGAGTGTGCTCAAATTAACGGTATTTCTGAAGGCGTGTCGGCCGATGAATTCGACGCTGTCCGGAAGGTCGAAATTCTGAATGCCGGAGCTGAAGAAGGCATCCCGTTCAATCGATTCAATGCCAACGCCCGGTGTGACAAGTTCCAGTTCATGGGTGAAGGCGAACGCGGCTCTCGGAATGCTTTCCAGTGTTGAAGGAAGGAAGACGCGTTGCAGTGAGTAGGCACCACGGAAGGTTTCGGGTTCCATCGCGGTGATGCCGCTTGGCACATCCACGATTTCAATGGTGTCATTGAATTCGAAAACGGCCGGGAAGGTCGTCATGTCATCGGGCACATCGACCGTTGGGGTGAAACGGAGTTCACGCAGGGTGTCAAGGTCGTCAATGAAGGTTTCAAGATTTCCGACATGGACCGGTGACAACCTCAGGAACTCGAGGTGAGTGTCTTCGAAGGCATCATCCTCGATGGTCGTGATGCTTGGCGGCAATGTCAGTGAATCCAGACTCAACGTATGGCGGAAGGTGCCGCTTTGCAAGGTCGTGAGGTTAGTGCCGGTGAAGATGACGCTTTCGAGTTGCTGAGCGCCTCTGAAAGCATCCGCTTCCAATGTATGGAGCGATTCGGAAAGCACGATGGTTTGCAATGCGGACGTTCTGAAGGCGGTGGACTCGATGACTTCCACGCTCGGAGGCAATTCAAGCGTCTCGAGGCCGCTGTTGATGAATGCGCCGCGCTCGATAGTGGTCAGGCTGTGCTCTTCGGGCAACTGAAATTCGAACGAACGGTCGAAGGGATCGGATTCGGGGCCTATTTCAAATGAAGCCAAGGCGTATGTGTTACGGAATGCCCCTTCTTCAATGACTTCCGTCTGCTTGTTCAGGCGGACTTCCTCAAGCATCTCCGCGGAAGAGAAGGTGGCAATCGGAATCTCTGTGATCGACGTGGCGCTGAAGTCCGCATGCACAACGTTGGACCCTTGGAATACAGCCCGTCCAAGGGATTCCAAGGTGCTTGGGAACACAATGTGCAGTTCAGCTTCCACGCCTTGGAACGCATTCATCCCGATGTGCGTCAAGTTGGTATCGTCAGGGAATTCGAAGGTTTCCAGCGCGGTGTTGCGGAAGGCCCGTGGGCCGATCTCGGTGATGGAAGACGGCAGTTCGAAGGTGGTTAGATTCGTGTTGAAAAACGCCGATTGACCAATGTATTCGATCGTGTCCGGCATCTCGAGCGTATGCAGACTGGTTGCGCCAGCGAACATCTGGTCCGCAATCGATTCCGCCTGGCCGTGCCAGACGAACGTCTCCAGGTCGCGCGCCGCTTCAAAGGCCCCATGGCCGAATTCGGTATGGTCGTGCAGCGACTCGAAATGAATCAGGCCGGAATCCCTGAAGGCGTAGGAACCGACATTGAGGATGTGTGCATCCGTCGAGGGATGGAACACAAGCGGCAGTGTGATGGATTCAAGGTTGGCGGTGTTTTCGAAAGCGGACTCTCCAATCGATTGAAGCGAACTGGCTTCGCCCTCTTCGACAAACTGATTGTCCACCTTCCCGAATTCAATGGTCGAAATCGCACTGTCTTTGAACGCATAGTCGCCGATCACCTGCATGTGGCCGGAAACATGGAAGGTTTCGATGCCGCTGTTGTAAAGGAAGCCTTCGCCGAGTTCCACGACACGATCGGGAAGCTCAACGGTTTCGAGGTTCGGTGTGTCCGCCAGCAAGTAATCCGGAAGGCGTTCGCCAGAGGCGTTCCACACGAATGTCGTGAGCGGCTCGATGCCTCTAAAAGCCCCTTCCTTGACGGTTGCATTGTCCCCGATTTCGATCGATTCGAACTGCGTGCCCGCCAGTGATTCTTTCCCGAAGTAGGTGATGTCTTCAAAGGTGAGGGTGTCACGGCCGCGGGTCGGGAATTCGATTTCCGAGAGGTTCGAGTTTTTGAACGCACGGGTTTCAAAGCGGGTCAGGGCCGGTTCGCCGTCCCCTTGCAAAGCCCCGGTCAATGTCTGGATCGGGATTTCGATCGTTTCAAGCGATTCAGTGTTCATCAGGAAGCCTTCAGGCACCGCTTCCTGACCGTCCGCAAAGCGGACGACTTCCACATCGGACCCTTTGAAGGCGTAGTCGGCTTCGGATAGGTCGACCCACCTGAAGGTGCCGTCGCGCTCTTCGATATCGAGATGGAAATTGGCTTCTTTGATGCCGCTATTTTTGAATGCATAGGAGCGAACGCTTCGAAAGCCGTCAAAATCGAAAGATTCCAGACTTTCGGTTCCCTTGAACGCATAATCCCTGATTATGTTCCAGCGGAATATCGAGGTTGTATGGCCTTGTCCGAGATCATGATCCACCTGGGCGTCAGGCAGACGTATGAACTCGAGATTGGCCGCACCCGCAAAGGCATAGCTCGGTATGTTGGAATAGGGCATCGTGAAATCATCCGACGTGTCGTATTCGCCGAGAATCGAAAAGCTTGTGATGCCGCTGTTTCGGAACACGCCCCATGCTTGATAGAAGGTCGTATCAAGAAACGCCCCGGTATCCAAAGAGAACGTCTCGTTTGGTGCGCCCTTATAATCCACTCTCAGTTCGTCGCGGCGATCGGACGTAAAATCAATGGAGCGAATGTTCTCCTCATCGTCATCCGGAACGTTCAAGTCGAAATATTCAACATCGCCATCGCTGTATCGCACACGTAACTGATATCCGACGCCATCGTCGTCCGAGACAACGTTATAGAACGATACGCTTTTGATAACCGTTTCAGAATCCCTGAGATAATTCAGGTTGGTATCGGTCGGGAACTCCATATCCTGAACCAGGGACGGCGTGTCCCGGAATACACGCTCTCTCAGGACAACGGTCAGATCGTCCATGTGTTCAAATTCGAAGTGTTCCAAATTTTGTGCGTTTCTAAAGACATTGGCATAAAATTCGATATATGTCTCACTCAGCACGTGAACTTTTTCCAGGTTCTGGTTATCACGGAATGCATCGTCCCCGATTGCGGCCAAAGGGATCCAGTCGCCTTGCGGGGTCATGACTTTGTCCGGGATAATCAGCACGCCGCCGGAGACATCAAATTGGTTCGGCGTGAATTTTGCATAGTCGTCCAGTCCCATATACGCATTATAGTCGTTGTCGAACGACAGATGTTTAAACGATTCGTCGGTGACGAAATTCGCATGAAGCACCACATCATCATAGACCGGCGTGTTCGGACCTACCCGTTCGGAGCCGTCACGGTCGGCCGCCCAGCCATTGAACACATGTCCGATCATGGAAGGCGCATCACTGACAAAGGATTCGCCCCGGCGGATCTCGAATTCGTCAAACACATGATCGTCGAGATACTTGAGCGTGACGGTCACATACTCGTCTTCCTGCATCCAGTCATCGATCTCATGCAGGTCGTTCCAGTCGGACTCGTCGGTGTAGCGCCATCTCAAGGTATCATCGGTGACATCGAATTCGATGTCACGCGGCGATACACGGCCCAGGGTTTCCGTGGTGCCATCCGCATACGTGACCTCGAGGTAGCCGTCTTCGTTGATGGCGGTGCCTGTGATGGCGTCCGTATCCGTAGGCATGTCAAGCACGAATGTGTCCTCGGTGCCGTCGTCATAGGTGATGGTCAGTTGTGAATCGGTGAGGTCCGTCGATTCGATCGAGCGCGGGTCCTCGGGCACAATGATTCCGAGCGATGCGCTCTCGCCGTCGTCGAACGTCACAATGAGCTCGCGGTCGTCGATTTCAAGCGACTCGATCCCGCGGCCATCCTCGCCGGCGATCGAATCGAGCCACTCTTCATAACTGTCCGCATCGATCAGCCCTTCGGACACACCCATGTCATACAGTGTCTGAAGCTGATACTCGAGCGGTTCGATCAATGTCACTGTGAAGGATGTCTCCAACCCGTTATACTCCACCGTGACGGTATGCACGCCCGGCGTGGAAGGAATGTCTCCGGTGATCATGGATGCGTCGGGTATGATGGTGACGACATTGCCGTCCGCATCCTCAAAAAGCAGACGAAGCGATTCAATCTCAAATGCGTTGACATTGAAATCCTCCTCAATGCTGGATGGTTCAATGGTCAGTTCACCCTGCACATCCGGCAAGGGGTCCTCATCATCCCCATCAGTATCGTTTGAACACGCGGCCATGACGAACATCATGGCCATTAAAACAAATAAGACTTTCAATTTTTGCATGGTACTCTCCCCTTTTGAATTTTATGGATATATAAAACAAACCATATTCTCATGCTAAAATACACTATTTTGAATTTCAAAAGAAACGCGTTTTTTTATTGGAATTGTTTCAAAAAGGGCAAGCTCCCAAGGTGAATGCATGCCTCGGGATTCACGTGAATATTTCCAAACAAAAAGGGAATCGAGGATTCCCCGGAGGTGTCGGACATTATCACGCCTTTGGCGTGTTCACAGAAACCTGTCGATCGGCATGGCAAATGTTTTGACCGGTCGAAGGGTTGCATTTTGCGGTGTCCGATGGACCTCGGAATGCATTATCATGCAACTTGATGCTTTTTTATGCATTTCTTGGTATAACCCAGTTGACAAGGGGGGAAAAAGGGATATAATTATGCTTACAAGCGGATGCGCTTGTTAGGATGTTGTCCCGTCCTTCGTGCCTGGACACGTGAACCCTGTTTCAAGGCGGCCCTCAGATAGAGGGCCGCCTTTATTTTTATGCAGGGTCAGGGGGTGTTTGAAACATCGAGTCGTCGCATGAGATGCGTAAGAATTTCTTTGGCGTCGCCGATGATGCCTAGGTCCGCGACGTCGAAAATGGGGGCGGCGGGATCGTTGTTGATGGCGATGATGGTTTCGGACTTGTCCATGCCTGCAGTGTGCTGAAGCGCGCCTGAGATCCCGCAGGCCATATAAAGGAGCGGGCGTACGGTCGATCCGGTCTGGCCGACTTGCGACAGCTTAGCGACGACGCCGTCGTCGACAAGGGCGCGTGAGGCCCCGAGTTCCGCATTGAGCGTTTTGGCGACATGCTGGACCATGTCCAGACAATCCTTGACGCCGCGTCCGGCCGAAACGATCAGTTTGGCGTCCGCAATGGAGGCGTTGTCGTTTTCTTTTGGGATGATGGCTTCGATTTCAATCGGGCTTTTCAGCTCGACGTCTGTGGTGTGATCGATCCGTTTGGCGTAAGGGGTGTTCACTTTTTTCATTTCGAACACGCCGGGACGGATGGTCGCCATCTGCGGCACATGGTCCGGCGTGATGATGGTCGCGAACAGATTGCCGCCGAAGGCGGGGCGTGTAATGGCTAGGGAGTGCGTCTGCCCTTCATCGTTGTCGAGCTCGATTCTGGTCGCATCGGCGGTGAGTCCGGTGTGGACGCGCGCGCTGATTCGAGGGGCGAGCTCACGCCCCCTGACGGTGCCCGGGAAGAGGAACGACTTGGGGTGATGGGTTTCGATGATTTCGGTGAGCACGGCCGCATGGTTAAGGCAGTCATAGGCACTCACATCCGGATGTTCGCAGACGATGATGGCATCGGCGCCGTAATCGGCGAGGGTGTCATGGGTGTTTTGATCCAGCGTGCCGAGCAGGACGGCGACGACGTTTTCTTCCGTGTCGCTTAAAAGCTCTTTGGCTTTGGTGATCAGTTCAAGCGAGCCGTTTTCAATGACACCGTGCTCATGCTGGATGTAGATGAAGCAGTCTTTACCGTCGTCATAGCGCATCGGGCATCCCTCCTTTTTCTCTGAGTACCGCTAAGATACGTTCCGCGGCGTCTTCGGGAGCGAGTGATTCGGCGGTGGTTTTCTTGGTGATGGACTTGGCATAGGTCTTTTTCACTTTGGTCGGGGACCCTTTGATGCCGAGGTCCGCCTTTTCAATGGCTAAGGCATCGTTATCAAGGATTTCGACATCGCGTGATGCGTTGTTGAAAATGTGGGTCATGTTCATGTAGCGTGGTTTCGCGATGCCGTCGAGGACGGTGATGAGCAGTGGGAACGGACATTTGAGGTGCATGGATTGTTTCTCCTCTTTTTTTCGCAAGAAGCAATGCGTCGCATCGACACCGCGAATCTCATCGACATAGGAGATATGCGGAATGCCCAGGAATTCGGCGACTTGCGGACCGACTTGGGCGGTATCGCCGTCAATGGCTTGGCGTCCTGCGATGACCAGGTCAAAACGATGGCGTTTCAATGCGGTAGAAAGCACCAGCGATGTCGACCATGTGTCCGACCCGGCGAACGCTTTGTCGCAAAGAAGGGTGGCGTCGTCCACACCGCGCGCATAAAGTTCTCTCAGCATGCTTTCGGCGCTTTTGGGGCCCATCGTGAAAACGTGGACCTTTCCGCCGTGAGTTGCCTTGAGCTTGAGCGCGACTTCCACCGCGCTCAAGTCGTCGGGGTTGATGATGGTCGGAATGCCTTTGCGGATCAATGCGCCGGTTTCCTTGTCGACTTTGATTTCAGTGGTGTTTGGAACCTGTTTGACCAATACGGCGATGTTCATGCGGCGCCCTCCTTCATCATCATGTTGGCGATGACCATTTTTTGCGCTTCGTTGGTGCCTTCATAGATTTCCGTGATTTTAGCGTCGCGCATCATGCGCTCGACATCGTATTCCCTCGTGTAGCCGTATCCGCCGAAAAGTTGCACGGCTTGCTGGGTGACTTCGGTGGTGGTGTTGCCGGCATAGAGCTTCGCCATCGCCGCCTCCTTGGCATACGGTCGTCCCTGGTCCTTGTAGCGGGCGGCCTTGAAAAGGAGCTGCTTGGCGGCCTCTTTTTTGGTCTCCATTTCGGCCAGCATGAATTGAGTGTTTTGGAAACTGATGATCGGCTTGCCGAACTGCTTGCGCTCAGAAGTGTATCGAAGCGCCTCCTCAATGGCGCCTTCGGTGATGCCCACAGCCTGCGCGGCGATCCCGATGCGTCCTCCGGAGAGGATTTCCATGATCATGGCGAATCCCTTGTCGCGTTTGCCGAGGAGGTTGGCTTTGGGGACGGTGACATTGTCGAGGATGAGCTCGCGGGTGGATGAGCCGCGAATGCCGAGTTTCATCTCTTTTTTGCCCACGGAGAAACCGGGGGTGTCGGCTTCCACGATGAACAGCGAGATACCGCGATGTCTTGCGTCGGGGTTCGTCAGCGCGCTGATGATGTAAAGGTCCGCTTCGCCGGCGTTGGTGATGAAAATCTTGTTTCCGTTCAAGACGAAATGATCATCGTGTTCGGTGGCGACGGTTTTCTGAGCGCCGGCATCGGTGCCGGCGTTCGGTTCGGTGAGACCGAACGCTCCGAGGGACGCACCCGATAGAAGCCCCGGAAGGTAGGCCTCTTTTTGTGCGTCATTGCCCCATGTTGCGATGGGCGCGGCACAAAGGGAGACATGCGCGCTCAGGATGACACCGGTGGTGGCACACGCTTTGGAAAGTTCGAGGACGGCGATGGCATAGCTTACCGTATCACCGCCCGCACCGCCATAAGCCGTGTCAAACGGCAAGCCGAAAAGGTTCATTTCGGCCATTTTGCTGACGGTCTCCCTCGGGAACCGTTCTCCCTCGTCAATCGCTTTGGCGAGAGGTTTCACTTCGTTTGCGGTGAAATCACGCAGCGTTTTTTGTACAAGTTTGTGCTGATCGTTCAACAGATGATCCATGGAGTGTGCTCCTTTCTTTCAAGGCGGGGTAAAGCACCATGGCCTCGCCTTTTAATACGACTTCTTCACGTTCGTTGAAGGCGACAGTAGAAAGAACAATGCGTTTTTTCTCATAGTCGATGGATTCAATGGCAACGGTCGCCGTGATTGTGTCATCAATGAAAACCGGCTTGGTGAAGCGGGTTTTCTGATTGCAGTAGATCGACCCTTCACCCGGGAGTGTCGTGCCCAGAAGCGATGAGAACATGGCATTGATCAAGGCCCCGTGGACGACCCGCCGTTTGAAAATGGTGGTCTTTGCGTAATCCTTGTCAAGATGCACCGGGTTATAATCCCCGCTCACCTTTGAAAACAGTTCGACATCCTTCGTGTTGAATGTCCGTGTGATGCTTGCCGCATCACCGATGCGGAATGAATCTTTTTTCATGACAATCCTCCTTGTGAATGCTTCTTCATAAACTGAATACCTATTCATTTTCTGCACTTTAATTGTAATACAAGTCTTGATTTTCCGCAAGGTGTTTTTGAAATATATATTACAAATTTTATGGGGGTATCCTTATTTATATGACAAGGAATTGCGTGACAATGTGACCGTCGAACAAACAATTCGTTGCCTGTGATATTTGGGATGAGGGTTATGGTGCTTATTTCTTGAGAGAAAACGAGGCATGGAATATAATTGAGGCATCTTAATTCACGGGAGGTCCGACACATGAAAAGCATTGATCGTCACGTTGAACTGTCCAACGGCTATCGGATGCCGATTCTTGGTTTCGGGACATACGGCATTCCGAAAGACACGGTGGAATCCGTCATTTCGAAGGCGCTTGAAGTGGGCTACCGACATATTGAGACCGCGCCCATCTACATGAATGAAAAAGGCATCGGAAGCGCCATACGAAAAAGCGGCATTCCACGAGAGGACATATTCATCACCTCGAAGATACCGCCGCACATCAAATCATACGAAGGTGCCATGCGTGTCATCGAGCGCAGCATGAAAAATCTCGGCGTTGATTACCTCGATGCCGTTCTCATCAACAACCCTGTCCCGTGGGGTGAAGAAGGAAACGACTACAGCGAAGCTAACATCGAAGTGTACCATGCCATGGAAGCCATGTATGAAAAAGAATTGGTCGGCGCACTCGGGCTTTCCAACTTCACCATCGAGGAAATGGAACCGTTATTAAAAGGTGTCAAGGTTTCCCCCCATCTCCATCAGATCGGGGTATTCATCGGACACTCTCTCGATGCCATTCGAACCTATTCAGGGAACAACGGCATGGCCGTCCAGGCACATTCCCCTTTGGCGCGCGGACGCATCTTCAAACTTGAAGGCCTTGAGCGTCTAGCGGAAAAGGAAGGGCTGAGTGTCGCCCAGCTCGCCATCCGCTTTCCTTTGGAGCTCAATGCCTATCCGATCGTCAAAACCCTCCATAAAGACCGCATGCGTGAAAACATCAACGTGGATGAGCCCTTGAGCGGTGATACGCTTAAGGCACTTAAAGCCTACGATGAAGACATCCGGGACTACCGTCCGCCCGGAGCGAAATCCGTGCTCTGAAAGCCTTCGAACGAAGGCTTTTTGATTTTTAAGTGTCGTATCCCGGAAGGCTTTTGTAGACCTCCGTTCTAATGCCTTGGAAGCGCCGCTATATTCCGCTTCATTCATTCTGGTTATGGCCTTTTGTTATGGTGTCATGTCATGCAAAAACCGGTTGATTTATGATAATGTGAAGATACTTGAAGTTACTGACAAAAATCAACTTTCATTCCCTTGAAATACCGCTCACTTAAGCCTTTATCATTTCTTTTATGTGTGATATACTATCTAAGTAAGCGTTTTAGGGAAGGGATGCCTTATGAAAAAGTCCATACGGAAACCACATAGCAATAACCGCACAAAACCTCTTTGTTGAGGGTATTTTGTGCGGTTTTTTATATAGGTTGGAGGGATGATTTTTGCAGTCTATGGTCGATGTTGATAAATTTGAACGGATTCAAAACCATATCATGCGCGCCTTTGGCAGAACAAATCGTTTTGCGGTCATCGGAGGACCGGGGACCGGCAAAACCGTGCTTGCGCTTGAAGGGCTGAATCGCATTCTTGCTGAGGACCGTGGCGAGAATGTGCGTTTTTTGGTGTATAACCGTGCCCTGCATTCGTTTTTGGAACGTTTTGTCCGGTATTCCGGAGAAGAGAAAATCATCAATACGTGGCACAGTTTTATCCCGAGATACTTGATGAAGGCGTTTGACATTGATTTTGACACGTTCAAGTCGCGCTATGAAATCGCACGATATCGCTATGATTTCGATAAAATACTGGCTGATCTCAAAGCCGAGGAGTCAATCCACAAGTTCGACTATATCTTTGTGGACGAGGCCCAGGACTTTGATGAAGCGTTGCTTGAGATACTGGATCATATTTCAATCAAACTCTATGTATTTTTTGATGACAACCAGAAGTTCACGCCGGAACTGCTCGAACTCGATCCGTCATTCTCGGCCGTTGAACAAACCAACATCCTTTCCACGCTTGATCTCGAAGAAGACTTCTATGACCTTACCGTCAACTTCCGCAATACCGGAAGCATCGAAAAAGTCGCCAAACTCTATGACTTCAACTATATGGTCAACAACATCACCTTAAGACGTACCACCATCACCAAAGAAGGGCGCCCGCCCAAACTGATCGAATGCCGTGAAAGAGAACGTCTTGTCAATCACATCGTCGAAGAACATAAGAAAGCACCCAACCGCACCATCGGGGTGCTTGTGCCGAAGTTCGCCTCACAAAAAGATGTGCTTGATACATATAAGGACTTGTTCCAAGGGCATGAAGACATGGACAAGGATACCTTCTATGTCCACAGTTCACAGGACAAAAGAGCCCTCAATGAACAAGGCATCTTCCTGATGACGTATCAGATCGCCAAAGG
>PWHE01000028.1 GCA_003554735.1 Mollicutes bacterium | reverse complement strand
GGGTGCCTTCCTCATCTTCGACTATGGTAAGCACATCGCTGAGTTCACGTTGCGCGATGATGCGGATCTGTGAGACTTCGCAAGCGCTTAACGTGATTGCGAAGAAAAGAAGCAAGAGCGGGGCAATGATTTTTTTCATATGCGTTCCCTCCTATACTTTCATTGTAAAAGGAACAGGTTTTGAAATCAAGGAAGGGACTTGGTTTGAAACTCAAAATTCCATGTGTATCACAGTCTTGTCATAGGGTTTGATGTGTTAAAATTTTAACGACTACTAAAGAAAGGGTGCAATATAATGAGTAATGAAAAATTGAAAAGAGAAATCAATCTCTTCGGAGGCATATCCATCCTCAGTGGAATCATGGTTGGATCCGGGATCTTCTTCATCGGGTCATATGTCTTCTTGCGTACCGACTTTTCGATCGGGCTATCGCTTCTGGCGTGGCTGCTCGGTGGTGTGATCACATTGTTCTACGGACTTATCTACGCTGAACTTGGAACCATGATGCCGGAAGCCGGCGGGTATTACATCTACCTGAAGAAAGCGTACGGGAAACCGGTCGCGTTCATGAGCGGTTTCACCAATTTCATCCTAGCCTCAAGCGGCAGCATCGCCGCGTTGGCGCTCGCGTTTTCGCTAGTGCTTCACAACATTCTGATCACGCTTACCGGGGTAGGGATACCGGGGATTTTACAAATCGTGATCGCCGCTGGGATGATTGTCCTGCTCAGTGTCTTCAACTTCCTCAACGTGAGGGTTTCAACGAATCTTCTCAAGGTGTTCCTTGTGCTCAAAGCGATTCCGATTGCGATTGTGCTCGCCTCTGGTTTGTTTTTCGGGACGCAAAGCGTTGACTTGAGCATTTCTTTGAACGGTGAATCGATCTTCAGCCTGCTGGCGATGATCGGATTTGCGGTGATTGCGACGTTCTGGGCGTATGAAGGATGGACCAATCTCAACAACGTTGCCGGTGAGATCATCAATCCTTCGAGAAACCTTCCTTTATCGTTGATTATCAGTATCGCCGGTATCACAGTACTGTATGTGCTTTATAACTACTCCATTGTCAATGTGCTTTCCCTTAGCGAAATCCAGACAATGGTCGCCAACGGCGAGATTTACTTAGGGATTCCCGCCGCCATGGCGGTCATGGGGTCCGCCGGAATGTATCTGGTCATGGTCACCATGCTCATCAGCATCTTCGGTGCGCTCAACGCGGTCATCATGGCGTTCCCACGCGTGTATTATGCCATGAGCAAAGACGGGGTCCTTTTTGAGAAGTTCCAGACGCTTCATCCCAAGTACAAGACGCCGACTTATGCGATTGTCGGTTCAAGCGTGATGTCGCTTATCCTGCTTGTATTCGGATTGGATGACCTCATCAGCCTGATCGCCTTCGGGGCGCTTGTCTTCAACACACTGATCTTCATAGGACTCATCCTGTTCCGCAAACGTCAACCCGATGCGGTGCGACCCTACAAAGTATGGTTCTACCCGTATCTTCCGATCATCACCATCATCATCACCATCGGCTTGCTGGTAGCGATGTTCGTAGAAAGCATCATCCCTTCTTTGATCGGTACGGGCATCATTCTCGCTGCATTGCCGATCTACTATCTCATTGAACGTTACAAACTCAAATCATAACCTGTTAACAATAAAAAACACCTTCCAAATCAATACGCCGGAAGGTGTTTTTTGGTTGTGATCAGTCAAATTTTCGTGGGTCTCCCTTGATGGATTTCAAGACATCCATATCCTTCTTGCCGATGACAAAATCAACCTGTGAGTTTTCAATGATCCGGTGTTCATGCGTGGATTTCGGAAGCGGTAGTGTTCCACGCTGCAACAAATAGCGGATACAGATCTGAGCCGGCGTGACACCGTATTTGTCTGCCATTGCTTGAATCGTCTCGTTGCTGAGGGCATGGCCGATTGCCAGAGGCGAATAGGCTTCCACAAGAATGCCGTGATCATCACAAAACGCATGCACTTCGTCATTATCGAGTCCGATGAAATATCCGATTTGATTTGCATGGGGGACGATATCACAATGTTCAAGGATATTGTTTAAATCACGTATGGAAAAATTGGAGACGCCAATGGCTCTGATCAGGCCATCCTCATACAGTTTCTCCATCGCCTTAAACGCAAGGACATTCCCCTCGTCACAGTTCTTTCCGATTTCACTCCAAGGCCATGGAGCGTGAATCAAAAACAAGTCGAGATAGTCGAAACCGAGATTGATCAAGGTTTCTTTGAACGCTGCAATGGTTTCTTCATACGTTTTGATGTGGCTTTCAAGTTTAGAGGTCACAAAAATATCTTCACGGGGAATCCCTGAATCCCGTATCGCTTTTCCGACACTTTTCTCGTTGCCATACCCTTGTGCCGTGTCGATATGTCGATAACCGTTTTTCAAGGCTGAAAGGACGGATGTATAAGCATCGTCACCTTCTTCGATCTGCCACGTCCCAAAACCGATTTTCGGTATTTTGACACCGT
>PWHE01000002.1 GCA_003554735.1 Mollicutes bacterium | reverse complement strand
CTTTATCCCGGCATGAAAGTGGAAATCGAAGCGATCGGCACATTCCTTATCAAAAATGCATAGCATCAAGCGATTGCGACTCAGAAACTATCGCCTCTATGAGACATTGGATATTGAACTTTCCCCGGGCATCAACCTGATTACCGGCGACAACGCCCAGGGAAAGACGTCCTTGATTGAGGCGATTTATGTTTTGGCTCTCAGTAAATCTCACAAAACCGCACTTGACCATGTCCTCATTAAGCGGGATATGCCGTTTGCAAAAATCACCGCGGAAGCTGATCTCAACGGCCGGCAGTCAACGATGGAGATGATCGTTTCAGAGGAAGGCAAGAAAGCCCGTTTCAATAACACGGAATACCGTCGGCTTTCGGATTATATCGGTCTTTTGAAAGTAGTCATGTTCGCCCCTGAGGACCTTAACATCATCAAAGGGTCCCCGGCTGAACGCAGGCGGTTTTTGGACCTCGAAATCGGGCAGGTGGACCGCCATTATCTCCACCACCTCACCCAGTACCGCAAAATACTTAAAGAACGCAACGAACATCTCAAGGCGCTACAAAAGAAAAAAAGTACGGATAAAGTGCTCCTTGAGGTGTTGAGTGACCAACTGATCCATTATGGCAGGAAAATCGTCAAGGCACGGCGCGAGTTTTTAACCACATTGGAAGAGAAACTCCAAATCATCTATCAGGACCTGAGTGGCGAGAGCAATCTCACTGTCCGCTACTTGCCCTCACTCGAAGGGGATGAAAAGCAGAAATATGACGCCAAGCAACCGCTGGATATTCTGAGCGGTACGACAACACTTGGTCCCCACAGGGATGACTGTGGTCTTTATTTTGACTCTGAAGACCTCCGGAAAGTGGCCTCCCAGGGCCAGATACGTACGGTGGCATTGAGCTTGAAACTCGCTGTGATAGAGCTTTTCGAGTCAAAAAAGAAGGGCACCCCGATCATCCTTCTCGACGATGTGTTCAGTGAACTCGACACCTCAAGGCAAAAAAACATATTGAACCACCTTTCCAAAGACGCACAGATTTTCATCACGACCACAACGGTATCGCATATCGACTTGGATATGCTTGAAACATACAAACTGTTCAACGTTGAAAACGGACAAATCAAAGGAGTGGAGACACATGGATAAAAACAACAGTTATGATTCCAGGAATATACAGATTCTTGAAGGACTTGAAGCCGTCAAGAAACGTCCCGGAATGTACATCGGCTCAACGGGGCCACGCGGATTGCACCATCTGGTCTGGGAGATCGTCGACAACTCGGTAGACGAAGCCCTGGCCGGTTATGCATCGGATATCGATGTCAGAATCCTCCCCGGAAACATCATCGAGGTCATCGACAACGGTCGCGGGATTCCCGTGGACACCCATCCCAAAACGAACCTGCCGGCGGTAGAGACCATTTTGACGACGCTTCATGCCGGTGGTAAATTCGACAGCGATTCATACAAGGTTTCCGGCGGTCTGCACGGTGTTGGCGCATCGGTCGTCAATGCCCTCTCCGAATGGTTTGAAGTTGAGATCCATCGTGACGGTACGGAGTATTATCAGCGTTATGAAAAAGGGATTACGCAATGCGAACTCGAAGAACGCGGCCCGACTGATAAAACCGGAACGCGCATCAGGTTCAAGGCGGATGAGGCCGTCTTCAGCGAATCCAGCGAATACGATTTTGAGATTCTAAGACTGAGAATCCAGCAGATGGCCTTTTTGAACAAAGGCATCACGTTCACAATCAAAGACGAACGCTCCTCGGATGGAAACAGTGAAACCTACCGCTATGACGGGGGAATAAAGGAATATGTCGAGTACTTGAACAAAAACAAGGAAAAACTGCATGAAGAGGTCATTTACACAGAAGGTGAACAGGAAGATATCATTGTCGAGATCGCCATGCAATACAACAATGCCTTCACGCAGAACGTATTCCCCTTCACAAACAACATCCACAACATCGAAGGCGGTACCCACGAGGAAGGATTCAAGATGACACTCACCCGAGTGCTCAACACCTACGGCAGAAACAACAACCTCTTCAAAAAGGATGAATCATTGGTCGGTGACGATACACGAGAGGGCCTCACGGCCATCATCAGTGTCAAACATCCCGATCCGCAGTTTGAAGGACAAACGAAATCAAAACTCGGAAGCACCGAAGTCAGGCGTGTTGTCGCTCAGGTTCTATCCGACGGGCTGGAGCGGTTTCTTCTTGAAAATCCAAGCGCAGCCAAGATCATCATCGAAAAGGCTTTGCTGGCCTCCAGAGCAAGAATCGCGGCCAAAAAAGCGCGGGAAGCGACGCGCCGTAAGAGCCCGCTCGACGGACTCGGGTTCGCTTCCAAACTGGCGGACTGCCGCGAAAAGGACCCTTCCAAAGCCGAACTTTACATCGTGGAGGGTGATTCTGCGGGCGGTTCTGCAAAACAGGGGCGCGATTCAGGTTTCCAAGCCATCCTGCCACTTCGCGGGAAGGTGCTGAACGTTGAAAAGG
>PWHE01000090.1 GCA_003554735.1 Mollicutes bacterium | reverse complement strand
CTTTTTGATGACGGGAAAAAGTCGGTGCTTTCATCGAGGGAACATATGTTCGACCGGATGGAACCGGTGGTCGAGGACAAGCCGTTCACGTTCGAGTATGAAGGCAAGCCGATCGAAGGGTCGATCAGCCTTTATTACAACAAGAACAAATCGCATGATGGGACCGATGTCATCATCAAGGACGAACGCAACGCCGTTTATGACAACACGCTGTTCGGTTTTGAGAAGTACCCCGGCGCCCATCTGGTGAGCGGCGAATGCATCATCGAAGGCCTTTATCATATCCTCAAGCGAAAGCTTGAAGACCCGAAGAACCCCTTGATGATCCTGACGGATTCCCGCGATGGTTTCGACCGCCGCAACAATTTCACAAAACGTTTCTTCGAACAGGCGGGTGCCATCGTCAAAGCGACCATCACCCACGTCAACCGGAAACATCAGTACGAAAGGATTTCTCTGCAGAACAACCCGCAGTTGCGCGATCTGACGAAACGCGTGAACGATTTTTACAAAGAACGGCTAGCCGGTGAAATCGGCGCCCTGAACCCCGGCATCGAACCACCGGCCGACGGCCTTGCGTTCGCACGTGAAGCGATCTCGGTGACCGAAGGCAAACGTTATGGGCTTCATCTTTATATCAATACCAATGTCATTCCCGACGGGTCGGTCATCAACCTTTCGCATGAGGAGACCTTGGATTTCAGTGTCCAACCCCGTACCCTGAGTGTCAATGCCGAAGAGAGCGATGAAAAAGGCCTCCTGTCGAAAACGGTAAGAATCGACGCCACGAGTCCTTCCGATAAAGCGGTGCGTCTGAACGCCGGGACGGACGACATACAGTGCGGGGTCGATATCCGTGTCGTCAAAGAAGAAGTCGTCTATCCGCGTTACGGACTTGAGTTCATTCCCGCGAACTATCGCTTCTCCTATAACAAAGGCAACACGTTGAAGCTTTACTATGACTTTGAAAAATACCCGCCCGGCACAACGGTTCATGTGATCTTCACCTCCCAACAGGAACTTCTGCCCAGAGAAAAAATGTACACACTGAATGCTTCAGAGCACATCAACGAGACCACCGGCCTTTTAGAAATCCCGTTCCGCTCACCTGGCCACACCATCCACTATACCGTGACGGCGAAGGCCGGGGATTATCAGACCAAAGCGCGCATCAAGGTCGAACCACCCCAAGAGAAAGACAAAGGCAAAAGCGGCTTTCTAAGCCGCCTTGAACTGATCTTTGAAGACACGCCATGGCAGACTTCTTTCGACACGGCCACAGGCACGATGTTCATCAACGGGGATCATCCGATTAACCGGACCATCCTCGGGAATCTGCACGACAAAGACAAGAAAAAACCGGTATTTTCTACCAGCCAACTCCGCTACATCTTTGAGTTGATCGCGGCGGAAAGCGCCAAGCATATGGCCATCAACACATTCAAAGAGACGGATATCGACAGTGTGGAAAGGCTCACCGATTTCATACAACGTGAGAAGACGTCGCTTTACAGTCATTTGCTGGATATATTGTGACATTTGATACTTTATCCTCTAGAGCTTTAAGCGACCGCGTGATGTTCATTTATTGTTTCGGGGATGCTAAAATATAAAGTCATTAACGCCGTCAAGGTATCTGTGAGAATAAAGTTTCAGACCAACAGATATCCATCTTGAACAATGTTCATTATTTTCATCCGCTTTCTGGGTAATCCGTATATCGATTTTCTGCTTAGAAAGTGCGTTTGATGTATCCATGCATCAAACCAAAAGCTTTCAGGTAACAGTTTTAAAGGAAATGGGAAAATGTGGTTCGAGGCAATCGTGATTCTGATCATTATGGTCCTCGATATATTCATCGTCATCGGAAACTTTTTCGGCGGAGACGTAGTCGTAGTAATAAACGATCCAATCATCGCCGCCGATAAGGCGGATTCCTTTTGATCCAGCCCTAAATGTATCCATGTGTTACAATGATAAGTGATTATGAATGAAAAGAGGCACATTATGGCTGACAAACGAACCATCTTGCAAATAGAAGAAGCGTTCAGCGACTATCAATGTCCCATCTGTACATTGGTTGAGACGATGAATGACAACCATATCCGCATCCTGCTTTATGAAAGCGTGAATGACCGTTCGCTGAGAAAACGGTTCATGAAAGAAGAAGGCTTCTGCAAGCGCCATGCGGGCAAGGCGCTTGAAGCGGGAAGTCCCCTCAATCAGGCGATTCTTTACGATGCGCTTTTAGAAGACATACTCAAACGGCTTGAAAAAGACAAACCGCTTCATACACAGACGCCGTGTCTTTTCTGTGAAAAGGAAAAGGACAATGAAGCCTATCTTGTCGGTGCTTTCAAAGACGGTCTTGAACTGACGGATTTCACCGAAGCCTACAAGTCAAACGGCATTCTATGTGCCACGCACCTTGAAAAAGTCCTTGCGCTTTTGAAGCGCGACCGAATGAAACGTGAAACCCTTAAAACGGTGACTAAGGAAAAATATGCTAAACTCTCAGAAGTGCTTAAATCGATCAAATCCAAGCATGATTACCGGAATAAGGACGACGCATGGAGCGGCGCGGAACGCATCCTCTGGAAACGCGTCGTCCACCTTGTCCGTCAAAATGACGATGACAGGCAATAACGCTTGATTAAGCCAGATGTTAATGGTACAATAATGGCTGTGTTCCGGTAGCTCAGCTGGACAGAGCAACGGCCTCCGACGCCGTAGGTCGTGGGTTCGAATCCCTCCCGGAACGCCATATGATTTTAATGGAGCCGCCCAGAGCGGTTCCTTTTTTTATGGACCTCATCCGGGGCCGTAGGTCGAAAATGAGGTCTGAAAAAGAGGTGAAACTCGCTTCGTTATTGATTGTTGGGTAGGGGTATTTAAGGGGACATGTTGAAAATTTGTCTGTTTTGTTTGAAGTATTCTTCATGAAGATGTTCTTATCAAGATGCAAGTCGATCCGTCTGGTTGAAAGGTCTGTATATCCGGTATCATTCTTAATGCGTCGAGGGTATTTTTTCAGTAACAAGTTTCTGATAAATGCCATTAAAAAACATGGTAGGGAAAAAACATAAAAAAATCTGGTCGGCAAAAATGGTTAAAGACTTTAAGTCATTAATCCAATTACGGGTAAAACACCTTATGAAAATATGGTACTATGAAATCATGGAGGGGATGTAGAATGGTTTCTGATATACAAATTAAGAATGAATTGTTGCAGGTACTGAAAAACAGACTGATGTCTATTAAACCAGACGTAAACATAACAAAAGAGTGGATTAAGAATGCGTATAAGCCTTATGTCAAGGAACATGAAGAAAATTTGATACTTCATTCTAAGGAACTAAAAAATTTTCTTGATAAATGTAATTACGATCCAATAGAAAGAAAAAGATTAAAAGCTTTGCGATCATCTGCAGCATTGATGTTTAATACCTTTGTTGAGATTGAGTTTAATACCAATTTAGTTTTCAAAAATCAAGTATATAATCATTTTGAGCCTGAATTTGGGAACTGCTGTTTAAAGGGTGGACGTGGACGCGCAAAAATTGATGCACTGCTCAAATCTCAAGACAGAAAATCAATTATGATACTGGAAGGAAAAATGTTTGAACATTATGATGGAGAGAAAGCGTTCTTATCCGAAACTGAATCTTATTTTGATAGAACACGATATTCAGAGCATTTAAGTAGTGAAACCATTGAAGCTTTTGTTGAATTGTTTCACGAGATTAAAAAACATATAGAAAATAGATTATTTACACGTTTTGATATCCAACAGATGGCGAAACATCTTTTGTCGATCGTAAATAATCTTGACTCTGAGAACAAACCATTCAAGAAGGCCGAGAATATATATTTGATAGGTGTTTCATGGCTTGCTTCTAAAACGAGCATTATAGATCAAATCAATTCGGCTGATCGGGTTAAAAAGATTGATGGAATTATTGAAGAAGAAGCTAGACTTGGAGTTGCACTACTGAACAAAGTCTTGGAGAATACAAATCTAAATAAGATAAAAGTTTCATTTACAGATTATTCAACCTTCATTGAAAAAAGCAACCTGTCGAATCATCCGCATTTTGACTACTTGAATAAAAGGTATCTCTAATAAGACAACATTTAAGATTTAATACAGGAAAGGACATCTTCATTTATGCTGTTTGAAATATTTATTTTCATTGTGATTATTCTACTGTTATTCACCCCTTCAACCGTAAAAAGAAACACCCCAAGAAACAGATCATACCGCAATAGTCACCAAACACCCCAAAGACCAAGCCATGCGAATCCATCAAAGACGTTAAGAAAGGGCACGAAAGTTATCGATTTAAAGACAGGCTCGGAATTAGAGATCATTGACTCTACAAAAAACGATGAACTTTATATATTAACGAATGAAAACGGGGAAAAGATTTTCAGGGAAAAACATGAAATCGAAACGCTCAATTAAGCGCCTTTTGATTTTAGCGTTTTCGAAATCGCCGACGGAAGTTTTTGGGTCCATGACAGGGTAAAAAAAAAGCGAGAAAGAGAGCAGATTCAAAAGAAATGCCAATTTGTACGAAAAATCTATCACGGATTATTTGAATCTGCAACCACCGTTTCCATCTTTTATAATGATCGACGATATTACGTATTGGGATAAAAATACAGACGATTTGCAAAGGTTCTCAAAGGGTTTTATTGATGGACGGCGGATGAAGCCTCCGAGCGAACACTTAAGAGCATTTCTGATTCGGAAAAAACACCTTATGAAGAGTTTATTGAAATTCTGATCGAAGAGATAGAGACGTTCTACGAAGCATTATGACTTTTGGTTCTTTTGAATTCTATAGAGGAATTAAGCACACCTCATGTTCTGGACTACAAAGAAAAGGAAACGAAATTATAAAGGAGGGCACCCCAATGGCATGGATCAAGGAAATATCCAAAGAAGACAGCAAGACACTGAAAGACATCTATGAGAGAAGCGAAAAAAGGACCGGTGAGCCGGTCGCCAATGTGCTCAAGGCACACAGTTTATCGCCTGAGACGCTCGAAGCCCACATGCGCCTATATGAGACCGTCATGTTCAACGAAGGCGCCCTTTCAAGGACGCACCGTGAAATGATCGGCGTCGTGGTCTCAAAGGCGAACGAATGTCCTTACTGCGTCACCCATCATAACGATGCGTTGTTGTTGATAAGCCGTGACAAGGAACGCTTGGCACGCATCGCGGAAGACTATGAGAATGCGGATCTGACCACGCTTGAAAAACGGATCTGCGATTATGCGGTCAAACTGACGAAGACCCCTTACAAAATGATGGAAGAAGACATTCAGGGATTACGCGATGCCGGCCTTGACGACCTGGGCATCTTTGAAGTCAATCAGACCACCGCTTACTATTGTTATGTCAACCGCATCGTGAGCGGTCTGGGCGTGGAACTTGAAACCGATAAAATCTAATAGTGAATATTTTAGTATACCCCCTTTACAACAAGGGTGACTTGATATAAAATGTTCATGAACTTCTTTTTGTTCATACAAGACATCGGCCATGTCTTGTTCTCCAAAAAAGCATCCGTCCACGAATCTATTTGGACGGATGCTTTTTTTGTTTGATGGTGTTATCCCTTTTTCCCCCAAGGGAAGATCATGGGCACTTTTTTTGTGTAGTCGTTCCAGCCTTCATACTTTTGCATGTGCTTTTCAAGCAGCGGCGTGGAGATTTTGATGAGGACCGTAGCCATGATGAGCGGTGAAATGATGAGTGCGAGATACAGGAAGATGCTTATATCCGCACCGATCAACGAGGCGCCGGTAATGTAAAGCCCGGTCCAGATAAGAATCTCGCCGAAATAGTTCGGGTGTCTGGTTACCGACCAGAGCCCGGTTGTGAGCAGCTTCTTTTCCCCTTTTTTGATGTGCCGGCGGAGCTGTTCGTCGCCGACGACTTCGAAGAAGAGGCCGACCAGGGCGATCAGAAGTCCGAGCCCTACGACGAATGCGGTCGCATCGTCAAAAGCAAAGACATTGTAGCGGATGACCATGTAGCTTGCGGCGCCGACCACGAAGTTGATGATGCCTTGGATCATGAAGACGCGGAAGAAGGCGATGAGGCGGTGGTTGTCGCCCCATTCCTTGCGCCACTGGGCGTAGCGGAAGTCTTCGGGCTTGCCCCAGTTGCGTCTGAGCAGACGCAACGAGAGTCTCAGACCCCAAAAAGCGATGAATCCGAACACGACGTAGGAAAGCAGTGTGGGTTCATCGGTGATGAGCAGCGTGGTGCCTGCCCCGATCACGAAACCGAGTCCCCACCCGATGTCGACGATCGAGTTGTTGTTGATGATCTGTGCGACGATGTAGAACGCTGTGAAATAACCAAGTGTTACCAAAAAAGGAATGAACAATGCGTCGGTTCCCCAGTGCGTGAAACCGCGTGTTGCGATGGCAAGTACGATTGCCAGTAGAATTGGATAGATAATCAGTCGTCTTTTATCCATGTTTTATCACCTCGTTAATATCGTACCATATTCTAAATAAGAGGGAATTTGAAACGCTTTGTTAATTGAGGTTCAAAAGTTTGTTGGCTTGACAAGGGATTGTTCAAGCTTTTTTGCTGCTTTTCAACGTAAAGTAACGAATAGTGTAACACTTTATTTGATATACTGTTCATGAGCTGGACGATACGATGCTCGACTATGAAAAGGGGGATTATATGAATGGAATTATAGGCATCACCTATTACAATCACAATTTCATGCGTTCCAACAAAACCTAT
This sequence comes from Mollicutes bacterium, assembly GCA_003554735.1. GTDB lineage: Bacteria > Bacillota_I > Bacilli_A > Izemoplasmatales > Izemoplasmataceae > B1SED10-225. The sequence goes on along the minus strand of PWHE01000090.1, from coordinate 4,809 downwards.
TACTTCGGCTATGATGAGGAAAATGAAAAAATCATTAGAAAAGTCTGCAGTTTCGGGGTGCGCGAAAGTCTATCCGAATCGTTTTCAAAAGCGGAGTTCGAAGCCTTTGCGGAAAAGGTCATGGATATTATCGCAAGCGAGCCGTGGAAACGCGAGTATGAAGATCCGCATGTTTTGGACGGAAACGAATGGAAAGTGACGTTACACTACCCTCAAGGGAAGGTGAAAACGTATTACGGCATGAATGACGAACCGGACAATTTCAATGATTTTGTAAACCTTTGGGATGTATAGAGTTGTACACTATTATTCCTGATTAAAATCTTTAAGCGCCTGCTTTCGATTTTCGATGGATGCATGGAAATCGACAATCGGTTCGCGGTAATCGGGGGCGAGCATTCTCGCGAACGCATCGTCCATGGCAGGAAGCTCATAGACGAGCGAGCCGTCAACTCCTCGCAAGGCAGGAATGTAATGCTTGGCGAACGTGCCGCTAGGGTCGTAACGCTTTCCTTGCGTCATGACGTTGAAAAAGCGGAATTCACGCTGGTCGTTGCCGATGCCGGCAACGTATTGCCAGTTGCCGTAGTTGCTTGAGACGTCATGGTCGATGAGCAAGGATTCAAACCATTCCGCTCCCATGCGCCAGTCAATGCCCAGATTCTTTGTCAGAAAACTCGCCACGTTTTGCCTGGCGCGGTTTGACATGAAACCAGTGGTCCTGAGTTCGTTCATGGCCGCATCCACAAGCGGATAGCCTGTCTCGCCGTTCTTCCAGGCGTTAAAAAGCGTTTGATCGGACGACCAGGGCACGCGTCTTCCGCGCATGCCGTACGCATGGAAGAAGCGGTTGACGTGTTTCAAGTGCATGAACGTGAAGAAATCCCGCCATAACAGTTCAAAGATCACCCAGTATGTCGAATCGTTTTTGGTGCGGGCCTTTTCATACGCGCGGACGCGCTCATAGACCGTCAGGGGCGACAATGATCCGACCGCCAGATAAGGGGACAGTTTCGTCGAGTCGTCATCCCTGAGCATGCCGTTGCGTGTCTTTTTATAGGTGCGGACCAGGTCTTGGCCGAACGTATAGTATTCCAGGCGTTTCAGCCCTTCGGTTTCTCCGCCTTTAAAACGCGACCGAAACGATTGGTCAAGCGCAAAATCCGGCCATGCCGCATCCTCCGGATGCAGGTGGACGGGTTGCGCGGCTTTTTTCGGAATGGTTAGCGGTTGGCGGATGCGAAGGGTCGGTTCAACGCGTTTGCGAAACGACGTGAATACCTCGGGCATTGCGTCGATGGGAAACGGCAAATCATCCGGCGCGATCAGTGAATTCGTTATTCTTGGTTCACGTTTCAAACGTCCGGTCCGCTTTAACGCGCTCAGGACCATATCCTCTTCGGAACCTACGGCTTTGTTGGTGTAGATTCCACCAACGTTGTAGCGCTCCGTGATGAGGGTTACCACCTCGAACGGGTCGCCGCTTTTTACGATCAGCGGCACATTCAACGCTGCAAGAGAGGCTTTCAGACATTGCAACGTTTCATAGAGGAACTGCCTTCGCGGCAGGCCGAGTTTGGGAAACCCGTTTGCGGTTTTCTTGTTCAGACTCCTCACATTGACAAGTGCGATCACTTGATCATGATTTTTAAGCGCGTGATGCAATGCGTCGTTGTCATGGACGCGCAAGTCGTTTTGGAAATACACGAGTGCTTTCATGTTGTCCACCACCTTCACCCCCAGTGTATCAAAGACTGCATGATATTGGGTTTTCCAAGCCTCATAAATATTCAAGTTCAAAGTAAATCCTGCGTAGCTGACAGGCATAATTCATGTGAAAGCGCATAAAGCGATATAAAATGGCATGGTGTGGTATAGTAAAAGCATAGCAATGGAAAGTGGGGATAGTATGAGGACGGTCGTGGTTACAGGGGCGGGTTCCGGTATTGGCCTGGCGCTTGTGAAACATTATGCAAAGCGTGGGCATACCGTGTATGCGACGAAACTCGCGTCGCAGGATGTCGATTATGCGGCGGAGAATGTCACTTATTTTGATGTGGATTTTCTCAAAGACGATGGGTGCGCGTGGCTTGAAAGCGTGAACGCGCCGATCGATATTTTTGTGGCGAACGCGGGCGCCGGCAAATATGAAAAAAACACGGTTCCTTCACCGAACGATGCCATGTACCGGCTGAACACGCTGACCCCGATAGAGCAGTTTTACTATCTGAAAGAGAAAGGGTTCAGCGGCACATTCGTGGTGATGGGGTCCATCATGGCGCTATGGCCGCTTGCGGGTTATGCGCGGTTCTCCCATACCAAAGGGGCGCTGGTCACGTATTTCAAAGCCTTGCAGGTCACCGAGACGATTCCGATCGTCATCATGCTTCCGGTGGCGGTCCAGACCCAATTCTTTACCAACTCCAGACAGGCCCATGCGCCATGGCTTGCGCAAAAGCCGGATAGGGTGTCGAAGAAAATGGCCAAGGTGATCGAAAGGAAGAAGCGCGTATGGATTTCATCCCGACTGTTTGCGGTTCTTTACAAGATATCGCCACGCATTCTCAGGTTCTACCAGAAAAGAGAAAACAGAATATATCATGAAACCTTTCATAAAGAGAAGAACAGGAGTGATTCATATGAATGAAAGTTTGGTCAAGTTCAACCGTAACATGGGAATCTTGCATCTGTTGCAGGGAAGTGTGATTTTGATTCTCGCATTAAGCGTGGAGACGTTCCGCGATTTTCGTCCCATGATCTTCGGACGCTTTTTCGAAGTGTTTGAGTCCGGCGACTACGCGCCGGCCACACAGGAACTGTTCGAACTACCGTTTGGCATATTGGTGGCGTTGTTCCTGCTGTTGAGCGCGTTGTTTCATTTCCTGATTTCAGGGCCGTTCAAATCCCACTATCTGACCTGGGTGAACAACGGGTATAATCCCCTCAGATGGTATGAATATGCCCTTTCTTCATCCATCATGATCGTCCTGCTCGCCGCCTTGTTCGGCTTGTTGACGATTGAAGCGGTCATCCTGATTTTTGTGATCAATGCGCTGATGAACCTCTTCGGGCTCCTCATGGAAAAAATGAATCCCATCGATCGTGAGAAAACCGACTGGACCCCATATCTTTATGGGTGGATAGCGGGCATCACCCCCTGGGTCCTCATTGTCATCTACATGTTCAACAACGGAGATTTGTCACAGCTGCCATGGTTTGTGATTCCTGGACTGATCTTTTATTTTGTGACCTTCAATCTCTTCGCGTTGAACCAGTACCTCCAATACAATAAAACCGGCAAATGGGCGGACTATGTTTACGGTGAGAGAATGTATGTATGGCTCAGCCTGTTCGGGAAATCCATTCTGGGCTGGGTTGTTTTCCTTGGAATTTTGTTTGCGTAATCGTGTGATAAAAACTCTGGAAAAATCCAAACTTAATTATGCTTTAGTTAAATTAACACCTTCTTGTAAGCTCAATACAAGAAGGTGTTTTTTTACAATTATTTACCTATAAGTAAAGATATCTTTTATTTTTTGCAAATAGTGATTCATCAGTACAATGAAAAGTGAAGAAAAAACGTCGCGTATAAGGGTTCCAATAATCGTATTGGAGATGTGGTTAAATAAAAATAATTACGTTTGGTATAATCGTTGGAGAATTGAGTTAACCAAGCGTATTTTTATCCAACACATGTTTGGAATATTTTTGTGTTTATTATATACTGAAATAAATCATTGGATAAACAATCCAGCATTTTCAACCAGGATCACATGATGATAGAAAGAGGCGTTAATATGGAAGACATTATCAAGAAACTCAAAAAGTTCAGGGATGAGCGAAACTGGAGCCAGTTCCACACTCCCGAGAACATCGCGAAATCCGTGGTGCTCGAATCGGCCGAACTTCTTGAGAACTTTCAGTGGGGAAGCCAGAACGCGGATGAGAACAACATCAAAGACGAGATTGCCGATGTGGTAGGATATTGTCTCTTGCTATGTGACCATTACGGGTTTGACCTTGAAACCATTTTGAAGGAGAAAATTGAAAAGAACGATAAGAAGTATCCGGTGAAAAAGGCCTACGGTACTGCAAAAAAATACAACAAGTTGTGAAGAGGGATGCATAAATGATTATTTACGAAGCGACCAAAGGGGAGTTTGTTGAGCACGTCAAAAAGCGGGTCATAACGGATAAAATCCTCGAACAATACCAGGACAAGATTGGCAATACATCACCAAGTGAGATCGATTCATGGCGCAATTCGCTTAAGGATATGCGTGATGTGCTTGAATACGACGCCATTTCCAAAGATACACGGGTGGCAATCGAGTTTCAGGTGCCCAACACGTCAAAGCGTGTGGATTTTTTAATCAGTGGTCTCGACGAAGAGCAACGGGAAAACGTCGTCATCATCGAACTCAAGCAATGGCAGAAAATCAAGAAGACACAAAAGGATGGCGTCGTCATCACGCGTTTCCGTGGTGGTGAAAGGGAAACCACGCATCCTTCCTATCAGGCATGGAGTTATGCCAGTCTCATAAGAGAATTTAACCAGACGGTGCAGGAAGATACCATCAATCTTTTTTCCTGCGCCTTTTTACATAATTACAGAATAAAGAAGAACGATCCGTTGACGGACCCCTTTTACAAAGAACACATCGAAAAAGCGCCCATCTTCAGTGAGCGCGACATCGAGAAACTCTCCGAGTTCATATCGAAACATGTCCGATACCCAGATGACGGGACGGTGCTCTACCGCATAGAAAATGGAAAGATCAAACCTTCCAAAAACCTTGCGGAAGCGGT
>PWHE01000009.1 GCA_003554735.1 Mollicutes bacterium | reverse complement strand
TGAGTCCACCGCGCACGGCAATACTCGTTGCACCCGGTGTGGCGATCCGCTTTTATCCTCGGCATAGACCATAATTAATAAAACCCGCTTGACAGGATGCGTCCTGCCAAGCGGGTTTTTGCTGGTGGTGGGTTTTCAAGATGGACAATGTAGACGTTCATGCGTTTGGACATTTCGACGAACGGATCGATGTAGATGACGCCATCGTCTTCGATCACGTCATAGATTGAATCGTCTTCAAGCGATATGGAAGTTCCACGTCGCATGCGTATTTGTGCGGTACGCTCATGACCGACCACAATGGTTTTGCCTTCAAGTTTCGGAAGTCGGGACTGATAGTTCCACACAAACCCGTGAAGGTCCTGTTTGCGCCAGTCGGGAAGCGTCGTATCGATGCCGCCGTGAGTGAATATGTAGTGGTCCCGCTCGATATAAAGCGGCATCGAGGCCAACCATTCATAGAGTTCGGGATACCGTTTCATGATGCGCTCGTACACGTCTTGTTCCCGGCCCGGTTTATAGGTGATGCCGGAAAAATCGCTCAGAGTTTGATCGAATCCGTTATAGACCGCGTTAAAGGCGACCTTGTCGTGTTTGCCTTCCAGAAACTCAAGCATGAAAAGGTCGTGATTGCCTAGAATGAACGAGGCTTTGCCCTTCTTTCCGAGTTCATGAAGATATTCAAAGACTTCGACGTTCTCTTTACCGCGGTCGAAATAATCACCCAGACAAAGCAGGTGATGGTTTTCGTCTTCGGGGTCGAAACCGGCGGCATCCACCGCCTTTTTAGTGACGGTGTAGTGTCCGTGGAGATCGCTGATGATAAAGACTTTCTGCACACTTATCGCTCCTTGAGGGACTTGGCTTTGTAGCGGGTCTGGAAATCTCTGGTGAACTGCTTGACACTGCGTTCGGTCAGCGGCTTGAGGAATAGCGTGTCGGCAAGCTCGGGGCTTATGGTGACTTTGTGGCAGCCTGCGAGCAAGGCGTTATGAATCTCCTCGCTGCTTTTGAACGATGCGCCAAGGATGCTGATGTCGTAACGGTTCTGTTCGGCGATTTTCTTCAGTTTTTTGATCAGTTCATAAGGAAGCAGACCGGTCGAAATCATGCGGTTCACATAGACGATGATTGTGCGGGCGCCGGCGGCGATGGACATCAGCGCCTGAGGCAGGCTGACAACAGCGGTCGCAGCGATTTCATGCGTTGAGGCAAGTTCGCGCATCGCTTTGTAACCTTCCCGTGTGGCAGGGATTTTAAGGGCGAAGGGGGGCTCCGCATGGGCCGCTAGAATCTTCGCTTCTTCGACCATCAGATCGGCGGTTTCCGCATTGAGCTGGATAAAAAGCTTTTTCGGTCCGATGGTCTTTTGGATATCTTTGATATGATGCAGGAAGTCGGTTCGCCGTTCTCTCGCCATCAGGGTCGGATTGGTTGTGACCCCGTCGAATGTGAAAAATTCCATGGCGCTCTCAATGGCTTTGACATTGGCGCTATCGATAAGATACATGTCGCATCAACTCCTTTTTCACTCTTATTATAACATAGAAAAAGTCCCCTTCGCGATGAAGGGGACTCGGGAATTCAATGATGTCTGATGATGGTGCCGCTTTCTTTTTTGATGGCTTGGGCGGCATTCTCGAGACTCGCGATGATGGCTTCGCTTTCCGGTTTGCGTTGGACGAAGTCGATGGCGGCCTCGACCTTGGGCAGCATACTGCCGGGGGCGAAGTGCCCTTCCCCGATATATTGTTTGGCTTCTTCGATCGTCATTGATTCGATGGCCTTCTGCTCGGGCTTTCCGAAGTTGATCATGACCCGGTCGACGGCGGTCAGGATTACGAAGATGTCGGCGTCGATGATCTCGGCCAGACGGGCGGAGGACGAATCCTTGTCGATGACGGCCGGCACGCCTTGGTATGAACCGTTGTCCTTGATCACGGGAATGCCGCCTCCACCTGAGGCGATGATGATGTCACGTTGCTCAAGCAGATGTTTTATGCTCTCGCTTTCAAGAAAATCGATCGGTTTGGGTGAGGCGACGACAAAACGGTAGCCTCTTCCGCTGTCCTCCACATAGGGAAGGTTCATCTGTTTTTGAAGCTCTTTGATTTCCGTTTCGCTATAGAAGGCACCGATGGGTTTGGTGGGATGCTTGAAGGCTTTATCATTCTTGTCCACCACCGTCTGGGTCACGAGCGTGGTGATGTTTTTCTTGATACCACGGCTGAAAAGTTCGTTGCGGATGCCGTTTTGAAGGTGAAAGCCGATATACCCTTGGCTCATGGCACCACATTCAGGCAAAGGCATGATGGGAATGTTGGGTTTGATTTTACTGGCTTCGTCAAATGCGCTTTGGATCATCCCTACTTGTGGCCCGTTGCCATGGACGATGATGACATCATGGCCCTGTTCAATCATATCCGCGATACTTGAAGCGGTGTTTTTCACGAGTGCTTTTTGTTCATCGGGGGTATTGCCGAGGGCATTGCCCCCAAGAGCGACAACAATTTTCATAAAATTCCTCCTGAAATATCGTATGATAGC
>PWHE01000017.1 GCA_003554735.1 Mollicutes bacterium | reverse complement strand
TTGGTTGTTAGCACTCCGTCTCATCGAGTGCTAATTCCAATTATATTATAAATTCCAAGAACGTTTTTGTCAAGAAATTGCATTCGGTTTTTTAAAAATTTTATAATGAAAAATCTCTTGTCCACAACGGGACAAGAGATATCATAATTGTAGTATATCATTTAATCTCTGAAGCATCTTTGCGTCCGAAATAGCGAAGTCCGACGACAAGCCAGACTGCCATGACGATGAAGGAAAATATCAGGATGGGCAAGGGGCCGAACTGATAGATCAGTGGTACACTTACGGCCGTCATGATCCCACCGCCGACAAACGGCTCGAAAAGAAGTTGTTTATAGCCAAAGGCTTCCAGGGCACGCGTATCCTGTTTGGAATCCACAATCCGGATCAGCATAAGTCCCGCAGCCGTCATCCCCATAGATTGACCAAAGTCGCCGATTCCCCGTTCAAACCAGTTCTTGGGAATCATCCGGGGGGCCAAGAAGATGAATGCGAGAATGTTCCATGCAATTCCCGTTGCGGCAAGAATCAGGAATACCCCTATGTTCGCGCCGATCACTCGAAGCGAAAGGGTAGCGATGGCACTGACAATGAGAAAGTCAAGCGCTAGGCCTTGGAGACGGTTGATCATGGCCCTGTCCACGAGATGAAAACGATCAAACTTGTCAAGGAATAGCTGGAGCAATACCCCACCAAGCATCGCGAGCGGGAATAGCGGTACATATCCGAAAATGGTTACGCCGCCTTCACCTCCCCAGGTCGCATTCTCGAGTATGATCAAAAGTTCGAGAATGCCTTTTCCTAACAGGATGGCAATGCCGATCATACCCACATGCAGGGCCAAAGGCTCAATGGATTGCGGGGACGTGGTAAGGACGCCTTCCGGCTTGCGATCCTCCACATCGACAATGCCTCTCAGATCGCTTTCCTCCAAAGAAGAAGGGTCTTTGAGATAGTTAGTCTTCTGTCTGCGCACGCCCCAGTTGATCAGCATGACTCCAAAGACCACGCCGCTCACGACGCCTACTGTAGCCAGGCCGAGCGCAAGATCTGCACCTTCAGAAAATCCGAGTTCATCAAACGTCGAAGCAAGTCCGGCTGCGGTTCCGTGACCCCCTTCAAAAGCGATCTCAATCAGTGCGCCACTCATCGGATTCGCTCCAAAAAACGGCACAAGGAACACCATAACCACCAGAAGGCCGAAAACATACTGACCCCAGGCGACACTCTGACCGAACGACACTTGCGGTCCGGCCGTCATCCATATGTTTTTTAATGACGGAATGGTCTTGCCGAGGAACAGCGAAGCAAAGATGACATTGATAAGCAGACCCGGCAAGGTTGACCATATCGCCATGATATCTTCTGTGAATAGCCCGAAGTCAAACCATCCGAATCCATTCACGATGCGGCCTAGTACCTCAGGCCCAAGCATCAACAGCAACAATCCTCCAATAATCGAGGAAGGCAGGAAAAACTTAGAAAAAATTGCAAATTTCAGACGAATCAGTTTGGCGACAATCAATGTCACCCCCAGTAATAGAATCGAAAACCCTACAACTTCACCACTCACGAAATCATCCTTTCATATTGCATATAGTATCATTGTACCCTTTTGGCAAGCAGTAATCAAAAAAGAGACTCCCTGAAGTGTCCCGTGTCCATCCGATGCGAATCCGGAGGACAAAGAACCTTCAAAGAGCCTTCACCTTACTTTTTGATCCATTGATAGGCTGCTTCATAACTCAAGGGTTTTGAGAATAGGAACCCTTGCGCATAATCACAACCAAGTTCTTTGAGCACATCGAGGGTCTTTTGATCCTCGATGCCTTCGGCTACGACAGTAAGTCCGATATGGTGAGCGAGATTGATGATGGTTTTCACCGTCATGCGGATGGTCGGGTTCGCATGAATGTTTTTTGTGAACTCCCTGTCGATCTTCACTTTGTCCACGGGAAGATCCCTGAGACATGAAAGCGATGAATAGCCGGTACCGAAATCATCCAGCACCGATTTCACACCAAGTTTCCTGAAAGATTCTAGGAATGAGCGTGTCAACGCACGGCTTTGCATCATGGTTGATTCTGTCATCTCTAACTCCAGAGCTCCAACAGGAAGCTTGTGCGCGATAACAGTCTTTTTCATCCGGTCTATCAGGTCGGGATTGAACAGGTTTCTTTGCGAAATGTTGATCGCGAGTGTCAGATCGGGTCTGGCCTTTGTGAACAAAGAAAAATCTTTAAGCGCCTCATCAAGCACCCATTCCGTCAGCGCATCGATGACTCTGGTCTCTTCGGCAAGCGGAATGAACTCACATGGTTCAAGGACTTTTCCGTCCTTTTTCCATCGAACCAGCGCTTCAAGACCGATGTGTTTTTCATCATTAAGATCGATGAGCGGTTGATACATCAGGAACATCTGCCCTTCGCTGATCGCATGTGGAAGTTCGCCCAATCGGCGGATAAGGAGTTTGTCTTTCTGGTGTTCTTTATGAAAAACCAAAAACTTCAGATTGTTGTTTTTAGCGTTAAGCGCCGCAAGATCGCTTTCGTTGAA
>PWHE01000122.1 GCA_003554735.1 Mollicutes bacterium | reverse complement strand
TAAGATTCATAATAAACCGGATTATCTTTTGGGAATAGACCTCTACTTTCCGCATACAAGGCTACCACGAGCCGCATGATCATCCTTATAGAGGCCTGATACCGGGCACGAAGCTCTTCTCTCTGATTGAGATCTAAATCCTTCAAAGGCTCTAAAATCTTCTCTCGTTCATCTTCTCCTGCCTCCATAAGAATGGCATCTAATTCCTGTATCAACATCTCAACAGCTTCACGAACCTGGGTACCCATAACATCAGATAGATCTGCCTGTCTTTCTCTAGATTCTTTAATCTTACCCAGCAGTGAATCTTCTTCTTCCTTATCCTCATCTAAAAGTTCTTTACTGCCCAAAAGCCCGTAAAATCCCCTCAAAGCCTCCCTACCTTCTCCACCTTCGAACCAGGCCTGAGAACTCCATTCTGTCCAACTGTCTCTATCTAATGTAGCGTGTACAAGCCTAAATTGATGTCCGTTGGTCAAGATTCCAAGAGGAATCCCTGTAGATCGGAGTAATTTAACCAGCTTGGCATAGGTTCGACGGCCACTGTAAATCCCTATCCGACCAGGTTCTCCATCATCGGTTGTAACTCGATCCTTATCTATCCAAACTGCCAAAACAGGGGAGTCGTCGCTATCCTTCAAAACTCGATTAGGACGTAGGTTCTGATGTTTATACTCATCAGAAACAAAGCTTTCTTTTTCCCATTTATCCTGAGGATGTCCTAAAAAATCCTCAAATACGGTGTCTAACCAGTCTAAAAGGTTATCCGGTTTGTTTTTGAAACCCTTATATTTACGCCTTAATTTCTCTACCTGAGTATCCGATATTTCTGGCGGTCCTTCGTAAAAAGTTTCCTCCAGTACTGGAGGACTTAATAATACACCCTCATGCTTTAGAGTGGTCCACCATGCATTAGGTTCTCCTTTCTGTACTTCCTCAGCAACCGCTTCTTCCCCAACAGAGCTTTCTACAGCACTCATCGTCAATCACCTCCCCCATCAGGAACATAGAGCTTTGCTCCGACCTCAGTGAACTCTATCTCTTCAGCTAGAGAGTATCTTTTTGGAAGGACCTCTTCCATATAGTGCTCCTGTTCTCTTTCAAGCCTCTCTTTCATTCTTTGTTGATTGTCGCTCCAAACCTCTAGCTCTTCTTCTGAGAGTTTCTGTTGAAGCTCTTCAATACGTTGTCTCAACTCTATATTTTTCTTCGGATCTAAAGTCATCTGCTGCGCCTCAGTCAACTCTTCTTCTAGATCTTTGCGCAACTTTTCCCTTTCCCTTTCCAAGTTCTTCTCTATTTCTTTTATTCTCTTTTCGAATTCCTCTCGCCTTCTTTCCTCGGCTTCATCGGCGGCTTCTTCCAATTTGCTCGAAAATTTATCATATTTTTCTTCACAGATTTCTTCTTTCAACGGTTCTAATCTATCTTCATAACCGACAAAGGCAGGTCTTAATTGATCCTTCCATTCATTCACTGTCTCCTTATCCAATTCATGTTCGTTATTAATTCTAGGTGGTTCATCGACACGTTCGATACCACTAGAGGTGACGTGGAACCACCAGTGACCAAGCTCGGAATCGATGACTTCCTGTAGTTGATTTCTAGCCCTGACGAGATAATGGAACTTGATGTAAGCTTCTCGACCTATATCAGGTTCGTAACCCACTATGGTCCACCGATGTATGTCTTCTTCCTGTCCCCAAAGCGCACGTCTAAAATAGGACATGCTGGTTTCCATAACAGAATGGCCTAGCCGAACCAATTTATTACCCTTTTTAGGTTTATATATATCTCTTCCATCCTCTCTGTCAATGAACACTTCAGGATCAAATACAAGTTGAGGCATAGCTTCTCTCTCATCAGCTAGATTTTGAATCAGAAAGTCTTTAAGACGGCCTGTAGCACCTTCTATTTGATATCCTGGGTTACCATCTTTCAGTCTTGCATTATGGACTTTAAGATATGATTCAAAGATATTCCTTATACCTTCAGTACTCATATTATACTCTTCGCTTGCCTTGTTAAAACGCTCTTTAGCTTCCAAAAATTCCTCTTGAGTTGGTGTCTCGATAGGATCTATATCCTTATCCACTGGATTCTCTCTCTGGAGATTATTTATCATGTCCTCCATCTCATCTCTCTCAAATCCAGTCCCTAAAAAGAACTGTCTAACTCCCTGATCTATCACATTTCCCACACTTCCAAGGTCCTCTCTAGCCTCGTTAACTTTATTCATGACATAGGAGAGGAACTTCTGATCGGCCTCGTCATCGCTGTTATAGTGGAATATTTTTACATCGCGACCCTGTCCGTGCCTGTCAACACGACCATTACGTTGCTCGAGCTTCATGGGATTCCAAGGAATTTCATAATGACTCACGTATCGGCACATACGCTGTAGGTTCAAACCCTCACTAGCGCTGTCGGTGCCAACTAGAATACGGAGTGGAGAGTCAGGATCATTGAAGGCCTGTTTTATGTCATCACGTGTTTTTCGTGACATCCCTCCATAAACCGTTCTAACTATGTTTCCTACGTAACCCTGTTCTTCGAGCCTAGCCAAAATATGGT
>PWHE01000015.1 GCA_003554735.1 Mollicutes bacterium | reverse complement strand
ATGGGTCGGTCGCATCATCCAGGACGGTTCGCATTTTTTCGTTGATGTAGTCCCTTGAGGTCAAGGAATCGTCCAGTTCGAGATCACCGATGATGTTACGGAGTGTTGTGGATGTGATGTTCTCGATTGCTTTGATCGGATAGTTGACACCATAGGTGTAGAGTTTAGGGTCTGTGATCTGGAAGAACACGACCGTGTCGATCTGCATGGTGACGTTATCTTTTGTGATGACAGGTTGCGGTTCAAAGTCGACCACTTGTTCCTTGATGGAGACTTTGAGCTTGACGCGGTCGATAAACGGCACCAGGAAATGGATCCCAACATCCCAGGTTGTATAATATCCACCAAGTCTTTCAACAATGAATCGGTTTGCCTGTGTGACGATGGTAAAACGTGTCGCTAGATAGACAAGTAAAATGACGACGACTGCAATAATTAGAATATACCCTATCATAATTTTCCTCCTAAATTGGTTTGATTAATTTCATTATATAGGTTTTAAAACGGATACACAACATCATCGAGGATTATCCTCGTGTGGGTCACATGGTCGCGGATCGTCTTTCTTGACCGCGAGAAAGCCATGAGCGAGAAGTCGATGAACCCGAGGACCGGGTAGATGAAAAAGAGTCCATACAGGAAATTGTAATCAATGAATGTGATTGCGAAAAGCCACGCGTAGTTTTTCCAGATGACTTCTCTCATGAAGAGGGACCACCAGTTGATCTGGCCGCTCATCCTCAAGTAAAGGAACTTTCGGCCGAGTGTCCGGCCTTGACTGAATCCTTGATACAGATAGTTGACCAAAGCGTGGCCAAAAAAGTGATAAGCGAATAAAAGATAGATGTAAAACGGATCTTCTATGGAGCGATCAAAATCGAAAATGCGTTCCAAAATCCCCAGTCCGAAGACTCTCCAGGAAGTAAAGACCACCGCGATAATAAGCGTGAAGTCGATCGCAAAGCTTGCGAGTCTTTTGAACGGTCCCGCTGTCATAATTTCACCACGATCAGTTTATTTCCCTCAATAGATAGAATTTCGACCTTCTCGTCGACCTCGATTTTTTCATCGCTTGTGGAGATGGCCGACCAGTACTTTCCTTCCACTTTCACTTCGCCGCGTTCGCCTACAGGAATCTCCTGGGTGCACGTGGCGACTTTTCCTACGAGCCTGTCCGCGTTGGTTCCGACGATATTGGTTCTGAAATAACGTTTTGCGAGGGGTCTTACGCTCAACAGCAAGAGGATGGTGACGACAAGGAAGACGACAAGCTGTATGACCCAGTTCACTTGCGCAAGTCCGAGAATGAAGGATATCAGGGCACCGATGGAGAACCAAAGGCTGGTAAGGTCCATGGTAAGCACTTCGATGACTGCGGCAACGAGTATGATGATGAACCAAAGCAGTAAGAACAGGTTTTGAATATCAATGGTCATTTTATTTCACCTCTATGTTCGGTCAGGTCGATGATCAGACATTGCTGTTGATTGCTCCAGAGAGTCTTGAATTTGACAGCATTATTGTCTGAAAGGTTGATGTCTGCGATTTCAGCGGCCTCCCGGATAAATTTTTTGTTCGAAACCCGGGCATAACTTGGCCTGACCGTTATTTTATGTTTCTTCTCATCCGGGATCGACCCTCGTTCGTGCTCCTGTTTGGTGACAGGCTTTATCGCGATTTGCATATTTTCGCGGTCAAGCCCGAGCAGGACCCGGTAAGCTGTTTCAAAATGCGTGCTGGCGCTCTTGTTCAATGTGATGTTGGATTCATAGATGGTCGCAATTCCTTCTGTGGGTTTGCGGGATGTCCATTCAAATGCCACGAAATCACCTCCGATAAACCCATTATAGTTGACAATTATCCATTTTACAACAAAATTACATTAAATTATTTTTATTCAATGGATTTCAAAAGCGCATCTTTGATATAGTAGGTATGATTTGGAGTGATTAGAATGGATCGATACAGCCAGTTTCAAAACGATATGGTCAAGAAATACCGTAAAAGCATTTGGAGTCCTTTTATAAAAGGCATAAAAGAGTTCAATCTGATTGAGGACGGCGACAAAATCATGGTCGCAATCAGTGGCGGAAAGGATTCGTTGCTGCTTTCAAAGCTGCTTGAAGAGCTCACCAGACATCCGTTGGTTGATTTTTCGGTGGTTTTTGTGGCCATGGATCCCGGATACACCGCATTCAATCGGCATCGACTCGAGGAGAATGCCAAGAAGTTGGGAATAGACCTTCACATCGAGGACAAAAGCATCTTCCGCATTGTGGAAAAGAAAGCGCCGGAATATCCATGTTATCTTTGCGCTCGGATGCGCCGCGGCGTGCTATATGGACTTGCGGAGAAATACGGATGCAACAAGGTCGCCCTCGGTCACCACTTTGACGATGTCATCGAGACGACGTTGTTGAACATGTTTTACGCGGGAACCTTCAAGACCATGTTGCCGAAAATCAAAAGCGACAACTATGAAGGGCTTTCCCTGATTCGGCCGTTATATTATCTTCGTGAAAGCGACATACGCAAAATCATGAAACGCAACCATATTGATACGCTTGATTGCGCATGCAGTGTGGCCGCCGGTGAGACGGCTTCGAAAAGAAGTGAAATAAAAGTGCTGATTGCTCAGCTTAAAGATACCTT
>PWHE01000073.1 GCA_003554735.1 Mollicutes bacterium | reverse complement strand
CTGACATCGTGCCTTCAATGACCGCCATACCGAATTCGAATTGAGGGGCTGTATCGTCTCCAATCACGTACGTAGGAGCGAAAGAGTTTTGAATACTAAACTCCAAGCTGGTCACGACGTTGAGTTTATTTCCAGGGGACGTGCCACCTTCGAACAACTCACCTGAAAGAGTATCAAATGGTTCATTGCCAGTCGGCGCGGTCGCGGCACCCGCTGACACGGTAGTGGTGTCAGTGACCATGTTTCGCGACAGACAGTCAAATGTCACTTCCACCATCTGACGAGGCGCAATCCGGAAAGTAGCCGTAGACACTGCCAATCCGTTATATCTGCGGATTTGGCCAATGTCGAGTGCACCGTCTTCTACCAACAAAAACTTGGGATTGACGCCTACCTTGAGAACGTCAGCCGCGAAAGTGTTGAAGAAAGCCGATTCGAGGAACTCGTCGTAGTCACCTTTACGTAGGTCCACGTCGATCGTTCCTGTACCCGACCGAACATTCAAACGGTCGATAAAGGGCTGTCTGTCACCCAGAATGTCAGCACCTTGCAAACGCTCACGATTAAGTGTGAGACTGTGGTTCTTGACAGGGATTCGTTTCAGCGTCGGTGTAGCTGGGATTGTGTCGAAGTCGGTCTGCGCCACGTAATCGAGGACAGAGCGGCTACCTTGAGAAAACGTCATCGTCTTTTCCTTTACGTTGCGTAGCAGTACCAATCAATGGTTACGGGCACACAGAAGTGGTTTTCCATTTTGAAACCCGCCTCTTGTCTGGAGAGTTCAATGGTGAGATTAAAGCCATCATGGCTTACGTGGTTTGCGCCCTTGAAAACACCAAGAACTAAGTCCACCAAGACGCGTATGCGTTGAGTACCAGAATTTTGAGGTACGCACAAGTTAACGACGTAAAAGCCGTTGTATCTCATCAATGGGTCGGGGCCGCGCGCAGAAGCAACTCGGTCGATGGGCTGAAACTGCGTCCAAACGAACTCCTCACCAAAGGGCATTTCAGCTGGGCGGGTGTTCTCAAATACTTTCTCAGGGAGGCCTTCAATATCATTAAGGTTCACGTCGAGCGTAGCTTGAATGTCGTCATATGAACTCATGTACCACCTGCCCGAATAGAATCTACGACGCGTTTGATGATTGAAGAAGCCTCGCGCTGAACCCTCGAGTAAATCCGATAAGGCGGTTTGGTAGGCCATCCTTTCCGCTCGACCGCAAAGGCGTGGATCGACATATTTCGTATAACTATATTATTGTTTCCAGGAGGTAAGCGATCAATATCACCTAACATGGACCTCAGACCCCTCGCAGAAGCCCTCCCACCAGTGCCGCCACGGGGTTTACCCTTTGAGCTGATGAAAGATGCAAAGCTACCGCTGCGAATTGCTATTTCGTGGCTCTCTGCATAGGTACCCGTGTCTTCTGTCTCGACGGACATTTCTGCCACTCTTTCGGCCATTCCCCGTAAGACCTGCTTTTGGACTTCTTGATTGAAATTCTGAAACTGGTCCAGAATTTCTCGTTCAGGTCTACGGCGGTCTATTACGCGGAACTGTACCATTAGCGGACCTGACAGGTGTAGGCGACAACGGACCCCCTTGGGGCAATTTCTCTGACGCTCATAATCTTAGAGCCGCCTTTAATCTGGCCATTCACCAAAGAGCCTTGAACGATGTCACCCACGGCAGGGATAGCGGAAAGAGAATCGGCGTCGATCAGCAACTTCTTGTCAGTAACCAAAACGGTGGCACCGTCGACTTCCTTGTTGTCAAAATTGATGAAAACGCCAGTAAACTGAAAAGTTTGGATGGCTCCACCGTCGTAACCGCCAGACGCAACAACGTAAGAAGTCTGTACGCTCTTGTGTAATGGAATGGTATGCCCCTTACTGCGGAGCAAACGAGTTACACTAATGGCCATTGTTCGCGCTTATCAATTGTGAACTCGTCGCGGTCGAAAGTAGGAGGGACCCGATCGTTGTCATTATCTGCTCTGAACGTGTCAGACCGCCGAATACCGCCAGCTATCGGAGCACCGAAGCCTACTTCGGACCTCTGAATTTGTTTTTCAAGATTTTTGGCCAGTAGTCGATATGAGTGAACTGCTTCCTGCGGTTTCTCGAAAATAGTCTCAAACCGTTGCTCGTAATTCTTGGTAAGCTTGGCAATAATAGCGTTTACTGCTCCCAAAGCTGCATGCTTTAGGGTGCTGCGAGTATCTAACTCGAATTCAATTTCTTCGTCAGTCAGGATGAACTCTGGCCCAGTATCACCAATCAAGTAACGAACTTGGTCCTGAAAGCTAGACGCAGGGTTTCCACTGTACGTAGAAGTCATTTGGCGGTCGCCTCTTTCTTGACTTCAACTTTAGTCTCGGTTTTCTTTTCAGGCTTTGCTTTTTTCTCAGTAGGATGAGACAGATAGCCCGAATCGAAAAGCACGCGCACCTTGCGGGTCGTAATAGCCATATGCGACCAGTCGAAAGGCATACCATTAGTGAAAGTACGGCCATTGGCCTTGAATGCTTTACGCACCAAGAACGGTTTGTTAATGTCGAATACTTGGCGGTCGTAACGGCCCATTTCGTTCTCCCTGTAAAAGGCCCCCGCTCGAAAGCGAGGGCCTGTGGTCCGGTAGCGATTAAATAATCGCGCCCCAGAAGTAGCCAAGGTCAGCAGAGATCACTT
>PWHE01000021.1 GCA_003554735.1 Mollicutes bacterium | reverse complement strand
GCATATCCTTCCCGGCGTGCTTTTTCTAGCATTTCTTTGGCGCTGACTAAACTCATAAACGTTTCCTCCTAGAATGAATAAATTTCCACATTAATTATACAACCTACACCATTAATTGTAAACTGATAGGGCCTACATATGACAAGTTAACGTTTTCAACAAAAAAGTCCTCACCAGGGTCTCTGGCGAGGACTCGACTTTATTCTCCGGAGACGACGACGTTGTCGATTCTCAGGGTGGGACTTCCTGTATACATGAAAGTGAATTTAAGGTCGTTTCCAACGTCTTTTACATTCTGAAGCATGTCAAGATAGTTTCCGGCAATGGTGAAAAGCGCGATCGGTCGGTCGACCTTGCCGTCTTTGACGATCAGGCCGCTCGCTTGCAGCGAAAAATCTCCGCTTACTGCGTTCGTCCCCGAGTGCACCCCTTGGACGCTGGTGATCAAGAGACCATCACCAAGTTCCTTCATCAGGGTTTCCTGGTCCTTTTCTCCCGGCTTGAAGTAGAAGTTTGTCGGTGATATTTGGCCGCCAAAAGCGTTCCCCGTGGATTGAGTGTCATCTTTCTTGGCGGTTTTCAGGTCATAGAGGTAAGTAGTCAGTGTGCCGTCTTTGATTACTTCTTTATAGGATGTGGCAACGCCTTCATCGTCAAATCCGCCACTCTTGGTGCTTTTTGGCTTGAAAGGGTCATCCACAAGCGTCACGTTGTTCGATGCGACACGCGTTCCGACTTTTTCTTGGAGTTTCGACATGCCTTTTTGAACGCTTTCCGCTTTGAACATGCCGGCATAGCCCGCCAGAAGCGTCGCACTGGCACGGTTTTCAAGTAGGATGTCATAGCGCCCGCTTGGCAATGACTTTGCGCCAAGCATGGCAACGCCGCGTTCGACAACATTTTTCGCGATTGCATCCAGATCGAAGTCTGCAGGGTCGTTGGTTTGGACAAAGTCGAAGGCTGAGCGTGAATCGTCTTCCGAACGTACGACGACATCCGCACCCAGGATGGCATTCTTGATGTTTTTCTCAAGATTGAGACCTTTGGAGTTTTTCAGGATGACTTTCTTCGTAGTCTCGCCATAGAAAGCTTGCGATATTTTGACACGCTCATCGAGCGCTTTGAGTTTGCTTTCAAGTTCGTGCGTCATGTTGAGCTTCTCCTGGTGAGAAAGCTCAGACAGGTTGCTTTCCTTGAACAGATCGATATCCTTGTAGGATTTGTCGCCCTCATAGATGAAGACCTCATCCTCGCTTTCTACCGCACTTGCTGAGGCTTTGAGGGCTTCAAGCCATTCATCCATGGCTTCCTCGTCAATGGATTCGGTGACCATTTTCCCCATTTTTCCGTTGTATATACCCTTGATGGAAAGTTGCATGGTATCCGCAATCTGGTGTTTATCCAGTTCGGCGTTGAATACATGGAAATCCACTTCCTGAAGGCTTTCCATATGCACCTGAATGGCTTCAATGCCTTTTTCTTTCGCTTTATCGAATAGTTTTTCGAAATTCATTATGCTTTCCCCTTTCTACCACCGACGGTGATGGATGCGATACGTAGTGTGGGTTGTCCCACATCGGTAGGAACGGCACCGGAAAGCGAGCCGCACATGCCTTGAGCACGCAGCAAGTTGTTTCCGACCATGTCTATTTTCTTGAGCGCGTCTTTTCCGGTTCCCACAAGAGTGGCGCCCTTGACAGGTTCAGCGATCTTTCCATCACGGATCATGTAACCTTCCATGACCGCAAAGTTGAAGTCACCGGTAGAAGGTTGCACGGAACCGCCGCCCATCTTCTTGGCATAAAGTCCGTATTTCGTATTGGCGATGATTTCATCGAACGTCGATTCGCCGTTTTCAATGAAGGTGTTGCTCATCCGCGAAGTCGGCGCGTAGCGATAGGATTCACGACGGGATGAACCGGTCGGCCCTTCCCCCATGCGTTTCCCGTTAAGGTAGTCGACCATGTAGGTGTTGAGCACACCATTTTTAATAAGAACGCGGCGTTGTTGTTCGCGTCCTTCATCGTCAAAGTTCTCGCTTCCCCAAGCGTTCTCAATGGTTCCATCGTCAACTGCGGTAACCAGTTCACTACCGATTTTCTCGCCTTTTTTACCACTGAAGACACTGGCGTTTTTTGCAACAGATGTCGCTTCAAGCGAATGGCCGCAGGCTTCATGGAATATGACGCCTCCAAACCCGTTATCCACAACAACCGGCATGGTTTCACTTGGGGCTTCATCGGCGTAGAGCATGGTTTTGGCGATACGCGAAGCTTCCTGGGCTGCCTCTTCCACATTTATCTTGTTGTAGAACTCGAAGCCTTGATGTGCACCCGGACCGTTGAATCCCATCTGCATGTCTTTTTCATTTTTCGCGACGCTCGCGATGCCAAGGCGGGTATAGACACGGGTGTCTTCAACATGGATATCTTCGCTGCTTGCAATCCATACGTTCTGAGTCTTGTCCATGTAGCTGATGTTCGCTTGCTTGATCTCCTCGCTGTAGTCACGAGCGGCCTTGTCCGCGCGTTTAACAATATCAACCTTATCCTTGATGTCCACATCGGAAGGATAGATTTCAATCTTGTGCTTGGTGCCCCTTTTAACCTCCGGCAATGCAATGGTTTCACGCACACGCTCACCATCGAATGATTTCGATAGATCCTCAGCCAGCTTGAGAAGACTGTCTTCATCCGATTTGTTCGTGTATCCGTAGACGCT
>PWHE01000077.1 GCA_003554735.1 Mollicutes bacterium | reverse complement strand
TTGAGCGTGACATCGGAACATCTGCATATGATCACATCTTCCGGTTTCATCGAATCACCTCGATGGTCGCGGCATCGTATAGATATTGTTCATCGACTTCGACATGAACGAGCGCCGTTTTGTTTTGGCGCGGTCTGTCAATGACCTTGATGACCTTGGCTTCGCTCAGAAACTCGCCGGATCGGTCCACCACATTGACATAGTGACCTTGTTTCGGACGCGGAGTGAATTCATAAGGGAACTTGAGCTGGGCCTTTTTTGCTTCCTTATCGATCTCACGGATGCTGATTGCGAGTCCCGGACAGCTATATGCGCAAATGCCGCATCCGGTACATTTTTCAAAATCGATCTCCGGACGTTTATTGATGTCTTCACCGATTTCAATCGCATCGAACGGACAGCTTGTTTCACAGGGATTACAAGGGATTTCCTTGTAACATTCAATAATCGCCTTGGGTTTTTCCAAGGTTTTTTCTGTTGGTGGAAATTCCTTCATGAATAGTTCTCTTAATGCAACACCGTTCTTATCAATCATGTGAGCATCCCCCTTTTGAGATAGCCGGCACGCACTTTCTCGGCATGCGGACCATCACGAAGGAACTTGAGTTCCTCATGGTACGCTTTTAAATCACTACGTTGACCGGTGGTATCGTATCCCATGTCTTCCAGCGCGTTGAGCCCGGTTATTTTACCTTCGACCATGGCGGACGAGGCTTCCTCGATGCCCGCAAGATCGCCGCAGGCATACACGCCTTTGACATTGGTCTGATAGCGTTTATCGATGACCGGAACGTTCCCGCCCAGTTCCTTGATGTACTCGACTTTGGCTCCGAGTTGTTGCAATAGTTCTGTCAAAGGGGCCAACCCGACACTGATGCATATCGTATCCACATCGATCATGCGTTCGGTACCCTCGATGCCTAGCCACGTCTTGTCGAGTTCCCAGATTTCGGCCTGTTCCACACTCTCTTTTCCGATCGCGCGTTTCACCGAGGTGGAGGTAAGGATATCCACACCGAGTCGTTTGATCTTCGATGCATGGACCAGATAGCCGCTGATTGAAGGCGCAGCCTCGACGAGCGCTTTGACATTGACACCGGCCTGAAGAAGCTGATAGCTCACGATCAGTCCGATGTTCCCACTTCCGACCATAAGCACATCATCGCCGGGTTTGACCCCGTATTCGTTCATCAACGTCTGAACCGCACCGGCCGCATAAACGCCCGGAAGGTCATTGTTTTCAAACGGAATGCTTTTTTCCGATGCGCCGGTGGCAACAATAATCGTATCGGACTGTAGTTTAAAGAACCTGTCTTCTTTGAGACATGCAATCACCTTGTCCTGATACATGCCCACCACACTGGTTTCGGTGAAAATTTCAAGATTCTCATGACCTTTGATTTCTTCAATCAGGATGTTCATGATGTCAATGCCCCGTTTGGAGGCATACTGTTTTTCGCTTCCGAAAAATTTGTGGGTCTGCTTGATCAACTGGCCGCCCAGCGAGGCGTTCCTGTCAATCAGACAAACCTTCGCGCCACCATCGAGAAGTTTCTGGGCAGCACACAATCCGGCGGGACCGGCTCCGATGACAACGGCTTCCTTACGCTCCATCTATACCTTCCCCTTTCCATGCTGGCTTTCAACAACCATACCCTCTTTCAAAGGGGTGATGCAGGTTCTGGTGTTCGGCTTGTCATCTACCATCATGTTGCATGACGCACAGTTTCCTATTGCACAATAAAAGCCTCTCGGCCGTTTTAAGTGAATGCTTTCACTTAACTTCTTGACGCCATTCGCATGGAGCGCTGATGCGATGGTATCGCCTTCAACGCCGTAAAGTGTCTTACCGTCATAGGTGAAGGACACTTCTCTTTTTGCGGGGAAATCAAGAATCGGATGATCTTTAATGCGCATATTCCACCTCACAGTTTTAAGTATACATTAGCAATTATACCATAAAGGGGGTGAGTGCCAAATTGTCATTTCGGAAATAACGTCACTTTTATAAATAAGAATCAGGTTGTCAACCGGATTCACATCCCTTTTCTCGGGGGATAAGCAGGGTTGTCTTTCTGCAATACCTCTCTATCATAAGTGACAACGGAGTTCTTGCCCTGAGCTTTCGCCGCATACAACGCTATGTCCGCTTCATGTCGAATACTGTCAAACGGCCGACTGCCTGTCGAATCGATGCTCAAACCGACGCTGATGGTTACATCCACCGTCACATCCTCGCAGTCGAACGGTGTGTCAGCGACGATTTTCCTGATCCGCTCCGCCTGCTTCCTCGCTTCGCTTTGTGCAAGTGAGTGGGACGCGAGACCGAACTCTTCGCCGCCAATGCGACCGAGTAAGTCTCCAGAACGGACCACTGTCCGTAACCGGTTCGTTATTTCCATCAACACCAGATCGCCGGTGTTATGGCCATAGGTGTCATTGATTTTCTTGAAATCGTCAATGTCAAAAAGCACCATCACTCTGGAGTGCTTGGGAAGTAGTTCGTAATGCGTCTGAAAGGTCGTTCGGTTGAGCACGCCGGTCAATTGGTCCATGTCCGCCCTTTCTACTAACGACAGCTCGTATTCCTTCTTCGCGGTGATGTCCTCAAAAAGCATGATGGTTCCCTCATAACGACCGTTTGAGTCGATGGGGTGAAACTTGATGGAGTAGTGATATTTGAGCACACCATCCGTAATGCTCATCTCCTGGACATTTTGCTGGTTACGCCGGTTTTCAAGATG
>PWHE01000088.1 GCA_003554735.1 Mollicutes bacterium | reverse complement strand
GTGTAAATGCCCTAAATCTACTATAATATGCCATGTTAGGAGTGATGATAATGTCAGATATCATAACGACACTAAAAGAAAAAATCAAAGGAAAGAAGATTCGAATCGTTTTTCCGGAATCGACCGATCCCAGAATCATCAAAGCGGCTCAACGCTTAGGCAAGGAAGGGTTGCTCAAACCGATACTGATCGGCAATCCGGAGAAAATCCTGGATGATGTTTCAATGTGCGAAGTCATCAACCCCGAGACATCATCGCATTATAATGAATTTGTGCAGGCGCTTGTCGAACGTCGTGCCGGGAAATGCACCTATGAACAAGCACAAGAGATGTTGAAACAACCCAATTATTTCGGAACGATGCTGGTTTACATGAATCAAGCGCAAGGCCTTGTGAGCGGTGCCGCCCACTCAACCGGCGATACGGTCCGCCCGGCGCTGCAAATCATCAAGACGAAACCCGGCATTTCAAAAACATTCGGTTACTTCCTCATGGTACGCGGTGATGAGAAATACATCATGGGAGACTGTGCGATCAATCCGAATCCGGATAGTGAATCGCTTGCCGAATTCGCCATCGAAAGCGCTAAGGCCGCCAAGATGTTTGATATCGACCCAAAAGTCGCGCTGCTCAGTTTCTCTACAAACGGCAGTGCCGAGACCGATGAGACCAAAAAAGTCGCAAAAGCGGTTCAAATCGCAAAGAAAAAAGCGCCTGATTTTGATATCGACGGTGAAATGCAGTTTGATGCCGCTTTTGTTCAGAAAGTCGGCGAGAAGAAATTCCCGGACTCCCCTGTGGCCGGAAAAGCGAACACTTTCATTTTCCCTGATCTTAACAGCGGAAATATCGGATACAAAATTGCGCAAAGGCTAGGCAATTTTGAAGCGATGGGACCGGTTTTGGCCGGATTGAACAAACCTGTCAACGACCTTTCCCGCGGATGCAGCATCGATGATATTTACAACACGGCAATCATTACCGCGGCCCAAAGCCTTTCAGATTAAAGCTCATTCGTTGAGCTTTTTTCTTTTTATAAAGCAAGGATTGCCAATTTTTGCTACAATGGATATATATGGAAGGTGATGAGATGAAACGTTGCGTTGTGATTTTTAATCCGGCAAGCGGGAACCATCCGTTTGAACCGCATTTACCAAAGCTCAAAAAAACACTCAACGATAAAGGTTTCACGTGTAACATAAAGGAAACCGAGTATCCTTCTCACGCGACCGAGCTCACTGCGGGACTTGGAGATGAATCGGTGGATCTAGTGATTATCATCGGCGGAGACGGGACCTTTCATGAAGCCCTCAATGGTTTGATGAAGCTTTCGAACATTCCCAGAGTCGGTTATATACCGAATGGAACGTCTTGTGATATAGGCCATTCTCTTGGATTGCCGAAGGCGAATGTGGACAAGGCCTTGGAGATAATTGACCATGGTACCACAGTCAACATGGACGTCGCAGAGACCAATTTTGGTTATTTTACGTATGTGACGGCTATTGGAAGCTACATTGATATCAGCTATAGTACGCCTAGAAAACTAAAGCGGATTCTTGGCTTCATGGCATATATCATTTCCGGCATCAAAGAGTTTTTCACCATCTCGAGAATCGGTCTTAAGATTCGTCATGATAATGGAGTGGAAAATGGCCGATATGCGCTCGCACTGTTTGTGAACTCCTATCAAGTCGCCGGGTTGAAAGTCGTCAAGGACCCGGAGTTAGATGATGGGAAAATCGATGTTGTGCTATTCAGATACATCCCTTTTTTAAACAACATAAGGTTTCTGTTCGCTTTTGTTTTCAGACGCTACCGCCTACCGGGTGTCAAGCGCTTCAAAACAACCCAAGCAGCCATTGAAACCTCGCATCAAAGACCCTGGAATCAAGACGGTGAGAAAGTCGGAAGCGGCGGACAAACCATTAAGGTATTGCCACGAAAGCTTCCAATCATCATCAATCCTAAGAACCATAGATTCTTCAAAAACCAAAGGACATGAATATGAAAGAGATATTTGAACACATCATCGTGGTTGAAGGCAACCACGACAAAGCCAGAATACTTCAGGTATTTCCTGATGCCGAGGTCATGATCACAAACGGCAGGGAGATATCCTTAGAGACATTGAACGCGCTCAAAACATTGAATGAAACAAGAGGGCTGATACTGATGACAGACCCGGACGTGCCAGGCGAGACAATCCGAAAGCGCATCAATGATTATGTCGGAGAAACACACCACGTCTTTTTGAACAAACAGATTTGCATCGACGAATCAAAAGGCAAAGTCGGCATCGAATATGCGCCGGATTCCGCCATACGACAAGGACTGCTCAATCACCTCCATCACAGTGATAAGACTTCGAATGTGAGCAAAAAAGCCTTGCTCAGAAGAGGTCTGCTAGGCGGCAAGAATGCCCGGGCGCTTAGAGAGAAAGTGTGCGATGCATACAATCTCGGGCTTTCCAACGGCAAGACATTCCATAAAAAAATCAACATGTTCAACGTAACCCTCCCAATGATTGACGCGGTGATAGAATGAAAAACACGGCACACCAAAACACTCGAAGTCTATTAAACCAGCATAGATTCAACATCAAGAAGAAATACGGACAGAATTTTCTTGTGGATGACAATACCATCAAGAAGATCATAGCGACGGCTGCGGTGGATAAAGGAAGCACCGTGGTTGAAATCGGCCCGGGAATGGGGGCCTTGTCAAAAGAACTCACACAACAATGTGG
>PWHE01000105.1 GCA_003554735.1 Mollicutes bacterium | reverse complement strand
ATCGACCTTTCCAAGGGGCCGAGTTACGGCCGTACCAACTGCGACATGTTCAATTACCGGAAAAAACCCCGCAACGCGCATGTCGCCACCGACATTGATGTCGACGCATTCTTCGACATCATCGAATCCGGTTTGAAACGCTATCAATGACACATCAGGACCTCTTACTCCTTGAGACATCAAAATCGTTATAAAGGAGCGGTACGATGCAACATAAACTGAGTGAAGGAAACCTTGTCGATATGGAAGGAAACCTCACCGAAGCCGGTTATGCGACACGGCACATCAAAGCCTATAACCGGAAGAATGTCGATGCCCACCCGACGCGCATCAAGGAGTGGGACTATTACTACGTCCATAATTCGACCTACGGCGTTGGCCTGACCATCGCAGACAACGGCTATATGGGTCTTGTGAGCCTCGTCATCATCGATTTTGAAAACCATTCGATGATGCAAGAAACAAAAATGACATGGTTTCCGCTAGGCAAGATGAATCTGCCCTGCACCCCCGAAGCCGGAAAGACCACGTTCAACAAAAAAGGGGTCACGCTCAATCTTGATTACGGTAAAAACGTCACCCATGTGAAGGCATACTGGGAAAATTTTCGTGATAAAAAGCCTTTGGAACTCGATTTGACATTCACCGACAAACCTCGTGACAGCATCGTCCTGACAATCCCTTTCGACAAACCCAATCAGTTCTACTATAACCAAAAGACCTACGGCATGCGTGGTGAAGGCACACTTTCCTATGCTCATAAAACCATCCGGTTCGAAAAGAAAGACACCCTTGCCCTGCTTGATTTCGGTCGTGGCGTATGGCCGTACAAAAGCGAATGGTACTGGGGTGCGGCCCAGGGGATGCAAGGTGGTGCACTCCTCGCTTTCAACATCGGTGGGGGTTTCGGCAACACGAATCAAGCGAGCGAAGACATGATTTTTCTTAACGGAAATGGCCACAAACTCTCCAAGGGCCATTTCGAGCTCACCTACCGGGAAAACCGCCGTCCTAACTACATGGGGCCATGGCGCTACCAAACCGAGGACGGCCGCCTCGATGTCACCTTCACGCCTTCTTTAAGACGTCACGATGCCACCAATTTCATTGTGCTCAAAAACACGCAGAACCAGATCTTCGGACACTATTCCGGTAAGGCAAAGCTGGATGACGGGAAGACCATCGAGATCAAGGCATTGCCCGGATTCGCCGAACACTTCATAAACAAGTGGTAGCCACCAAAAAAGGCGCATGATTTCATGCGCCGTTTTGATGCGTGGATGTGGCTTAGACGTTATAGGTCGTCGACGATGTCTTTCCGCCCTTGCCGGTCCAATCCGTGTGAAAGAATTCGCCGCGCGCTTTATCGGTCCGCTCATACGTGTGGGCACCGAAATAGTCACGCTGTGCCTGGATCAGATTGGCGGGCAGGGTTTCGCTGGTGTAGCCGTGGAAGTAATTGAGCGCGGCCGCCATGCCGGGAACGGGGATGCCGTTCAGTGCCGCCGTCGCGACGACGGTGCGCAAAGATTCGATGGAATCGTTGATGGCGTCCTTGAAGAAATCATCGAGCAGAAGGTTGGAGAGTGAAGGATTCTTCTCAAAAGCCCTCTTGATGTCGCCCAAGAAACGTGAGCGGATGATGCATCCGCCGCGCCACATCAGTGCGATGGAGCCGTAATCGAGATTCCATTCATGCTCGCTCGCGGCTTTTTTGAGGAGTGAGAAACCTTGGGTGTAAGAAAGGATTTTCGCCGCATAAAGCGCTTTTCTAAGATGCTCTATGAATGTTTTCTTATCGCCATCGAACCGAATGGGCGCGGGCTGATAGGCTTTCGCTGCGCGAATGCGCTCTTCTTTCAGTGAGGAAAGAAAGCGGGCGTAAACCGATTCGCCGATCAGGGAAAGCGGTTCACCGGAATCGAGGGAGGCGTGCACGGTCCATTTGCCGGTTCCTTTTTGACCCGCCGCATCAAGGATCTTGTCGAGAAGCGGGTGTCCGTCGTCATCCTTCACGTTCATGATGTTCGCGGTGATTTCGATCAGGTAGCTGTCCAGTTCGGTCGCGTTCCAGTCTTTGAAAATGCCGCCGATGGTGTCAAGCGGAAGGTCAAAGAGTCTTCGCATGGTGTGATACGCTTCGCTGATCAGCTGCATGTCGCCGTACTCGATGCCGTTATGGACCATCTTGACGAAATGCCCGGCGCCATCGGCACCGACCCACTCGCAACACGGTTCGCCATCGACTTTCGCCGCAATGGATTGCAGGATGTCTTTCACGATGGGCCACGCTTTCTTTGCGCCACCGGGCATGATGGAAGGCCCGGTGAGCGCGCCTTCTTCGCCGCCCGAGACACCGGTCCCGATGAAATGGATGCCTTTTTCTTCTAAGTAGCGCGTGCGGCGGGTCGAATCTTCGTATTTGGAGTTCCCGCCATCGATGATGACATCGCCTTCATCAAGAAGCGGAAGAAGTTTTTCAATGACCATGTCGACGGGTTTCCCCGCCTTGACCATGAGCATGATCTTGCGCGGGCGCTTGAGGTCGTTGACGAGTGTTTCCATATCGGTGGTGCCACGGATGGGCTTGCCTTTGGCCCGCCCTTCCAAAAAGCTGTCAATCTTGTGTTGTTTCCTTGAGGACACCATGACCTGATAGCCTTTGGACGCCATGTTCAAGGCGAGGTTCTCGCCCATGACCGCAATGCCGATCAGGGCGATGTCGGAGTGTTGTTTCATCATTCAATCACCTTCAATGTCTT
>PWHE01000030.1 GCA_003554735.1 Mollicutes bacterium | reverse complement strand
TGGCTTTCGTCCAGTGTGTCGAGTGGAATGGTGTGGACTTCGTACTCGACATCGGTATCAAGGACTTCGATGTCGATGTTGTCGTAATCAGTCAGGAAAAAGCTTTGCCATGGCTTTCCGTCACGATAGAATTGTGCGCCTTCAAGACGGACTTCATTGCCGATCGAAAGGTCCGGGTTGAAGTTGTTATAGTGGGCAAAAAGGAAAATGCCGTGCCCGGTCGAATCGTCCTGCAAGAAGACATGGGCTCCGAACCGTGCGGTCACAACGCCCTCGACATTGAAATGGCGAAGATAGTAGTCTTCCGGATTTTCAGCTGTGATCAATGTTTCGATGGTGACATCGACGGTCTCGGTGTCGTAAGGAAAATCAGGGTCGTTGTCGCGCCCGAAGACCCCGATGTTCTTTTCACCCGCCATGATGTCCGCTTGGAACAGTTCATCGGAATAGGTTCGGTTGGCAAAGCGTGCGGTGGAGTAACCGAGTTCGACAAGTTCCAGGTTCAACAGTCGGCCATCGGCCCACACATAGCCCAAGTAGCGTCCGAAGTTCCCACGCTCACCCGGGGTTTCGGCTTCAAGCACCAGTGTGTCTGCGTTTCGCATCACGTCACATGCGTACTTACTCGCAGCCAAGCCCCATGGTTCATAAAGATGACCGCTTTCGGGGGTGTCAATGCCGAGAAAGCGGACTCTGAAAATGTAGTCGCCTTCAACGAAATCCGCCGTGTCGCCATCGCGGCAGGCAAAGAGTTCAACTTCGCCGATGCCGTCGGTTGTGAATGACAGGCCTTCATACTCGGGCATTTCGGTGATGTCCGTAATTGGTGTATCGCTGTCCGGGTCAAGGTCCCAGTCGTCGCCGTTATCGCCGTTGTCTGCGTTGCCGCAGGCGTAAAGCGTTGAAACGAACAACACTGCGAGTATGCTGTAGAGTAGTTTTTTCATAGTTTTCCTCCATGTTTTAAATCCATTATAGGACGATTATAACGAAAAATCGTGATTCCTGAAAGGGTTTTTACATGGATTGTTGTAAAACTGGTGCGAAATACGAAAAAGACTTGTCATGATGGCGGTAGACATTCAATAATGATACAATAATAAGTGACTGGAGTGACCCCTTATGAAGAAATTGTTATTGATTATGACGCTTGGAGTAATGGTGATTGCATTGAATGCCTGCGCATTCCTCGATGAGTTGATTGGACCACCTGAAGAAGAAAGCTTTCAGGAGATCATCATGGAGAGCCGCGACCATCTCATAAAGACGAACGTCGGACTCTATGTTGAAGATGAAGGCAGAGGCATTTTCCCTGGACGAAGCGAATCGCGGATTGGAAGTGGTGTCGTCTTTTATGAAACCGACGATCTTTATTATGTGCTTTCTTCGTATCATCTCATCGAAGCGACACAAAACAGTGAAGTAACTTACGAGGTTCGTCCTTTTGATCATGCCGAGGAGGAAACAATCACTGCCGAACTTCTCTTTTATTGTGAGGATGCTGATCTTGCATTGCTCGCCTTTGATCGTTCCGCAGCCGAGATGGAGACAGTCAACATCACCGCCCGATACGGTGATTCGCTCAGGCGTGGCGAGTTCGTGCTTGCGGTCGGAAACCCTTCGGGGATCGACAGTGTCGTCACGTTTGGGGAATACAACCGGAAAGTGAGTATCGACCGTGTCGAATTCGAAGTTATCGCTCATAACGCACAGATTTATCCGGGAAACAGCGGAGGGCTTCTGGCGGACCGCCACGGCAATCTGATCGGCATCAACAACTGGTCATCCCAGTCCATTGAACAAAGCTACGCCGTCGGTCTTGATGAAATTTATGAGTTTCTAAGAGGGACCGAAATCCCGTTTACTTTCCTTGAAGGAGGATCCTGACCATGAAAACCGCTATAATCACTGCGTTCGAACCGTTTGGAAACGATACGAAGAATCCTACGGAAGCCATCCTTGAACGGATTCCCGAGACGCTTTATGACATCAAGATCATCAAACTGACATTGCCCGTGATATACAACCACGCCTTTGAGCGACTTCTGCCGCTCATTGACGAACATGACCCCGTCATGGTGCTTTCCCTGGGCCTTGCCAAAGGCAGGACCCACGTGGAAATCGAACGCATCGCCATCAACAAAAACGATGCCAGAAGCAAAGACAACCTCGGCAACATCAAGTATGAGGAGCCGATCGAGCCTTCCGGCCCCGATGGGATCTTCACGACATTGCCGCTGAAAAGTCTGAGAGAACGATTCCAAAAGACCCGCATGCCGGTCAGTGTTTCCAATTCCGCCGGAACCTATGTATGCAACAATCTGTTCTATCGCACCCTTCATTACACCCAGACCTTCAACATGGACACTGTGGTCGGATTTGTCCATGTACCGGCCACACCCGACATGGTATCCGCCCAACCCGGCGTGCCGTCCATGGAAAAAAGTGTCATGGTCGAATCGGTGATGACCATCATCGATACCGTACTGAATCCGGTAGACTTCAAAGAGCACGCTCAAAAGGTTGATAAAGGAAAGAAAGTCAAATAGATAGTATTTTATGTTCCCCTTTTTGTAAAAGGGGAATTTTTCTTTTCTTTTGACCGAACTATGTTAGAATAATTTTGAGAAAACCTTTTCATCGAAAAAATAATAAAAAACAAAGGAGCTATGTGGAATGAAAAAGAAGTTTTTACTGATGGTTTTGTTTTTGTTTATGGTTGTCGGTCTTGCGGCATGCGTCAATGGGGACGACGATGAGTACAATGGGGACAAT
>PWHE01000052.1 GCA_003554735.1 Mollicutes bacterium | reverse complement strand
TCCATCCAAGGCTGCATCATGGTGTCTTCCTCAATAAAGGGTACGGCGTCCCTAATTGTTTGATAGACGCGTTTTGTCCGTTGTGCAAGGTGGTTGCCGCCGGTGAAATCGAGCGCCTGAGTTGCGGTAAACATTTCCAAAGCGATGACTTTACGGGTGTGTTCTAAAATGCTGCGGGCTTTCCTGGCTGCGATGGTCCCCATAGAAACGTGATCTTCCTGATTTCCACTTGAAGGAATCGAATCGACGCTCGCCGGATGCGCCAGCGACTTGTTTTCACTAACCAGCGAAGCCGCGGTATATTGAACAATCATGAAACCCGAGTTACGTCCTTTTACCTTAGCCAGAAACGGCGGAAACTTTTTGTTTATGTCCGCATTGACCAAACGTTCAATCCGTCTTTCGGATATCGAAGCCAGTTCGCTGATGGCGACGGCAAGAAAATCCAGAGCGATGGCGAGCGGTTGCCCGTGAAAGTTGCCTGCCGACAATGCCGCTTCAGGTTCAAAAAGAACCAACGGATTATCTGTCGCGGAGTTCATCTCGGTCTCAAGCACCTTACGGACGTAGTGGAATGCGTCCAAAGATGCTCCATGGACTTGGGGAATCGTCCTGAGACTATAGGCATCCTGAACATGATCATCGCCTTGATGCGTTGTGTTACGGCTACCCTGAAGAATGGTACGCATGATTTTTGCGGTTTCCATTTGACCCTCATGAGGACGCGCTTCATGAATACGTTCATCAAACACATCGATAATGCCGTTCAAGGCCTCGAAAGTAAGGCCCGCTGAAAGCGAGGCGTGTTTGAATGTTTCCATGGCATCATAGAGTGTCAACGCCCCGACACTGGCCATTGCCTGTGTGCCGTTGATGAGGGCCAGACCTTCCTTGGCCTTAAGACGTTCCAGCTTGGAGATGCCATGAATTGAGAACGCCTTTTCAGCTGACATCCTTTGCCCTTCGGCAAATACATCTCCTTCGCCAATCAAAGGTAAAGCCATATGTGCAAGCGGAACCAAATCCCCACTCGCGCCAAGCGAACCTTGGGAATAGACAACCGGAACCACATTCTCGTTCAACATATCCACAAGTGTCTGAACCGTCTTGAGCCGGACGCCACTGTACCCTTTGATCAGCGCATTGACTCTGAGCACCATCATGCCACGAACGGTTTCTACATCAAAAAGCGCTCCCGTCCCGCAAGCGTGCGACCGCAACAAATTCTTCTGAAGCGCCGAGAGATCCGCTTCGGCAATTCTCACGTCACTCAGTCGTCCAAATCCTGTGTTTATTCCATACACAACATCTTTGTTCCGGACACGTTTCTGAACCGATTCATAGGCTTTTTCAACGTTTCGGACCGCATGTTCATCTATTTTGACAAACGCTTTATCTCTCGCTACCCTGATAAAATCATCCAGAGAAAGGCTGTTGCCATCTAATATAATCATCGTGCTCACTCCTTCCAACACCGCCTTTATGTTAGCATAAATGAGAAAGAAAGAAAAGCGTTTACATCGCTATAAAAAGCACTTTGAACACATCAGTTCAAACTGATTAAAATAATGAAATCCGGCCCATTCTAGTACCAATCGAAAGACATGGTGTCAGTCAAGCTAAAATTATATCAAAGGTAAAAAGAAATCTTTGTCAAAAACCGATGGTTAGACCGCGTTTTAGGGCACCTGAAAAAAAACGGGAGAACATCAAGAAAACACTGAAGACTGTTCTATTTCGAACAATAAATAAAGACCGAAAAATGGAGCAGATAATCTTCTCAAAAAACCATAGAAAAATGTAGCACAAGACAACAGTTAAACATCAAACACGCGATTCTAAAATGAAACCAAACGTTGTCAAATCCAGCAGAAACATCAAATTTTCAGCGGTCTTCCAACGTTTTGAAATGTCGCATCACTTACAATCTGATCGATGCAAAAAAAAGAAGTCCGAGGACTTCGTGATTTAAAATTGGCAGGGGTGACAGGATTCGAACCCGTACTAACGGTTTTGGAGACCGCTGTGCTACCATTAACACCACACCCCTAGATTTGGTGGAGGGGGACGGATTCGAACCGCCGAACCCTGAGGGAGCAGATTTACAGTCTGCCGCGTTTAGCCACTTCGCTACCCCTCCAAATCCGGTCGCGATTTCAGCGCTATCATATTATAGCAAAGAGTATATCCAAAATCAACACATGTAAATAAAAATTGTGGACATGTCCGACATGCCCACATTATGATTAGCTCTTGACGGTATAACCACTGTCTTCGATGGCTTTCTTGACGGTGTCATAGTCCGCATTATCAACAGTGACTTCACCTTTTTCAAGGTCCACTTTCACATCGGTGTAACCGATGGCTTCGAGCGCTTTTTCTACAGCCATCTTGCAATGACCGCAGCTCATGCCTTCCACTTTGAATACCATAGGGATCCCTCCTTTTTGATTGGTTCGTTTGTTGGTGCGTTCGTTATGCTTGATTTGCTATCTTTGAAAGCGTATAATAACGCCATAAATCATTGAAACGAGGTGCTAATATGAAGACGCTTCTCTCGCTTGAAGAGGCCCATCGGATGACGAACGGGGATTTCGCGATGATTGTGGCAAAAACGCACAACTGCGCTACATGCAAAGTGATCAACGACCACCTGGAAAGAACCATCAAAGGATTCGATTCCATCAATGTCGCACAAATATATGTGGACGACATCGATGCCTTTCGAGGCGAACACGTCGTATTCAGTGTCCCGACCGTCCTCATCTTCTCTCAGGGAAAGGAACTTTTGAGACAATCAAGGTTCATCGATACCGCTAAAGTCAACCGGCTTATTGAAGCCTACAAAAAGTGAGGTTTCTCACTTTTTTATTTTGTGCCGAAAAACACTTCGCTGACAATACCGTTTCCGTTATGCAAGAGCACGGAGATGCCGTCTGATTCCTGATATACTTTGATGTCCAGCATTTCATTCGCAAACACTTCTTTTTTGTACTTGACATAAATCCGGTTCGGACTGAATCCGGTGAGGATGTCCTCACTTAAAGCCTCGTACGCGTAGGTCGGGTAAAACGCATTGTTCAAGTGTCCGTTCACATCGATATGTGCCGGTGAAACCACACGCTTGGTCTCATGTATTTTGTTGGTCGTATCGGGTTTCCAACGTTCAAATGGAATGCTCATGGGTTCTTTATGTGCGTCTGTGAACTTTTCAAGCAAATCTTCCGTGGGACGCACGAATTGCTTGGTACGGATGTTGATGAGGGCGAACTTCCCTTTCCCCTCCATGAGACGAACCCCATGGTCATCATTGACACCGTAGATACGATATCCGTATATCTTCTTGAAAGAGTAAGGGAGCGTGCCGACTTCGACATGAGTCCCGGCCTCTGGCAAGGATGCAATATCGATCTGGTATTCCACCAACACCCAGGCAAGGTCTCTCTCGAGGTGATAGGACGCACCCATTCCATAGCTTTCGGCATTTCTCTCCATGATGTCGTTCAAATAGCTGAACAAGGTGGGAACGGAAAGCCTTCCTTGTTTGTCCGCATCGAACCGCTCAATGCGGTATTTTCTAGTATACATTCAATCACCTCGAACCCAATTATATCACAACGTATATCATTTATGGAGTTGATTTAGTATAATGAAAACGAGGTGAGACAGTATGAATATCGCATTAATTGCGCATGACAAGAAGAAAAATGAAATGGTTCAATTTTGCACCGCCCATCAGGATACCTTAAAGGCCCATACGCTCATCGCGACCGGTACGACCGGTCAGCGAATCACTGAAGCCACCGGACTCAAGGTAAGACGCTTCAAGTCCGGACCGCTCGGAGGTGACCAGGAAATCGGGGCGCGCATCGCACAGGGCAAAGTCGACATGGTGTTCTTTTTCCGGGACCCATTGACCGCTCAGCCCCATGAACCCGATGTCTCTGCGCTCTTCAGGTTGAGTGACGTCTACATGATTCCTTTGGCGACCAACCCCAGAACCGCCGAATATCTCATTGTGGCACTTTGATTATTTCATGTATTTGCCGAGGATGTGAATGACTTCCTCAATCTTCTCTTCCGTCGTGCCATCCTCGAATGACTGCTGGACACAGGTTTCGATATGATTTCTGAGTATGGAAAGATTCGCCTTTTTCAGCAACGATTCCACGGCCGTGACCTGCACGGCGATATCCACACAGTAACGTTCGTCTTCAGTCATCTTGATGACCGCATCGAGTTGTCCTCGTGCGGTCTTTAACATGTTCAGCGCTTGTTGGTGTTTATCTTTCATGCGGTGGCCTCCTTTGTCTGTTTGAGATCGACTTTTCTGAGTCGCAATGAATTATAGACCACATTGAGGGAGCTGACTGACATCGCAGCCGCACCGATCATCGGATGCAGAAGGCCCATCATCGCAAACGGAATGGCAACGGCGTTATAGAACCAGGCCCAGAAGTAGTTTTGTTTGATTTTCCTGAAAATCGCCCTGGAGAGTTTGATTGAAGAGGTCACGGTTTCCAGATCCCCTCGAACCAGGGTGACATCCGCCGCCTCAATCGCGACATCCGTTCCGGTTCCGATGGCCATACCGACATTGGCTTGTTTCAAAGCCGGCGCATCATTGATTCCATCACCGACCATGGCCACAAGACCATATTGGTCCTGAAGTTTCACAACCTCATCCACTTTGCCTTCCGGCAGGACGTTCGCAATCACATGCGATACGCCTGCTTTTTTTGCGATGGCGTTGGCGGTTCGTTCATTATCGCCGGTGATCATAGCGGTCTTGATGCCCATCGCTTCAATGGCTTTGAGTGTTTCCTTCGCGTTTTCCTTAAGTTCGTCCGCAATGGCGATGATGCCATGTACGGTCGTTCCTTCACCAACCAGAACAACCGTTTTCGCTTCGTTTTCAAGTCTTTCCATTTCTGATTCGAGTGCGTTGTAATCAAGATTGTATTCATCAAATAGGGTTCGGTTACCAATTAATAAGGACGTGTCTCCGCGTTTTCCGGTGATTCCTTTACCGGTAACCGCTTCAAAATTCTCAATCTTGCCGGGTTTGACGTTCATGGCTTTCGCCTTTTCAAGCACCGCTTGAGCCAGTGGATGTTCACTGCCCGATTCGAGCGTTGCTGCAACACCGATCAGTGATTCATCGTCTGTGAGTGCTTGAACATCGGTTACTTGTGGTTTTCCGTATGTAAGGGTTCCGGTTTTGTCAAAGGCGATGGCACGAATATCCTTAAGGGTTTGGACAGCCTCACCGTTACGGATCAGGATGCCGTTGTCGGCCCCTTTACCGCTTCCGACCATAAGGGCGGTAGGGGTTCCAAGACCAAGAGCACAGGGGCATGCGATAACCAGAACCGCAGTCGCGGTGATGAAGGCGATCGCAAGCGGGGATTGATCGGCAGGAATCCAAGGCAGATAGGCAGACATCGTTTCGAGAATGCCATGGTGGAAATCGCTGAATATCAGGAACGATCCGAAGGTTAAAACGGTAAGGATCATGACCACCGGGACGAAATATCCGGTGACACGGTCGGCAAACTCCTGGATCGGCACTTTGGAGCCCTGACATTCTTCGACCAGTTTGATAACCTGTGAAAGGAAGGTGTCCTCACCCGTTTTTGTCACCTTCACTTTGAGCAAACCTTGTTTGTTGATTGTGGCTCCGATCACTTCATCATCTTTCTGACGTTTGACAGGCATTGACTCACCGGTCGCGATGGATTCATCAACCATCGACTGTCCTTCGACGATAATGCCGTCCGTCGGGATTTTCTCACCCGGTCGGACAATCATGAGGTCGCCTTCTGCAAGCTCGTTGACGTGGACTTCGACTTCTTCGCCGTCCACTTCCACCCGAGCCGTCTTGGCGCCGAGTTCGACCAGTTTCTTGATGGCTTGAGAGGCCTTCCCCTTGGCCCTTGATTCGAGGTATTTGCCGATCAGATGAAAGGTCATGATGGCGGTCGCCATTTCCACAAAGGTCGTGATGGGGAAAAACAAACCCATCAGTCCGATGATATACGGCGGCAAAGACCCCATGGACACAAGAACATCCATGTTGGGACTTTTGGCACGCAATGACTTGAAACTTGCGATATGTACGTGCTTACCAAAAACAAAAATGACCGGTACCGCCATCACAGAAACAATCGGCGTGTAAAACGGAATCGTCACAAAGAACATGTGGATGACCATCATCGTCATCATCACACCGGCGATGATCGCACTTTTCACCATGCGTTTCCAGGCGATCCTCATCTTTTTGAGGTCCGGGTCTTCACTGTCATCGTGTTCCTCTTCCACCATGAGTTTGTATCCGGCGTCCGAAACCGCTTTACGTATGGAACTCAGGTTGATTTTTTCGCTATCGTATGTGAACGTGACTTTATCACTCGCGACATTCACATTGACTTCGCCCACGCCTTCGAGCTTCTCCATCGAGTCATTGACCCGTTTTGCGCACGCGGCGCATGTCATGCCCTCGACTTTCATGGTTAGTTTCTTTTGTGTCTTCTCAATGACACGGGGCTCATAACCGGAATCCCGGACGGTTTTTAGAATGTCTTCTTTTGAGATGACAGCTTCATCGTACTCTACAACGCCTGAATCATTGGCGATATTGATGTTGACTTTATGAACGCCTTCTTGATTGTTCAGTGCGCTTTCAACGGTATTCACGCATGACGCGCAGGACATGTCGTCAATTTTCAAGTTCAGTGTTTTCATCGGATGACCTCCCAAAGGTATGTTTCATGTTTAAAAAATACTATAATCAACGGTTTTGCCGCATCTGACTCTTCAAATATCA
Source organism: Mollicutes bacterium (assembly GCA_003554735.1). Lineage (GTDB taxonomy): Bacteria > Bacillota_I > Bacilli_A > Izemoplasmatales > Izemoplasmataceae > B1SED10-225. Next base: position 5,715 of record PWHE01000052.1, on the reverse strand, counting down.
ATGAGTGATGCATAGTTGACATAATCAGAAACGATGCAGTATAGGCTCAAGACACTGTGCGCAGTCGCATGTTGAGCACGCAAGCCTTTAATTCTTGACGATATTTTCATGTTACCTCTTCGCCCCCCCCTACCACGGGGGTGTCTTTCAATATATCATGCGCGGTTCGTATTGTCAATCAAATGAGCGGCACTAAAAAACCGACTCGCAGAAGTCGGTTTTTGCATACTACATCAATGGTTTTTTACGAAACAGATAAATGGTTGCGACAAGCAGTACCAACAAGAAAACCATTGTAACACCAAGCGTGATCAAAATGGTTGTCATATCAGTGCTTCCTTCAAGGATATGAATCGAAAGATTAAGAAGGTGATGCGGAAAATATACAAAAACTCCATATTGGACAACCGTCAATCCGTTCAATAGAAAAAGCAGAACAACCCCGATCGTCACTGAACCGATGTAGTGCTTTAATGAAAAAGATACCATCGCCACAGTGACAATTAAAAACAGCAAGAAGAGCATGAACACCAAAACCGCAGCCGCAAACATAACGACATCAAAACTGCCGAATAGCAAGAATGTGTAGAGTCCGAAAACCAGAGCGCCAAGCAATACCGAGATTGCAACAATACTACTGACCACAATCAATTTGGAAAACACATAGTGATCTCGATGGATAGAATGTGTGAAAATGAACGGATAATGGTTTTTTGTCTTATCACTAGTAAACATGCCCACCGCAATAAAAACCATCACAAGAACGAAAATTTGCTGGTAATTGCCAAAGAATTGCATATAGGCATCCATGGTTGTTGGTTCCGGGAATGTAATGCCTTCAATTCCTTCCTGGCGCATGGCATATTCCAAGATTACATTCATATAGCGCGCTGTAAAAGCGCTTAGCGCGCTTAAAAAGAAGGCTAAAACAAGAAAAATTATGAGTCTGGGGGTTTTCAAGAAATATTGAATGTCATACTTAAGCAGCGTTTTCATCGAGCACCTCCACAAAAACGTCTTCCAGGCTTTGTGACATTTTCGCAAGTTTATTGACGTCGACGCCATATGTGCTCAGCAAGGCGTAAATATCCCGTTGTGTCGCACTTTCCTTGAGTGTGAAGCATAGATGGGTGTCAAAGAGTTCAATATGTTTGATGAACTTTGCGCGTTCTTTAAACAATCGATAGGTCTCCGCCAATTTATCACACTCCAAAACAAACTGGTTTGTGGACTTTCTGTTCAAGACATACTTTATATCTCCCTCAAGAACCATACGGCCGCGTTCTATGAGACCGATGCGATCGCACACACTTTGAGCATCCCCTAAAATATGCGTAGAGTAGAGAATTGTGGTTTCGTCTTTGAGTTTCCTGATTAATTCAAGCAGTTCTTTACGCCCCATCGGATCGAGCGCGCTTGTCGGTTCATCCATAATCAATAGACGCGGCTTTTTGAGTAGAGCACAAGCTATTGCGAGCCTTTGACGCATTCCACGAGAATATTGACCTACCTTTTTATTGGGATGGATGATTTCAGACTTCTCAATAACGTCTTGTATCGCCTTTTTCTTGTTTTCTTTATCCAGCCCGACAAAATCGGCGGTAAGACTAAGCACATCACGCCCTTTCAAATATTCGGGAAATGAAGGCACATCAGGAACAAAAGCGATATGTTCCTTAAAATCAATATCGTCTTTATCTAGCGGTTTCCCGGCAAAATATATGGTCCCTGCATCAAAATCAAAAAACTTCATAATCGCATTCAGTGTGGTCGTCTTGCCCGCACCATTTCTTCCGATGAAGCCATATACTTCGTTTTCTTTGACCTCAAGTGTCAGGCCATCCAGGGCTTTGAAAGACCCATAAAACTTATCGAGATTTTCAATCTTCAATAACGACATCTTCACGGCCAATCAGCAAATAGACAATCCAGGAAAAACTTATCAGCAACACAATCACTGCCCAGGCTGTTTTACTGAGGTGGCGCACCCTCCTATCCTGTTTGAAAATATCAATTACCGCATAGATTTTGAATCCAAACTCTATGAGAATAATCGGTGATGCAAGCAATAAAATAACAACGAAATCCATACCATCAAATATCATATTATAAGCCTTCTCTCACGTTTTCTTTTTTTTCGAACTTGTTCAAGCCACTCAAACCGCTTATCAAATAGAGAATGCCTACCAGTTGATTGAAAGCAAGACTGATGCCACCCCATATCGCCTGATAAACAAGCACTTTTCGAAGCGTTGATTCATTAAGCTTACCGGCGATCATTCTGGTGAAAAGATAGAGATTCACAAAAAACACGATGATTAGAATGCTTCCCAGAACAATTAAGACAATCGATATGATCTGAAGCATTGTAAAAAGAAAATCTTCTTGTGAAGCGGGAAGATTTTCCGCCCGGATAATCTCTTCAAAAAACGACGGCATATTGAAAAGGAAAATGCCAAAACCAATTGCGGCAAGCATGCCAAGCGCTTCAAAGACAAGACCAATAATTGACGTGATTTTTGATATGTTTTCGACTCTCATAGCTCACTACTCCTCTTTGTCAGCATAACAGCGGTACCGTAAGCGATGATTTCGGCCGCTTTCCCCATGAGTGATGATGTTTGCAGACGTAAACCCAAAACGGCATTGGCCCCCAATGAATCTGCATCCTTTAACAATCGTTCGGTTGCAATGGAGCGGGCTTCATTCATCGTATCGGAAAAACCTCGAACTTCACCGCCGACAATGCCCTTCAAGGCTCCGGCAATATCGCTTCCCACATGTTTGGTTTGAACGATGGACCCTTTCACATAACCGAGGAGTTCTACATCATAATCCGGCACATGATCAATAGTATAAAGCTTTCTTCTTGATATCATATCCGATACTACCTTGTAAATTTAATTTTAGAAAAAAAGAAAAGGCCGGCGGCCTTTTCTCAGAGTGTGTTATGCGTTCCGTCACAATAAGGCTGATTCCCAGTCCGTTTGCATCCGCATAAGTAAACTTCCTTTGTCTCTGTGGCCGAGAACATCACAGGAGTGAACCCTGTTCCTTTGTGCTTGCCTGAGCAATAGGGCTGTTCATCGCTTAGACCACAGCGACACCAGGCATACGTTCGTCCTTCTTCGAGTTTGACCTTGTACGGTCCTTTTTGAGCAATTTTTGGTTCTTTCATAGAAGCATCCCTCCTCAACTACTATTGTAACAAAGTTCCAACGCAGTTTCATATCTTTATTTGTAAAAACTCACGCTTTTGGTTCCAACGTGATTCCATACACGTTCAATTGCACACGCCCTGACTTCTTATCGAGTGCCACAGTGCTTTTTGCACCACGGCCGAATCCTTGAATGATGGCCTCCTTTTCATTGAGCGGAAGCAAATAATAACGGTTCTTCGAGCCAAGTGCATTCATCTCGAGTACGAGATCGCCCTTCTTATGTTTGAGTCTGACTTTCTTGAACAGATTCTTCAAATCCTTATTGTTACCGATAACTTGGTATTTATCGCATGCTTTTAGCCATGATTTGGGAATCGTACGTTCCTCATATTCTGAAAAGAAGGATATTATGCGACGAAAATGCTTTAACCTTTGTTCTACATAAAGAATGCGCTCTCCATTTATGTTAGCGGGAAGAAAGCGAATCGAATGCAGTGCTTTGCGAATGAACGGTAAGCGCGCTAAACCAATGGGAAACGGCTTAATATAGCCGTCATCATTTTCCTTTGCAATGAACTTCAGAAAGGATAAACGGCTATGCTTTTTCATTTTTCCTTCGCTGGTCATAAGTTTGTTGCTGATGGCGACATAATGTTTGTCAAAGTGATGAGAACGAATAGCCGCTGGCGGATTTTCTTTCTTGGGGACCCTTTTGCCCATTTGCTCGAGGCAATGGACCATTATGTCCTTCGTAAGATTACGGGACATCACACCGCCACGCGCCGAATTTGTCATTACCGCAACGCCGAAACCCTCTTCAGACATGAACTCGAACGTCGAGTGATGATAGATCGTATTGCCACCATGCCCTTTTACAGGACCGATGTCCTTTCCATAGAAATGTCGCATGTCATGCATCAAACCGAGCCCGACCACAATATCCTCAGCACATGTCCATTCACCTTCAGGACGTTTCATCATTTCAGCGAACGTCGCTTTCTTGATTAGGCCTATCTCATTGTTGTTCAAGAAAAAACGCAGTAATTTGGCAAGATCACTTAACTTACCATATGTTGAAGACCCGCCGGATATTGTCGTGCCAAGGGGATCCTCTACTATCTTCCCAGAAGCAGTAAAAGACTGGGAAATGGCTTTTTTACGCTCTTCTAACATCTTACTATTATGCAGGAACTCAAACGTTACATCCAGTTTTTCGAAGATTTCTTCTTCCATAAAATCGACATAAGGCTTTCTCGAAACTGTTTCGATAATCAAACCCAAAAGACCGTATCCAAGATTTGAGTATGCATACATCGTTCGCGGACGCGCACACATGGTTTCATTCGCAAGGCTTTCGAGAATAGAAGACAGCGGTTTGTCCTTGCGTGTGATCAAATCAAAGTCATCGCTGGGGATACCGGAAACATGCATCATAAGATCACGAATCGTGATGGTATAATCCCTGAAACGCGATTTTATCGCGAAACTTTTCAAGTGTTTTTTGATATCATCATCAAGCTTCAGTTCGCCTCGATCTTTCAATACGAGTATGCCAAGTGCAGTAAGAAGCTTTGTCGTCGATCCGATCATCATCTTCTTATCATCTGAATTATGCGTCCCTTCTTCATCCACAACACCATGATAATTCTCATAAAGATTGCTGTGCTTGTCGGTAACAACCACAGACACACCTTGTACCTTGTGCTTTTTGGCTCGTTTTTTGATGAGTTTGTCCAACTTGCGTCGAAGTGTTTCATCGATGTGCAATCTCCGCATCTCCATAAAGTCCCCCTATCGATACATTGTTTACCCTATTGTACTATGCCCTTTTAAAAAGAAAAAGGCTGTGACGGTCGAAAAACCGTACAGCCTTCATTAGTTTCACAGCGTTATTTCTTGTTGTATCCGAGTTTGACGCGTGTATCTTTGACGATTTCCACCACGTCAAATCCTTGTGAAAAGTAAATGTTCAATGCTTGAATATTGTACTTGAAAACGTTTAGAAATAGCGGTTTCCCGTAATTTTCCGCAAGTTTTTTCCAATATTCGGCGATGTACTCACCAATGTTTTTGGATTGGGTGTCGTCAAACAGGAGAAGATCTTCAACCTGGAGTTTCGATTCTTCATCCTTCATAAGGAAATAACCGACATGGACATTGTTTTTATAGATCTTGCGATAGTCTTCCAGCTTGTTCTCGATGTTTTCCTTCAGAAAATGCAGTACCTTCTGACGTTTCTTCTCTTCGTATGATTCATAGCGATCAATTTGTTTCACACTCAGTTCATAGATCTTCACGATGTCATGTTTCTCACAAGGCTTCAGGGTTACATCTTGAGCTTTCAAATTCATGTGTATAAACCTCCTCGGCTTAAGAGTGGATTAGGGATTGGGTATTTAGCCTTCATTTTGAAACAAGTTAACGAAGCAGCCATTGAATAGACCGAGCATGCATCATTTTGAGAGTACAGTATATCTCAAAGCGCATCGATTTTCAATAGCGTCCAACAAATCATGTTGGTTCACCTTGCCTGCGAGATGGCAAAAACCGTCTT
>PWHE01000112.1 GCA_003554735.1 Mollicutes bacterium | reverse complement strand
TCGGGTCTGGCTGTAGGGCGTACAGTCATTGCGATCATTGAAAATTTTCAGCAAGCCGACGGCTCCATCAAAATACCGAAAGCCTTGCAACCATACATGAAAACCGATATTATCAAATAGTGGGAACATTATAAAAAGGAGAGAGTTTATGTTTTTGAAACAGGAAAAGTTTGAACTGAAGAAAGAGGAAAGCGTTCTGCTAGTCGGAACAGCCTCAGAAAACAGCATTGTCACAGAAATCATCCGGACACTCGGCCTTGATGGCGAGAAAATCCGCAAGAAGTCGAGCACGTGTGTCGATCCTTTGGGGAAACTTGCGGCCGAAAAGGTTATCTTCCTGAATGAGGATCATCTGAAAGACGCAGAAAAACGTGCGAAGGTATTCCAGGCATTGAGCGATATTGAATCGGATATCCTGGTTGTTCTGGATGCGTTCTCAGCCGATCTTGGCGAACTGCTTGGCGAAGGTGTGACCAAGGCGCTTTATCTTTTTGACGAGTTCAAAAGCGACAAGAAACCGGAAATCAGTGTTCGTTATGTCGGCGGCTCCGCCGATTCCTTTGAAAAAGGGATTGTCATTGGCGAGTCGGTGAATTTCACGAGAACACTTGTCAATCGTCCCTATAACAAACTGAACGCGAAGAAACTCGGAGAAATCGCCAAATCGTTCGAGGAGTATGACAACGTCAGCGTTCGCGTGCTCGGCAAGAAAGAAATTGAAGCCCTCAACATGGGAGCTTTCCTCGGTGTCAACATGGGAAGCACAGACGAACCGCAACTCATTCATGTCACGTACAACGGGGATACGTCAACCGATGAACAGACCGCACTTGTCGGTAAAGGGGTCATGTACGATACCGGCGGATACTCGCTCAAGGGCGTACAGTCCATGCCGACGATGAAAATGGACATGGGTGGCGCGGCGACCGCGCTTGGCGCGATCAAAGCCGTTGCCCGTCTGGGCATCAAAGCGAATGTCTCTGCGATTGTGGCGGCGACCGACAACCGTATCGGTGACGATGCCATTGTGCCGGATGACATTCTTACCGCGGCGAACGGAACGACCATCGAAATCATCTCAACCGATGCCGAAGGCCGGCTGACCCTCGCGGATGCCTTATGGTATGCCCAGGAGGAAGGCGCTACACGAATCATCGATATGGCGACACTTACTGGCGCCGTTGTGGGTGCACTCGGCACAAATATTGTCGGTGGTTTCTCCAATAATGACGATTTCTATAACGTCTTTGAAACCACAGTCAAGGCATCAGGAGAGAAAGTCTGGCGACTTCCGATTGACCCAGCTCACCACAAAGCGATTGAAAGTCCGTTTGCGGACATCAAGAACTCGGGAGGACGCGCTGCCGGTTCATCGGTTGCGGCCGCATTCTTGCAAAAGTTTGTGAGCGATGATGTGCCTTGGATTCACTTGGATATCGCCGGCACCGCTTTTGAGAAAGATAAAGGCGGAACCGGTGTGATGGTTAAATCCCTGACGAAATTCTTCGAATAATACAAAAGTGCGGATCCCACTACCGGGTGATCCGCACTTTTTTTCAGGATAGCTTATTTTTGATTTTCTCAGCAATTTTCTTGTAGTCGTCTTCTTTGTAGTTTTCCATATGATTCGGTGTGCTTAGATGGACTCCGTCATCAGGATAGCGCGGGATGATGTGCACATGGAAGTGAAACACGCTTTGTGTGGGTTTGTCTACGTTGTTCACGATGTTGAACCCCATCGGTTCGAACGCTTCCCGCAGGGCTTTCGTGATTCGCGGGATGACGGAAAACACGTCGGTTGCGGTCTCTTTGTCGAGTTCATACATGTTTTTAAGGTGTTTTTTCGGGATGACGAGCGTATGACCTTTGGTTGTCTGCGTGATGTCGAGGAAGGCAAGCACTTTGTCATCCTCATAGACCTTGTAGGACGGGATGTCCCCATTGATGATCTTACAGAAAATACAATCCATATTATCGCTCTCCATTCTCATAATCTATTATTTTGAAAATATCGTGTATTGTCTTAAGCATGTAATCCGGTTTGACCTGTTTCAAAAAGGTCTCTCCTTTGATGCTCCAGGCCACACCTGCAGACAGAATGTCTGCGTTTTGTCCAGCCAGGATATCTGAATCGTTATCGCCCACCATGATGGCTTTCTCCACATTATCAAAATGGTTCAGTGCCTTGTGGATGGCTTCACTGTCCGGTTTGGGCTTTCTAACATCATCCAGTGTAACAATGACATTGAAATAGTCTTCGAGATTGAAATGATCGATGCTCGGTTGGGCTGAGCTTCTGAATTTCGACGTGACGATCGCCAGGTTGTGGCCTTGTTCCTTTAGTTTATTTAGTGTATCTTCAACCCCCGGGTAAAGGTAGAACACGTCATGTTCGTTGGCCACATAATACTCGAGGTAAGTCTCAATCAGTTTTTCGATGGTCTCTTGCGACGTTGTATATTTGTTGAAAATCGCTCTAAGTGGCGGTCCGATGTCACTGATAATCGTGTCTCTGTCGAGATTCAGGTTGGGAAGATGTTTCGAATAAGCGTGCTGATAGCTTTTGATAATTATCTCATTGGTGTTCACCAATGTCCCATCCAGATCGAATAGGAATGTGTTCAGTCTTTTTTTCATGCAATCACCTTTAATTCATTTTAACATGATTGATGGATAAATTCATTGTGTAAATGCCCTAAATCTACTATAATATGCCATGTTAGGAGTGATGATAATGTCAGATATCATAACGACACTAAAAGAAAAAATCAAAGGAAAGAAGATTCGAATCGTTTTTCCGGAATC
>PWHE01000045.1 GCA_003554735.1 Mollicutes bacterium | reverse complement strand
GAACCTTCTTGCGATGTCCCGATCGCACTCATCACGAGAACGCCACGTTTGTGGGCCGCTTCAACGAGTGTATCGGCGTAGGATTCACTGAATCCGGGAACAGTGCCCGGAGCGGGGATGAGGATGATGTCCGCACCGGCAGAAATGAAATCATTGATGTCTTCTTCGTTGATGATGTTGCGGGCGGTCTCACCTCCGATGCCGGCACTGTGCATTTTGCCTGCGGCAAGCACGATCTTTTTACCGAGCTTCTCGCGAATGCCCTTCAGTGATGCGACAATCTCTTTGTTTGTCACACCTGTTTTCGGGTTACCGGTGAGCAGGATGAACTGTGCGCCCTGCTCATAGGCTTTTTGCGCGTTTTCAGGTGTTCCTGTGCGTCCTTCTGGCACGTCGGTCTTCTCATCCATCAGTTTTTCGTGGGAAACGGGTTCCAGGTTGATGCCGACAAAACGGCCGACGTTGCGCCGGATATCTTTCAAGAGTGCGTCCCCTTCATACGGATAGCCGTATAACGAAGGGGCATTGACGTCATACATGTTGAAAAGCAGCATGTCCGCACCAAACGCCGCAGCAAGTTCGCCGTTTGAGACGTCATGGAAAATCGCCGGAGCCGGCGCGATAATCTCGCTTGCCAAAGAACGGCCTTCGGCCGCTTTGATGGCATTGATGATATCCGGCCCTTCATAGGTGTCAAACTCCTTGGGCCGGATATCAAGCATGCGTTTTTTCGACATGATCATTTCACCTCGATTTTGAGATGGGCACGTCCGTCTTTTTCTTTGGATTTGAGTACCTCCAGCGATTCATGACCGCTGAAAGCGACCGGTGACATGACGCTATCCGCTTTTTCCTTGATTTTCTCGATGTCGAACTCAACCAGAAGAGCGCCTTTTTTGACGACTTCGTTCTGGCTGACATGGGTGGTGAACCCTTCACCCTTCATGTTGACGGTGTCAAGGCCGATATGGATGAGGACTTCAAGTCCTTTGGGGTCTTTGAGTCCGACCGCATGGCCACCTGGGAAAAGGACACTAACGGTCCCACGGAACGGTGCGTAGACCTTTCCTTCTTCGGGCTCGATGACGAAGCCCGGCCCGACGGTTCCTTCAGCGAACACCTTGTCCGGCGTTTCGCTGATGTCCTTGTACTCGCCTTTGATCGGCATATGGAATTTGGTTTTGATAAATATCCCTACTTTCTTGTTTTGAAGAAAAATGAATGGGGTTTCCCCCATTCATTATATCATGTTGTTACGTGTTAAATCATGTCTTCTACTTCGCCGGCGATGAATTGCGCGTTGGTTCCAACAACGACCTGGATGTTCTTGCCGCTTCTGAGCACGTCGTTGGCGCCAGCTTTCTTGAGTGCCTCACGGTCGACTTTTTGCGGATCCTTAACTTTGACACGCAGACGTGTGACACAGTAATCAAAGTCGTCAATGTTTTCTTTGCCACCAAGACCTGAGACCATTTTTTCAGCCATCGCTTTGTGTGAAGACTCTCCGGTGACCTCGGCTTCGCCTTCATCTTCCATTGATTCCTTGCGACCAGGAGTCGCAAGGTCGAACCTCACGATCAGGTAGCGGAACAGGAAGTAATAGATGAAGAAGAATGCGACACCGATAATCGGCAGGAGCCACCAGTTGACAGCGTATTCGTTTTGGGCCTGGAGCGCCATGTCAATGACACCCGCACTGAAGCCGAAACCGCTCAATGCCGGAATGGACGCTGCAATGATCATGGAAATACCGGTCAATACGGCATGAACTACGAACAGGAGTGGTGCGACAAAGAGGAATGAGAACTCGATCGGTTCAGTGATTCCTGTGAAGAATGACGCGAATGCGGCACCAATCATGATTGAAGTGACCTTCGCCTTGTTTTCCGGTCTTGCGGTGTGGATCATCGCAAGCGCGGCACCAGGGAGACCAAACATGAAGATTGGGAAGTACCCGGCCATATAGCGTCCGGTCACACCGATTTCGCCTTCTTGGGCGAGGAAGTTCTCAAGGTCGGCGATGCCGAACCCTTCAAACCAGAACACGGCGTTCAAGGCATGATGCAATCCGAGCGGAATGAGAAGTCGGTTGAAAAATCCGTAGATTCCCGCGCCGAATGCGCCGATGCCACCCATCCACTCACCGAATCCGGTAAGTCCTGCGAAGATGACCGGCCATACGAACAGGAAGACGATCGCGATCGCCATGACGATGAACGACGTCATGATCGCGACAAGGCGCTTACCACTGAAGAACGCAAGCGCTCTAGGCAGTTCCACTTTGTGGAATCGGTTGTATGTGTGACCACCGACTATACCACTCAAGATACCGACAAATGCGTTCTCGATGTTGTCAAAAGCGAGTATGTAGTTGTCAGGAAGATCGCCACGCAGCGCCTCTGCACTGTCCGCAGAAAGCAACGTGGTCAGTACGAGGTACCCGACAATCCCTGCCAGAGCTGCGGCGCCGTCGCCCTTTTTAGAAAGGCCGTATGCCACACCTGCGGCAAACAGAATCGGGATGAATCCGATGATACCTTCCCCTGCGGTCAGCAAGTAGGAAGATATGATTTCCGCGGCGCGTGCGTCCGCAACGGAAGCGATCCAGTAACCGACACCCATGAGGATGGCGGCTGCAGGAAGTACTGCGACCGGCAGCATCAATGACTTACCGATCTTTTGCAAGTAACCAAGAATCCTGGCTCCAATGTCTCTTACATCCATAAAACTAAAGTTCCTCCTTCTATTTTTTTGTTCTTGTTTAATAATTTTATAAAGTTCGCCCTTCAACTAAATTATACAGCGCG
>PWHE01000092.1 GCA_003554735.1 Mollicutes bacterium | reverse complement strand
TACCAATTTATTGCCGCGCATCTGAGCACGATAACCCACACCGACCATTTTCAGCGTTTTGCTGTAGCCTTCGGTGACACCCTTGACTAGATTGACAAGGAGTGATCTGGCTGTGCCGTGAAGCGTGCGTTGTGTTTTACTGTCATCGTGTCTTTGAATGGTGATCGCATCGTCATCGATGTTGACACTCATCGTCGGATGAACAGTCACGTTTAACGTTCCTTTAGGGCCCTTCACAGTGACGACCTGGTTTTCGAGGGTCGCTGTGACGCCTTGAGGTAAGTTGATTGGTTTACTCCCAATACGACTCATGGTTTGTACCTCCTTTAATTAATTACCATACGTATGCCAAGATTTCGCCGCCAACGTTTTGTTTGCGAGCTTCTCGGTCTGTAATAATACCTTTTGATGTAGAAATTACGGCGATACCAAGACCATTGAGGACTTTGGGGATTTCACCGCTTTTGGCGTATACTTTCAAACCGGGCTTAGAGATGCGCTTCAGGCCTTTTACAACGCGTTCGTTATTGATGTAACGAAGCGTTACGCGCAGCGTGTTGACCGGTTTCGCTTTGATTTCTTCGACTTTCGCAATATATCCTTCATCGCGCAAAAGCTCAAGAACGTGCTTTTTGAGTTTCGACGCGGGAATATCTACGGTATCTGCTTTCATCTGGTTTGCGTTTCTAATACGCGTTAACATATCAGCAATAGGATCTGTCATTACCATATTGAATTGCCTCCTCCCAATATAAGGAATTTAAATTTTACCAACTTGATTTCTTGACGCCTGGTATTTGCCCTTTGTAGGCCAGTTCGCGGAAACAAATACGGCAGAGTTTGAACTTGCGGATCACTGCATGAGGACGGCCACAGCGTTCGCATCTGGTGTATTCCCTGACTTTAAACTTTTGTGGGCGTTTTTGCTTCGCGATCATTGATTTTTTAGCCATAATAGCCTCCTTATTTTTTTCTGAACGGCATACCAAATTGGCTAAGAAGCTCTCGTGCTTCCTGGTCGGTTTGTGCCGTTGTAACGATAACGATGTCCATGCCTCGGACACGGTTCACTTTGTCGTAATCAATCTCGGGGAAAATGAGTTGTTCCTTCACACCGAGTGTGAAGTTCCCTCTACCGTCGAAGGCTTTAGGACTAACCCCTTGAAAGTCACGCACACGTGGAAGCGCAATGCTGACGAGCTTGTCCAGGAAGTCGTACATTCTTTCACCACGCAAGGTCACCTTGCAACCGATTGCCATTCCTTCTCTGAGTTTAAAGTTGGCGATGGACTTTTTGGCGCGGGTGATTACGGGTTTCTGACCTGTGAGCTGTGTGAGCTCCTCTACGGCGTCATCAAGTACTTTTGAGTTGTCGACGGCGTCGCCGACACCCATGTTGACAACGATTTTCTCTATTCTTGGTGCCTGCATCACTGAAGAGTATTCAAACTTTTCAACAAGTGATGGGCGGATTTCCTCATTGTATCTTTCTTGTAAACGATTCATCCACTAATGCCTCCTTTCTATTAGTCTAAAACCTCGCCGGTTTTTTTCGATACACGTACTTTTTTTGAAACTTCTTTTTTCTTTTCTGTTTCGGTCACGGTTTTGTATCCTACTCTTGTCGGACCTTTCTTGTCGACGATCATCACGTTTGAGGCGTTGATTGGCGCTTCAAATTCCAAAATGCCGCCATCCGGGTTCGCTTGAGTAGGTTTTTGGTTTTTCTTGACGATGTTCACGTCCTCGATGAGGACACGGTTCGTCTTCGGATATGTTTTGATGACATTGCCTTCCTTACCCCGGTCTTTGCCGGAGATAACGCGGACTGTATCACCTTTTTTGATTTTCATACGTCTTCCTCCTACTCCTTTATAGTACTTCGGGAGCCAGTGACAGGATCTTCATGAATCCTTCTTCACGTAACTCTCTCGCTACTGGTCCGAAAATACGGGTTCCTCGTGGTGATTTGTCATCACGTACGATGACAGCAGCGTTATCGTCGAATTTAATGTATGTTCCGTCCTTACGACGCACTTCACGTTTCGTACGGACGATTACGGCTTTTACGAGTTCACCTTTTTTGACTTGACCGCCTGGTGTGGCCAGTTTGACAGTCGCGGTGATGATGTCTCCGATAGATGCATATTTTCTCCCGGTTCCGCCCAGGATCTTGACGGCGAGAATCTCTCTCGCACCGGAATTATCAGCGACTTTTAATCTTGATTCCTGTTGAATCATCCTAAGAACCTCCTTATAGCTCTACTAGACGAGAACTTTGCTTTCTACAATTTCGAGCAGGCGGAAACGTTTAGTCTTTGATAGTGGACGAGTCTCCATAATCTTTACAACATCTCCGACTTTCGCCTGATTGTTCTCATCGTGCGTCGCAAACTTTTTGGATTGTTTGACGCGTTTTCCATATTTGGGATGTTTGATATAGTTTTCAACCCTGACGGCAATCGTTTTGTCCGCATTTTGTGCGACAACGGTTCCGGTAAGGATTCTACGATCATTACGTTCCATATAATTCTCCTCTCGTCCTATTTGGCACTGCGCTCATTGAGTACGGTTTTCATGCGCGCGATCGCCTTTTTAACATTGCTTATACGAGCTGTGTTTTCAAGCTGTCCGGTCGCTTGTTGGAAGCGAAGGTCAAACAGCTCTTTTTTGAGTGATACAATTTCTTCGTTGATTTTAGCTGAATCCATTTCCCGGATCTCATTAGTTTTCACTAAAATCACCACTTTCTTTCTTGATTACCTTCGTCTTGACGGGCAGTTTGTGCGCAGCCAGACGAAGCGCTTCTTTGGCGACTTCCTCTGAGACACCCGCAACTTCGAGCATGACGGTCCCTGTTTTGACTACAGCGACGTAGCTTTCGGGTGACCCTTTACCGGATCCCATACGAACTTCGAGCGGTTTGGCTGTTTTGGCAAGGTGTGGGAAGATTCTGATCCACACTTTACCTGAACGTTTCATATAGCGGTTGATGGCGATACGTGCAGATTCGATCTGGCGGTTGGTGATCCACGCTCCCTCGAGGGATTGAAGACCATAATCGCCGAAACTTACTGTCGTTCCACCTTTGGCTCTACCTTCATACGATACACGGTGAGGGCGTCTGTATTTTGTTCTTTTAGGTAACAACATGATTAGTTTGCCCTCCTTTTCTTCTTAGGCAGGATTTCTCCCTTGTAGATCCACACTTTCACACCCAGTTTACCGTAGGTGGTTTGTGCTTCTCTCATCGAATAATCGATGTCGGCACGAAGGGTGTGCAGCGGTACATTTCCTTCATTGTACCCCTCGTTACGTGCCATTTCAGCTCCGCCCAGACGTCCGGAAACCAGCGTTCTGCAACCTTTCGCCCCGCTACGCATGGCGCGTTGAATCGCCATTTTTTGAACACGACGGAATGAGGCGCGGTTTTCAAGCTGTTTCGCGATTGCATCAGCAACCAACTTGGCATCTAGTTCGGGCTTTTTGATTTCTACTACATTGAGAATGATCTGTTTGTCGGTAAGTTCTTTGAGTTTGGCAACCACTTGATTTTTGACGGAACCTTCACGACCGATGACCATACCGGGTTTGGCGGTGTGCACGGTGATGACGATTCGTTTCTTCAATCGTTCTATTTCAATTCTGCTTACAGCAGCGTTTTCATACAGTTCTTCCAATAATTCGCGGATCTTGATATCTTCATGCAAAAGATCGGCAACGTCATTTTTATTGGCGTACCAACGAGAATCCCAATCTCTAATAATTCCAACTCGTAGTCCGACTGGATTTACTTTTTGACCCATTAGATTCCCTCCTTTACTCTTTCTCAGCCACTACGACCGTAGTATGGCTGGTTCTTTTCAAGATTTGTGTGGCGCTACCTTGTGCACGAGGTCTGATGCGTTTCATGGTAGGACCCTCGCCCACAAAGATTTCTTTGATGTATAGGTTCTCAATATCCATATCATAGTTGTGTTCTGCGTTCGCAACTGCCGATTTCAAAAGCTTGGTAACCATCGGAGCGGCAGCTTTTGGCGTGTGAGCCAGGATAGCAAACGCTTCGCCGACATCTTTTCCACGGATCAGGTCAATCACAAGTTGGACTTTGCGAGAAGATATGCGAACTGTTTTGGCTTGTGCTTTAGCTTCCATAATATCCTCCTCTACTTTCTCTTAGCTTTCTTGTCTTTTTCGTGTCCACGATAAGTTCTGGTAGGAGCGAACTCTCCTAGTTTGTGGCCGACCATGTCTTCCGTGATATACACTGGTACATGTTCTTTTCCGTTATATACTGCGATGGTGTGTCCGACGAAATCAGGGAAAATAGTTGAGCGTCTTGACCACGTTTGGATAACTTTCTTTTTATTTTCCTGATTCATTTTTTCCACTTTGTTCATTAGATGTTCGTCACAAAATGGTCCTTTTTTAATTGAGCGTGCCATATATGAGTTCCTCCTTTCCTATTTCTTACGACGTCTGACGATTAGACGGCTGCTTGCTTTTTTATTTCTGCGGGTCTTAAGACCAAGTGTCTTTTTACCCCATGGTGATACCGGTGAAGGCATACCAATCGGTTGACGTCCTTCTCCACCACCGTGAGGGTGGTCGACAGGGTTCATGACAGAACCGCGAACCGTAGGTTTGATGCCTTTGTAACGGTTACGTCCCGCTTTACCGATGTTGACGAGTTCATGGTCTTCGTTTCCTACGACACCGATTGTGGCGCGACAGGTTCCCAGGATTTTACGGACTTCGCCGCTCGCGAGCTTGACAAGGACGTACTTGTCTTCGCGTCCGAGGATTTGCGCACGGGTACCGGCGCTACGAACGAGTTGACCACCTTTTTGAGGAGTCAGTTCAATGTTGTGGATTGTCGTACCGACCGGAATCTCTTTGAGGAGCTTGGCATTCCCTACTTGAATGTCGGCTTGCGTGCCGCTTTCGATGGTCATGCCCACTTTCAGGCCTTTAGGGGCCAGAATGTAGCGTTTTTCTCCGTCGGCATAATAAATCAAAGCGATGTTGGCGCTACGGTTCGGATCGTATTCGATCGTCGCGACGCGGCCGGGTACACCGTCTTTATCGCGTTTGAAATCAATGATACGGTATTTTCTTTTGACACCGCCGCCATGATGGCGCACAGTGGTTCTACCTTGATTGTTTCTTCCGGATTTCTTGCTCAGTTTGACAACGAGTGTCTTTTCAGGCTCATTCGTCGTGATTTCAGAGAAATCCAGGCTGGTCATATGTCTGCGACCGTTAGTGGTTGGTTTATATTTCTTTAAAGCCATTACGGTAACCTCCTTTTTCGGTTATTTCTTTACGATGAGAAAATTTCGATCTTGTCGTCTTCGCCAAGTTGAACAATCGCTTTGCTGACTTGGCTTTTGTACCCTTGGTACTGTCCGACACGTTTTTTCTTCGGTTTGGTATTGATAACGTTGACGTCCAAGACTTTTACCTCGAACAGTTCTTCAATCGCTCTTTTGATTTGAATCTTGTTGGCGCGCTTGTCGACCGAGAACGTATATTTGTTTTCGTTTTCGACAAGTTGCATGCTTTTTTCTGTGATAATTGGGCGCTTAATGATTTCAGAGGCTAACATTACACAAGCACCTCCTCATAATTTTTGACCGCGTCTTGCGTCGTGATTACGACCGTGCTGTGCATGATGTCATAGACACTCGCTTGTGATACGGTTGAAACAACCACGTTGGGGATGTTTCGGGCTGAAAGTTCCACGTTGGTGTCCCCTTCAGGAAGAATGATGAGCACCTTGTCAGTAATTTTAAGGTTGTTGAGAATATCAACCATTGTCTTGGTTTTGGGCGCTTCGACATTGAAGCCTTCCAAGACGAACAGTTTTTCACTCTGGACTTTTTGGGAAAGCGCGCTTCTAAGAGCGAGTTTTCTGACTTTACGGTTGACTTTCAGTGTATAGTCGCGTGGAGTCGGTCCGAAAACAACGCCTCCGCCTGTCCATTGTGGTGAGCGGGTTGAACCTTGACGAGCACGCCCGGTTCCTTTTTGACGCCATGGTTTGCGTCCGCCGCCGCGAACTTCGCTGCGGGTTTTTACTTTATGTGTGCCTTGACGATTGTTGGCACGAATGGCCTTGACAACATCGAAAAGGACTTGTTGGTTCGGCTCGATGCCGAATACGTTATCATTCAAGTTGACTTCGCCAACATTTTGTCCGCTTTGATTTAACAATGCTACTTTTGGCATTTCAAATCCTCCTTTCAAGTACTAGCGTTTACGATTCTTCTTTAGTGGTTTCGTCTTTGGTGAATTGTGCTGGGTCAAGTGGTTCGATTGCGTCGTGTTTTGTCGCGTTACGAACTTCCACAAGTCCTTTTCTTGGTCCTGGGACATTGCCTTTTACAAGCAAAAGATTTTTCTCTTCGTCCACTTTGACAACTTGCAGGTTCTGAATGGTCACTGTTTCATGTCCCATATGTCCCGGGAGTTTCTTCCCTTTGCGAACATGGTTGGGATCAATCGGTCCCATTGAACCTGGACCTCTATGGTAGTGAGAACCGTGGGTCATCGGTCCGCGTCCTTGGTTATGGCGTTTGATGCTTCCTTGGAACCCTTTTCCTTTGGATGTTCCGGTCACATCAATGATTTCGCCCGCCTCGAATATATTGACTCCAATCTCCTGACCTACTTCGAAATTGCTCATTTCTTTTCCAGCAATTTCTTTAACGTAGCGCTTAGGGTTGGATCCTGATTTCGCGGCGTGACCTTTTTCAGGCTTGTTTGCAAGTTTATCACGCTTGTTTCTGAAACCGAGTTGAACGGCTTCGTAACCATCGTTTTCGACAGTTTTTTTCTGCAGAACAATGTTAGGTTCACAACTGATTACCGTGACTGGGACAAGACGTCCTGCATCATCAAAAATCTGAGTCATTCCTACTTTTGTTCCTAAGATACCTTTGGCCATGAGTACACCTCCTAATTATTATTTCAAAATGATATCTACACCGGATGGTAAGTCCAGATGCATCAAGCTGTCGATTGTTTGTGGGTTTGGATCCACAATATCAATCAGGCGCTTATGTGTTCTACGCTCGAACTGTTCACGTGAAGTTTTGTTGACGTGAACGCTTCGAAGAATGGTGAACACCTCTTTTTCGGTTGGCAACGGAATGGGACCGGATACTTTGGAACCGGTTTTCTTCACCGTTTCAACAATTTTCTTCGCTGATTGGTCAAGTAACCTGTGGTCATATGACTTCAATCGGATACGAATGCTTTGTGCTGCCATGTAAGTTCCTCCTTTCGCCTACAATCATTTATAGACTTGCTCCGCGGAAATTTCTTGCTCACACCTCAAGACAACGTCTCTCGGTGTGTCAACAACCTCCCACTTCACAGCCAGACCTTTTTCAAAGTCTTTGATATGTTACCAAAAAAAATAGACCTTTTCAAGTCTTTTTACTTAAATTATTATAATTTCTTTGTTGCTCGCGGAAAAGGTACTGCTACTGCGGTGGAGAACGAAGGGGTTCGGTTGAAAAGCAGAAGTAATGAGTCTTTTTTCTATGAAATCGGAAGCAAACGCACACGCGTGCGCGCTCGCGTGTGCGCATATTAAAGTAATGATAAATCATCCGCTATCCGCTCATTCACATATTGCAAAAGCGAATGGAAATCGTCTTTCATATTTTTAAACGTCTCAAAAAATGTCACGTAGTCATCCACAAGGTTGACAACCCAGCTTTCCAGATGAACCGGGGGTTTCATGTTCAAAGGAAACATGTGTTTGGAGATAATATCTTTTTCTATGGGATTGAGACTGAAATAAAAAGCGGCATTTTCCAGGGCATACGAAGCGTGTTTGAAACCGTGCTTTTTCAGTAGGGGCTTTCTAACACGTTTACCCTCTTCATGCCAATCATAAAGAAAGAAATCATGCAGCAGCGCCCCCCTGACCACAGAGTTCGTATCAAGGTTCAACCGTTCGGACAACCGGTGTGCGAGGTAAGCGACAATGACCGAGTGAGCAAAAACCGAAGTTTCACCATGATGAATATAACTCTTTAGCCTCTGATAGACCGGATGAGTCAGAATCTCTTTGCCGATGGCATAGAATTCCGAGTACGCTTGATCAGTCGGTGTCATTGTTTTTATCTTTCTCCTTATCTTCTTCTTGATCGTTGTTCCTGAGTGAAAGCTTTATGTCGGGAAACGCTTTATAAAAACGACTTTCCGTTATTTTCTCCGCAAGACGGCGAAGGGATTCAAACTCACGTCGTGGCTCTTCAGGTTTCGGTGTACTGAAAAAAGCTTTCAACTGATCGATTTTTGATTTGACTTTGGTCAGTCTTTCATTGGTCCTGACACTCGAAAGAAGCGTTGTCAGATTCGCTTTCAGTTTATCCAATCGACTGTTTTCAAGCGCATCTTCAAGCATATCGGTTTTCTTGCGCAGGTTTGTCAGACGTCCCTTGAGCTCATAAAGCATGCGGCGGAAATTGAGAAGCGATACAACGGTGAGCATCCAGTCGATAAACATTCCGATCACGAGGGTTGTGGAGAGAATAGCGACGAGCTGTGCATCCAATGCGTCAATCAAGGGCATCACGACATAGTGATGCATGTATATGTAGCTGAACGTCCCGATAACACCCCATGCTATAGAGAAACGAAGTGCCACATATCCTTTGAAATTGTATTTCAGGTGTGAGTAATCCCACCATCTCGTTTCGAACAATACATTCAGGATATAACCGGCCAACAACTCAATTAATGTTGAAACGATAATCACAAGCAAAAACACTACGACAACCGAACCGATGCGCAAAGGATCGAAATCGTCATAGAACGCATGAACAATAAAATGGAGCGAGAGAAGACCGAAACCATAGATTGGAACGAATGGGCCGTTTAAAAAACCACGGTTGACGAAGCGTTTTTCTTTGGTATAAGCGTAGATCACTTCCAAGACCCAGCCCAGAAAGGAATAAACAAAAAAAGAGAAAAGCATTGTCATGGCACTCACCTCATGTCACCTTTAATTATAACATTATGGGACGCGTTTAAGAAAAAAAGAGTCGTTAAACGACCCTTTGATCAATCAATAACTGTCACTCATTGTCGCGAGCATCACGGCTTTAATCGTATGCATGCGATTTTCAGCCTCGTCGAACACTTTGCTTTGAGGGGATTCAATGACTTCATCAGTCACTTCCATTTCACCTTTTTTGACACGAGGATATTTGTCACCGAACTCCTTGGCGACTTCGGCTCCGATATCGGTATCATCCCCGTGGAAAGCAGGGAGACAGTGCATGAAGATTGCCGATTGCTTGGCGTTTTTCATCAAGTCAAGGTCCACTTGATAGTCGTTCAGCTCATCGATCCTTGAACGCCATACCTCTTTGGGTTCTCCCATGGATACCCACACGTCCGTGTAAAGCACATCCGCGTTTTTGGTACCTTCCATCTTGTCTTCTGTCAGCGTGATGCTAGAACCGCTGTCCTTGGCAAGGTTTTTACAATGATCGACGAGTGATTGTTCCGGCCATAAGTTCTTCGGCGCAACAGCAGTAAAGTTGATGCCGAGTTTGGCACATCCGATCATCAGTGAATTCCCCATATTGTTTCGCGCATCGCCGATGTATGTAAAGTTGATGCCTACAAGTTTTCCGAAGTTTTCTTTGACGGTAAGAAAATCAGCCAATATCTGCGTTGGATGATACAAGTCGGTCAGGCCGTTCCAGACAGGCACACCGGAATATTTTGCAAGCTGCTCGACGTCACTATTGCGATACCCCCTGAACTGGATACCGTCATACATTCTGCCAAGCACTCTGGCCGTGTCCTTTATGGATTCTTTTTTTCCCATCTGTGATCCACTTGGTCCAAGATATGTAACGCCCATGCCCAAATCGTATGCGCCCGCTTCAAACGCGCAACGCGTCCGAGTTGAATCTTTTTGGAAAAGCAAGACAACGTTCTTTCCCTCTAAAAAACGATGTGGGGTGTTTGAGGCTTTTTCGTTCTTGAGTCTTTCAGAAAGTCCGAGCAAAAATTCGATTTCTTCTTTTGTGTAGTCAAGAAGTGTTACAAAACTTCTTCCTTTAAGGTTCATGTTTTTCCCTCTTTTCTTATAGTCAATTCTCTATCCAATGGCATGCTCATACATCGCGGTCCACCGCGACCTCTTGAGAGCTCAGATGATGGAATTTCAATGACGCGCACGCCTTTTTCACGAAGCAGTTTGTTTGTGATATGATTTCTTGAATATGCAATAACAACGCCCGGAGATACCGCTAAAGTATTGGCGCCATCAGACCATTGTTCGCGTTCGGAGTCGACAACATCATCCCCCCCGCAATTCACAAGTTCAACAGGTCTTTCAAGATGTTTCTCAAGGACATCTTGCAGGGTCGAGACAATCTTCTTTATCTTTAGTGATCCATTGCTGTCAGTTATCTCAAAAACAGTCAGATATTTAACGATGCCTGGGTGGATGGTAAACACGCCATGATCAACCTGGGTGAACACCGTATCCAAATGCATGAAAGCACGGGTCTTCGGTATGTTGATCGCCAAGATCGTTTTAAATGATTCTTTTTTGGAAAAAAGCTTTCTTGCCAGTTTCTCAATTGCGTAGGGGTCGGTCCGATCACTGATTCCAACAGCAAGCGTCTTATCATTAAGAACGAGAATGTCGCCGCCTTCAAGAGACTCTTCCTCGGTGCGATTGAAATAAAAGGAGAGGTCCTCACGTTGAAAACGCGGATGATATTTTAACAAGTAACTCGAAAATATCGTTTCCCGTTGTCGTGCGTGTGTATTCATACGGTGCACACTGACCCCTCGTCCGATGCTTGCGAACGGATCTCTTTGAAAGAGGATGTTTGGCATGGGGTCCGTATAAAATGGATATTCTTTTTCAAGCATATCCATGATTGAAGCACCGGTATCAACCGGAACTTCCCTTGTCCTTATACCGGCAATCATTTTTTCGATCATCGGCTTGGTTTCCATGTTTTTAAGATATTTGTAAACAGCGTCTTTAACTGGTTTGGATTTAATTCGCGCCTCGTCAACAAATTCTTTGATGAAATGGTCGATGACTTCCGGGTTATGATCTAACGCTTCAGCAAGCATTTCCGTGATATACAGTACTTCAACCCCTTCATCTCGTAAAGCATTCGCAAAAGCGTCGTGTTCGTCTTGCGCGATTTTGAGATAAGGGATTTCATCAAACAGCAATCTGTCCAACACCGAAGGCGTCAGATTTTCGAGTTCTTGTCCGGGACGGTGAAGAAGAACTGTTTTCAGTTGACCTATCTCAGAATATACATTAATCATGCTATCACTTCCTATTGGTCATATATAGACGGGGAACACGTTTTGAGAACTGACAAAGAATTTCGTGCGGTATGGTCTCTTGCCGATTTGCCATTTCATTTACCGGTGTCAAAGCGTCTCCCACTAACACTACTATATCATTTTTTCTGACGGTTTCATCCACTTTTATGAACATTTGGTCCATGCATACGCGTCCAACAATCGGATATTTAAGGCCATTCAAAGACACATGGCCGCCCTGATTCTTTCGGGTGACTCCATCCGCGTAGCCAATCGGAAGGATGGCTATGCGTTCATCCTCTTGTGCTTCATACGTTAAATCATACCCCACCATATCCCCTTTTTTTAATTCTTTGATATCTATGATATGGCTCTTTACTTTGAAGACAGGATCAAGAATGTCGAGGTTTTTTTCAAGGGTTTCTCCAAAGAGAGATATGCCTACCCTTGAATGCGTCGTGTAATCAAGATCCTTTTCAAATTTGATGGCAGCGGAAGAATTAGACACATGCACCATCGGGGGTATGAAAGGCGCTTTTAAAACAAAGTCTCTGAAACGCCTGATTTGAATTTGTGCGAAGGATTCGTCACTGTCAGACGTCGCAAGGTGTGTGAATAAACCTTCAAGCCTAAGATGAGGGCGTTTTGAAAGGTCATTCATAAGCTCATACGCTCTATGGTAGTCTTTGAACCCCAAACGGTTCATTCCTGTGTCAATTTTTAAATGAAAGCGCAAAGGACCGTCAAAACTCGCCACAGCGTGGTATAGATCCTCATTTGGCACGGTGAACACTATGTTCTTTTTTGAAGCGGTGTGTAAATCGCTCGAATTGATAAG
The DNA here is from genome assembly GCA_003554735.1 of Mollicutes bacterium. Lineage (GTDB taxonomy): Bacteria > Bacillota_I > Bacilli_A > Izemoplasmatales > Izemoplasmataceae > B1SED10-225. The sequence goes on along the minus strand of PWHE01000092.1, from coordinate 498 downwards.
CCCCATCACAAAAACATCGACCGTGTCATTCAACAAACGTATCTCCAAAGCCTCTTCAAGCGTCGCAACCGCAAAAAGGTCGTGTCCTTCTCCGATAAGGTAGGACACCACCTGCTTGGCACCCATGCCATAGGCGTCAGCTTTCACAACCGGGATGACCTCTTTTCCAGGTGCACATTCTTTGATTGTGCGATAATTCTGCTGGATTTTATCCAAATACACTTCCATATAGGTCTTTCTATATTGTTTGGACATAGAACTTCTCCACGTATTCCGACGTCATAAGGGATAACAAGCTTCCATAGGTAAGTTTGAATCTGAGAACGTCTCCTACCTTATACTGTGCAGGGGAGTTCCATACACCGGCAATGATGTGATCACTGCTGCTTCCCATCAGGGAAATGTTGCGATCCATCGGTTTGAGTTCATGGAAATCAACGTCCTGTTGACCGACGCCGAGGATGGCTCGGTTCACCACACCCAAATCTTCAAATACCG
>PWHE01000027.1 GCA_003554735.1 Mollicutes bacterium | reverse complement strand
TCCTCAACGAGCTCGGCCTCATACGCTCCACCGCCTTCGAGGGAGCCATCAGAGGTCACCGTCGCTCCCGGTGCTACGTCGTCAGCCTCCTGGTTCTGCACCTTGTGGAGCAGGGCATCCGAACCGTGCTCGGCCACCTGCAGCGCACGCTCGTAGGACTCGTCGAAGCGGGTCTGCTGTTGTCCCATCACGACGCTCGCCGTGACGACGGAGACGAGCCCCGTGACGAGGATCGTCACCATGAGGGCTAGCGGCAGACTCCCGCGATCGGAGCGTGCGAACATGGTGCTCACTCCCCTCCTTGCGCGTTGCGCACGGTGATGTCGTCATGCAGCGACACGCGGCGCCCCTCGCTGCTCTCGAGGACGAGGTCCACGCGGACCGCGCGCACGTCCTGGGCCACGTCCTCGTCGGCGTCGAGGTCGTCGCCGGCTGCATTGCGATAGCTGAATGGCTCCGGGTCGTCGAGTGATCGCAGCAGGGTTTGGGTGGTCGTCGACTCCGTTGGAGCGTCGTCCCACTCCTCCGGGGCATCGCCGGGGTCGAACCGCTGCTCCTCGACGGTCAGCACTCCGTCCGAGGCATGCCACCGACGCCAGCGGACCGAGCTCCCGTCGCGCACCACCACCGCGACCTCATCGGGCTCCGCCTCGAGGACGGGATCAGCCGCTCTGATGTCGCGCGTCATGCGCTCCAGCGCGGTCTTGCCCTCGTTCAGCGTGGTGACGTGGCTCGTGGTGGAGCGCTCCTGCTCCGCGCTGCGGGCCACGACCCCAACGGTGAGCCCACCCACGATCCCCGCGATCACGATGGCCACGAGGACCTCCACGAGCGTGAAGCCCCGTTCGTCCTGTGGCGTCCGCGACCGCGGCACGCGCAACATCATTCTTCCTCCACCTCGACAATCACCGTCTCGGTGATGCGATAGGTCTCATAGGTCATGGTGAAGTGGAACTGCGCCCCATTGGAATCCCTGGGATCAAGACTGGGATTGTTCCAACCGCCTCCGGGCGACCACTCACCTCCGTCTGGCTCGTGGTCATCATCGAGCTCGTCGTCGAACGTCTCGAGCTCGACAAGGACCTCGTCGATGTCGCTGTGTTCCCCCACGTTGAACGAGAAGTCGTCTTCGAAGACACAGTCGTTCTGGTGATCGCACCCGTCTTCAGGATCCGGGGAAGTCACCTCAATGGGATCGGGCTCCACGCGAGGGTTGGCGCTCTCGGGCTCCGCGATCTCATGACGCACGGCCATGCGGTCCTCATGGTCGCCATCCTCATCACGGACGAGGTCGAAGGTGATCTCGGTTCGCCCGCCATCGGTGACCTCGCTGAAGCTGGCATCGCCTGGAGCGAGATCAAGCCGGTACACGAGCTCGTCGTCATCCGCGCCGTTGTGCAGCTCGAGGTCGTGCTCGTTCTCCTCCGCGTCGCGGAACGTCACGGTCCAGTCCTCGGGATGCTCATCCCCCGGCAGTGCCACCACTGCGTCCAGCTCGAGGTGCAGCAGGTTCTGGCCAGCGTCCGCGTCCTCCCAGTCCGCTTCCTCGCCATCTCGAACCTGGACTGGGTGCTCACCATCGGCGGCGTCGTCACTAGCGATGAGGATCGGCTCTTCGCGCAGCGACACGTCGACGAGGGTCGGATCGCCCGCGTGCCGAAGGCCGCGCACCACTTCGGTCTCGACGACCTCGTCGTCCTCGGACTCGGGGTCCACGCTGAACACGAAGGTCACCTCGCTGGCATCGTCGGGGAAGAGGGCCTCGCCGTCCTCGCCGCCATCGAGCGTCGCGTCCCAGCCGTCCTCGTGGTCGCCCTCCCATTCGACGTCCAGGACCTCATCGTCCTGGCCCTCGAACCGCAGCTCCAACACCGGGCCATCAACGGCCCCGACATCCTCAGGCGCCAGAGGGTCGACCGACAGGTGCACGTCGTCCGATGGGCGACAGCGGTCCCCGTCATCGCAGTGATCCACCTCGATCGTGCCCTCGGGCTCGACCTCGGCGTTCAGCGCGACCCCGGTCGTGAGGTCCAGCGTCACGACGCGAGTGAGCTCTCGCGTCCCGTCGTCGGCGGTGACCTCGACGTGCACCCAGTCGGTGGCCTCGCGGTCGGGTTCGAGGTCGGGCAGGACGTCCTCGAGCTCGTCAGTCTCCGCCGACCACGACCAGATGCCCTCGTCAAGGTCGTCGCGCTCGAGGGCGACCTCATCGCCCTCGTCCGGGTCGCCGATCTCCCCGTCCTCATCGAGGTCGTAGCGCACGAAGCCCGCACGCACGTCGGGCTCGTCACCGAACCCTGTCACGTCCGCCGTGATCTCGAGTCGATCCTCTCGCACGTCCCCGTCGCTCGTGACCGCGAGCGCCGAAGGCTGGACGGTCACACCGAGGCTCTGCTCTGGTCCCGACGCCGCGACCCCGTCCCGAGGGGAGATCGCCGTGGCGAACGTGTTGGACCGGTCGTTGCCCAGCACCTGCCACGCGACGGTGACCTCGACGCGCTTCAGACCGGCCTCGGTGTCGTCGTCCTCGTCGCCGTCACCGCCGGCCTGCTCGGCCACCGCAGCGTCGTCCTCCCAGCTGACCTGGATGGAGACGTCGAACTCCCGACCGCCCGCGTCAATGGTGCGCTCGTAGTCTTCGGGGTAGTCGTCGTGATCCCCCACCGCGATGTCCTCGAACGCCTTGCCGCGGAACTCCTCGAGCGTCTGCGTGCCGATGCGGGTGGCCTGGGAGTGGGCCTCCTGCTCCTGCGCCGAGCGCAGCGAGGAGATGAACACCGTGAGCAGCGCGAACAGCCCCACCGAGATGATGACCAG
>PWHE01000005.1 GCA_003554735.1 Mollicutes bacterium | reverse complement strand
GTTTTTTTGCCGTTTTCGTATTTCTCGTACAGATGGCGGCTTGTGAAGACATTTTCTGTTTCGTCATACTCGATGACTTCCATGGTGAGACGGATGGTGGTGGTTTTATCGATTTGGAAACTTTTCACTTCCGTATCACCGACCGCAGTATCTCTGGCCAAAAAGATATCAATATAAAGCAATCCGCCATCCTCCATGACTTCATTGAAACGTTTTAAAGCTTCGGAAGCGTCGGCGGCGTTATTGATGAGCAGGAAACTGCCTGCCGGTACGATCAGCGCTTCATACGTGTTCGGGGCACTGAACGTGACCATGTCGTCTTTCCATGCGTTTAAAGCGAGTCCTTCTTTTTCGATGTGCGCTTTTAGGATGGAAAGCATTTCATCGCTCAAATCGAATCCTTCGATGTCAATGCCCGCTTCATTAAGCGGCACCATGATCCGTCCGTTGCCGCAAGCGGGTTCGAGCACCTTCCCTTTGATGTTTGAGAGTTTGGACGCATAAAACGGCAAGTCACCAAGCGATTTGCCGATTGGTTTATCGTGTTGATAGACGAGGCTTGAGAGTCTCTTGTAGGCTTTCATGTCATCGTTCTCCTTTGGCGAGTCTACGCATTTCTTCTTGATATAGTGGCATTTGGAATATGGCGACCGCGATGGCGATGGTGCCTAGAATCAAGTCAATGTTAAGAATGAAAACATTCAGTCCGTAAAAGCCGACCAATCCGATCGGGATGAAATATTTGATCCGGATGAGAATTTTGTTGTTGTAACGGAAGGTCTGCAGCAAAGCGAACATGAATGTCGTCATCGGAAGATAAGTGAATTCGTTCAAAAAGCCGATCTCATCGTAACGCAAGGCGGACGCGATCGGCATAATGAACAGAAGTCCGGTCTGGATGTAGATGATTTTAAGCATGGTATCATTCCCGGGGATTGTTTTTTATGGTCTGTGGATGGTCATTCACCGGTGATGCGGATATGAAGCTTACGGTTTCTGGGGCCGTCGAATTCACAGAAGAAAAGCCCTTGCCAGGTTCCAAGAAGCATCGATCCGTTCGAGACGAGAATCGTCTGGTCGACGCCCACGGCCGAGGATTTCAGATGGGCATGGGAATTGCCTTCCATGTGTTTGAAATCACGACGGTCGGGGAACGCTTTGTCAAGGCCAAGCAGCATATCCGTAACCACATCGGGGTCGGCGTTTTCATTGATGGTGACCGCCGCGGTGGTGTGCGGGACAAAAAGCGTCACGCTGCCTTCTTTGATGCCGCTTTTTTCAAGCGCTTCACGAATCTTCGGTCCGATGTCTTCGAAAGACTGGCTGGCTTTGGTGTTCACTTGGATTGTCTCGGTATGGATTTTCATGGCATCCTCCTTTGATGAAATGAATCAGGCCCATTATATCATGCGGTACGCTCGAGGCAAAGGGCTTATGCGTCCTCGCCCATGAACCATTTGCCATGATGCGGCGTCTGCAGCAGGTTCCGGGTATAGTCGTTCAGGCCGCTTTCGATGTATTGATGCGCTGCCATAGGATCGTAATGACTGATGGCCACCATGCTATACTGGTTGCGAAGGTCCAGTGCCTTGTCATAACTCGGGTAATCCCGGCTATAGAACAGTTCGATATGTTCAGGATTATTTTTCAGTTCCTTTGCGGAGTAGGGACGATGGTCATAGGCGAGCACACCGTAAAGAAAATCACAGACACCGTAAGCCCCTTCATAAAACGCCTCCACAACCACATGACCATGATAGGCCTTTTTGTCGTTGACGGTGTGAACCATCCTGGCGGGGATGCGAAGACAGTGAAGGAGCACACAACCCACTCTGGAAAGGTCGGCGCACCAGTCCGAACCACGTTTTAGGATGCTGACTTCGGTGCCGCCGAAGATGAGCGGTTTTTCCTTCGTCGAAAACGCCCAGGCCGCTTTTGAGATATGGGCCAAGACATTCCTTATGGTCGCAGGTGCATCCTCTGAACGGAATGTCTGCGCAAAATCATACAGCGCATGGTTTTCAATGGTTTTGGGGACGTCGATGGTGCGATCGTATAATAATGATTCCGTCGAAGCATCAAGGAGAATCATTTCTTTTAACAACGTGTGGTCGACGGAATCCGTGTGATGGGGATCGTTACGCAACATGACGCCGTACGCTTTTCCGAATACGTCATAACCTTTTTTCATATAGAGTCGTCCCTCTCATACGATCAAGTTTCTATCTTGCGCGTAAATGAGCGCATAAACGGTCGCGATGCCGAGTGTGAGCGTCAGGTAGACACTTCCGGTATGTTCCATCGGAATATATAGCCCGATGCTCGCAGCGGCATTGATGCCCGCATGGAACACGACCACCAATAAGACAGAGCGTGTACGGACGTAAAGATAGGTGATGAAACCGCTAAAAAATATAGCGCTCATGATATAAGGCACGTAAGCGAAGCCTTCTTGCGGTCCGCCAGCCACAAAGAAAAGCGGCGTATGCCACACTCCCCAGATGACCCCGATGATGATGGCGGTCTTGATGAGGGTGAGACGTGGCTTGAGATGCCTTTGAAGCATGCCGCGCCAACCGACTTCCTCCAGTCCGCCGAACACAATCGCACTCAGTAAATATAAAGGATAGAACCAGACCGTTTCAACGGACATGGCAACTTCAGGGTCCATCGTCGCAATCATGCTTCTAAGGATAAGCGCCGCCGCAACCGGAATCACCAGAGCATAAAGCCAATACCTCGGTGCGGACCGCCAGTTGAGCAGATCGTCGTAAAAGGCCTGTTTTTCTGAAGCGCCAAAACGGTGCGCCACCACAAACGCCCATACCGTCGGTGAGGCGCCACCGATGATAAAAAGGATCATGCCGGCTGCGCTGTTAAAGTCGATGACGTCCGTTCGCGTGAGGATGGCAAGCAAACCGTGCGAAAGAATGGTGAGCGCGAAAGTCAGTGCCAAAAACACATATACTTTTTTCATATCCGTCTCCTTCTTGAAACGTTCTACACACTAATTATAATACAAATTGGCGGTTTTTTTCATGTGAACTTTCAAAAAACATACGCATTCATTCCCGTAGGGCTCCCCCATTCAATGGTATAATGGACCATATCATCAGGAAAGGACGATTCATATGGAAAAACTGCTTGTGATGGGTGGGTCCTACTTCATCGGTCGGCACGTTGTCGATATGCATAAGGACGCTTACGACGTGTATGTCTTGAACCGGGGCAATCATCCTTTGAAGGATGCGAAAATAACGCAGTTAAAAGCCGATCGCAATGATGCAAAACAACTTGAAAAAGCGCTTGAGGGACAGCACTTCGATTACGTCATCGACATTTCGGGGTTTGACCGCTCACAAGCTAAACGACTGCTTGCCAATCTTGAGACCGCCTTACTCAAAAAATATGTCTACATCAGCACCGGCGCCGTCTATGACATTCACGAAAACACCGTACCGTTTGATGAAAACGACACGCTCGGCGGGGAGTCGCCTTTCGGCGATTACGCCACAAACAAGATTGAAGCCGAAACCTTCCTTCGCAATCAGCTCCACTCAGAACAGCTGATCGTTTTCAGACCGCCGTTCGTCTATGGGGAAGACAACTACATCAAACGGGAACGGCTCATGTTCCATCTGATTGAAAATGACTTGCCGGTCTATGTCCCTTCGTCCAACAACGTGGTCCAGTTCGTCTATGTGCGCGATCTGGCCGCCTACTGCAAGATGGCGCTTGAAGGCGTCATCCCCGGTGGCACGTACAATGTCGGCGACAGTTTCCCTTTCACGTTTGAAGAATGGGTGAAGCGCTGTGGTGAAACGATGAGCATCGTCCCCAACATCGTGTTTGTCGACCCTGAAGCGCTTGGAGAAAACGTCCTCCACTTCTTCCCGTTCTTTGATTACGACAATGTGCTTTCCGTACGGAAACTCAGACGTTTCACGACCCTTGAAACCCCACTTGAAAAAGGGCTCAAGGCAGCGTATGAAGATTACGTCTCGATCCTCCATGACTTTTCACTTCCCAAGCGGATGAAAGACGCTCGAAAACGCATTGCCGCAGAACTTGGCCCATAATCACATAAAAGCCTGCGCTGGTAAGATGCTTCTGAAGGCGACACCAAAAAAGCGAGCCGCAGATCGGCTCGCTTGATTATGGTGCGGTGCTTTTGAGGGGTTTTATATTGGAGTGAGAGCTAGGCAAAATAAAAAGTCCATTGCCACATGGGACGCAATGGACTGTAAAGGATTGATTATGGTGCGAGCGGGGGGACTTGAACCCCCAAGGGCTAGGCCCACATGACCCTGAACCATGCGCGTCTACCAATTCCGCCACGCTCGCAGTCCATTGTAAATAGTATCATTGTTTGACGGTTTGTTCAAGAGAAATATATTCATTTTATCCGGCTTCGCTCGGCGTGGAAAATGATGGTTGTTCCTCGCCTTGCTTAAACATCGGCGGGATCACGAACATCGTCGCAAGGACGATGACTGCTGTTCCGATATAAATGACCGTATACATCCAGTCCGGCATGGAGATGAAGACCATGCTTCTGAAAATTCGCATGACAAATGTGAGATCGGTGTTGACGCTTTGCCCGGCGAGATTTCTGAAGTAATATTCCAGCACCGTCAACGGACAGAGCACACCGAGCATCTCCTGAACGGCGACTATCGCGATGGCGATCAGGTGAATGATCCTGAACGTCATGTTTTTTACAAATCGCCATGCGAATATGCCACCCATGAGAATCAGTCCCTGGCCGGCGACAACAAATATGACATAAAGCAGATGCACAAACGCGGTGACGTCTGCGAAAAAACCGTATGTGGAGGGTTCGAACATCGCTGCATCATTCCCATCTTGGTTTCAGTCTGTTACTATTATATCATTTTTAAGAAAAATCAAATCCGGAATTGCGGAAATTTCATAAAAATGATGATGTGTTCCAAGTCCTTATCTTTGCATTATTGGGTCATAATGCTATAATACGGGTATTAAGGGGCATCATAATCCTTCAAAGGAGACAGGTTCGGGGCACCTGTGTTTATGTTTGAAATCATACGTTCGAAACTGAAAATCCATGAACCTTCGTCACGCCAGAAGCTCGCGACCGCATTTTTCGTGGGCTTTTTACTTTTGGTCGTGACCATTTTTGTGTACTTTACCGGAGGGTCCTACAGAGTGTTCGCCCACAGCATGTATATCCCTATCGTCATCGCGGCGTTGATGTTTTCCGCCCGTGGCGGCATCATCACCGGTCTTGTCGGAGGTTTTCTGCTTGGTCCGTTCATGCCGCTCAACGTGGCCGAAGGCACCATGCAAACACCGATCAACTGGCTATTCCGGATGGGGTTTTTTGTGTCGATCGGGGGCATCGTGGGGCTTTTCAAAGAATCGCTCAACAAGCATTTCAACATGGTGCTGAAAGCGAGGAATACGCTCAACAACACGAATCTGACGCTTTCGAACAAACTGTATGAGGACTGGCGGGACATGGATGCCGAAAAGCAGAAGGAATTCTCTTATGTTCATCTTAGGGTGAGCAACTATGAGGAGATTGTTGATTTCATCGGTCCATTGACGTATCGCAGCATCCTTCAAAAAGCGCATGACCGACTGACCGAGTACCTGCCCGATTCAACCCGGATTTACGCCAACGACGCGTTGAGTCTCATCATCGCACTTAAAACGGATTCATTGAAAGCTTATCTCGATTTCATTACGGAGTTGTTCCGTGAATCCATCATCCACGGCGACGTGCCCGTTCTGCTTGAAGTACACCTAGGAGCCGCAACGTTCCATGAAACGCTCGACAACACGCTCAACCAGGCGTCGCTTGCGGCCAGCCACGCAAAATTAAACGGGCTTGAGTACAGCGTGTACGATGAGACGCAATCCAAGTCAAAAGCCGACATCGAGATCATCGGTTCCTTCCGTGACGCCATCGACCGCAACGAACTTTACCTTGTGTTCCAGCCAAAAGTCGGTTCGTCCACCGGCGAAGGCGCTCATGTTGAGGCGCTCATACGGTGGAAACATCCTACTTTTGGTGAGCTGAGTCCGGATGAGTTTATCCCCCTGATTGAACAATCCTCCCTCATCAGCGACATGACACGCTGGATTATCGATGAATCCCTTAAAACGATCAACCATGCCAAGCAAAACGGCATCCCGCTCCATGTCGCGATCAACATCTCCGCCAGAAACCTGCTTGAGGATGATTTCGCGGATGACATCATGGCATCACTGAATCGCTATGACGTAACGCCTGAAAAACTTGAACTCGAGATCACCGAGTCCGCACTGATGGCGCAACCCGAAGCCTCCATCGAAGCGCTCAAAACATTGAAAGATTACGGGTTCACGCTCGCCATCGATGATTTCGGTACAGGGTTTTCATCTTTGAGTTACCTCAAGGATTTCCCCGTCCATCGCATCAAAATCGCGAAAGAGTTCGTGCATGATCTCGATACGGACGAAAAATCGCTGGCCATTTTGAAAGCCATGGTCGAACTTTCGGAATCGCTCGGAATCATGACCCTTGCCGAAGGCGTAGAGACGAAATTGCAGGCGGACCTTCTGAAATCCGCGGGTTGCAATGAATATCAAGGGTTCTTCTACGCTCATCCGATGACCTTCGCCACACTCAAACGCCACTTAACGGATGAAAAACGTATCGAGCGATGATTTCCGGACAAGATACATCAATCAAAAAACGGCGCGCATGAGATTTATGCGGGCCGTTTTGATTCAATATCATTTATTCATCTTTTTATACTTGTAAAGCAGTGCATCGGCTTTTTTCAGCGTCACATCCAGATAGATTCTGTCATTTTTTGCTTTGCCGTCAATGGCCGTATGGACGTAAGCGACAAAAAGTTCATCATGATGCTTGTGTGAAAATGCATTCAGCTTGTTTGAAACGCGGATATGTCGAACGCCTGGTCCCCGGGCACCGGCACGACGAACTCATCACCGCCGATACGGTAGGCTTTGCCTCGCGAACCTTCAACAACCGTTTCCAGATAGTCCGCAAAGTACTTTAAAGTCCGATGACCGTAGTTGTGACCGCAATCGTCGTTCACCTGCTTGAAACTGTGCCCTTATTTGAAAATTTATTTGTTATTATTGAATGATGGCGTGAAGTGCCTCAATCAGTGTGTCGATGTCCTCTTTACGGATATCGTTATGGGTCATGAGTCGCATGTAGTCGCCTTTGTATCCTCCGAGGAGAATGCCCTGTTTTTCAAGAGTGTTCGCAATCATGTCGAGGTCGTGTGTTTTCGTCCTGACAAAGACCATGTTGATATCGCGGGCGGTAAGGTCCACCTCGAAACCACCGAGTTCGTACAGCCTCTTCGCAAGGTATTCGGCGTTTTCGTGGTCTTTGTTGAGACGTTTGCACATGGTATTGAGCGAAATGAGTCCCGGAGCGGCCAAAACACCGGCCTGACGCATGCCTCCACCGAGCATCTTTCTATATTTGCGTGCCTTTTCAATGAAGGGTTTCGAACCCGCCAGAATGCTTCCTACAGGACTTGCGAGCCCCTTGGAAAGACAAAACATCACAGAATCGACATGCCGGGTGATTTCCTTGACGTCTTCGCCAAGTGCGACAGCCGCGTTGAACACGCGGGCTCCGTCAAGATGATGCGCAATGCCATGGTCCTTTGCGATGCGACCGATCACTTCAAGGGTCTTGAGCGGGGCGACCTTGCCGGAACTGTGGGCGGTCTCGCTCAGGATGAGTGTCGTCTTGGGAAAGTGGATGTTCTCACCGCGTATGCCTCTGAGCGTCGCTTCTTCCTCGAGATGCCCGCCATCATCCGGTACGAGGTGGTATCCCACACCACTCAAGGCGCTTGCCGCGCCGACTTCATAGTTCTTGATATGCGACCCCTGACCGAGAATGATCTCATCGCCAGGTGAAGTATGAACCATGATGGCAATCTGATTGCCCATGGTTCCACTCGGCACAAACAGTGCCGCTTCCTTGCCCACCAGATTGGCGGCGGTTTTCTCCAATGTGTTGATGGTCTCGTCATCGCCGTACACATCATCGCCGACGGTGGCGTTTCGCATGGCTTCGCGCATGGCTTGTGTGGGTTTGGTAACGGTGTCGCTTCTGAAATCGATCATAGTTATAAGTCCTCCGTTGACTGGATGGTTTCATGAACAGTTTAACATAAAATAGCGGTTCCGTTTCTTATGGAATGGGTGTATTGCGCCTTTTATGTGATATCATAAAGATGACGACATACAATCTGAACAGGAGAAATCACAATGACTTTCATCCAATCGTACCTTAAAAAGAATCTGCGCCCTATCCGCTTCCATATCCTTGTGGCGGCGATGATTTTCTTCGCGGTCGCTGTCATCACATCGGTGATCATGCGTGAGAACATCGACAGACTGATCGGCATCATCAATGAAGTGGCGCCTGAGTTCGACCTTGAGGACTTAGAAGAATTCGCCGGCATTGAAAACTTCACGGGACTCAATGCGATGGTGTTCTATTTTCTGAACAACTCCCGATCGTTTCTTGTGACAATGTTTGGCGGCATCGTGCTTTTCTTTCCCTTTTTGGCCCTTTTTGTGAATGCGGCGCTGGTAGGCATCATCGAACCGCTGATTACGGCGGAGACCGGCATCGAAACATGGGCGTTTTATCTCTATGGCATCCTGCCTCACGGCATCCTGGAAATCCCCGCGTTTTTCATCGCCGCGGCGGTCGGCATGAAAATCGCCAAAGATATCGTCATCCGTCCCAAAACCGCGAAGCGAACCGATCGCTTGCGGGAGAATTTCCTTCTCGGCATACGGTTGCTGCCTCTGCTTTTCATCATGCTGTTTCTGGCCGCCTTCATCGAAGCCTTCATCACCCCGATGATCATCGAACGTTTTTTATGAAAAAGCCTTGCGAACAAGGCTTTTTTCATGGCAACAGGGTGAACGTCATCACCACGGGGTTATGATCGGAATACGCAAACCCTTCATCAAGCGTTTCCACCTTGTTCACTTCAACATTTTCAGTAACGATGAATCCGTCGATCAGATAATATTGGATGGTCCCTTCCTGATTCGTATACGGTTCATTCGTTGAACGTTTCGTCGGGGTCGTGATGTCATAGGCGAGCGTATATTGTTCAAAAAGCGTCTCATCTAACAATGGCGCATCGGGAATGCCTTCGATCGAAGGATATAGGGTTTCCGCACCGGGGAAGGTGCGGTTGAAATCCCCACCGGCGATCACATAGTTGCCTTTTTCAAGTTCCTTTTGCATGAAACGTTCAAGATGTTCAAGCTCAGCCTTGGACCGCGTCGCATCAAAAGGACTCAAATGCAGGTTGATAAGCACAAGGTGATTATCCCGACCTTCTACCGGGATATAGGTGACCAGCATGGCACGTTTGAATGTCACTGTGCCAACAGGCCAAGGGTAGTCGGTGTCAAAGGCATGGCGTTGCGCTTTTTCGGCATGAAAGCCCGAAATCGTCTGAAGGCCGCTTTCGACACGACCGATACGGTCGGTCCATGAAAGCGGGTAGGGGACGAACGGCGCTTTCAGGTTCGGGGTGAACATCGAATGGTGCGCGGTTTCACCGAGACGTTCCCGGATAAACGTCACTTGATCGATGCCATGGGAACGACGCGCGTCTTTGTCCACTTCCTGTAGCAGATAGATGTCGGATTCCGCATCCTTCAACGTATCCTTGACCCCTTCAAGGGTATCCATTACGACGAAGGCGTCATCCGGCCTGCCGTTGCTGAAAAGGCTCAGATCATACGCTTCGGAGGCGGGAAGACCCCCGTATCCGATATTGAAGGTCATGATATCATGCGGTTCGCCAATGCTAATCGTACTTTCGGTCTCGCCCTCGATGGAGACCGGCTCGATGGCATCGGGTCGGTAGGCGACGACACTCAGAAAAATCAGCATGGCACATAACAGGCCAAGCATGATGATGCCCGTGACTCGCAAAGGTTTCAACGCATGGCGCATAGGTCGCACCTCCTCACCTACAGTTTATCATATACGACGTATGGACGGGGACATGGAAAATCCGATAAAAAACGCCCTTTTCATAAAGAAAAGCGCGTCATTTTTTATTTATCAGGCATTGGTTTCCTGGTTCTGATATTGCAGGTTTTTTTCATAACGCTTGCGCACGGTCTCTTTAAGAAGTTTTTTGCGCAGGCGAATGGCGTCCGGAGTGATTTCGACCAGTTCATCGTTCGCGATGAAGGCAAGCGATTCTTCCATTGTGAATTTGACGGTGTCCAACAGTTTGACCGCTTCGTCGCTGCCGCTTGAGCGAACGTTGGTAAGCTGTTTGTTTTTGCAAGGATTGACGACAAGGTCGTTATTTCTGGAATTGATGCCGACAATCATGCCTTCATACACGGGGGTGCTCGGTTCAACAAGCATCCTTCCCCTTTCAGAAAGATTGAACAGGCTGTATGCCATGGTCTTTCCGGCTTCCTTGGCGATGAAGACGCCATTTCTATGGTTGGGGATGGACCCTAGATGAGGGTGAAACGAATCGAATGATTTCTCCATGGTGCCGCGACCACGGGTCGTGTTGATGAACTCGCCGCGATAGCCGATCAAACCACGGGTCGGCACGAGATACTTGAGTTTTGTGTAGCCGTCCATGCTGTCCATCGAAAGCATGGTCCCTTTTTTCATGTTGAGAGCGTTTATGACCTGGGAGATGTGCTCATCGGGTGCGTTGATGGTGACTTTTTCAATCGGTTCAAGTTTCTGTCCGTCTTCTTCCTTGATGAGGACTTCGGGTTTGCTGACGCAAAGTTCGTAGCCTTCACGACGCATTTTTTCAAGCAGGATCGAGAGGTGAAGTTCACCACGGCCGCTGACTTTGAAGCCTTCGAGGCCATCCAACGGTTCAACCTCAAGGCCGACGTTGGTCTCGAGTTCTTTATAAAGACGCGCTCTGATCTGAGAGCTCGTAACGAGCTTGCCGCTTTGTCCGACAAAGGGTCCGTCGTTGACGAGAAAGTTCATTGCGAGGGTCGGGCGTTCGATTTCAAGTTTCTCCATCGGTTCGACATGCTCGTTGTCACAAAGCACCTCACCGATTGATATTTCGGCGATGCCGCTGAAAGTGACGATGTCACCCGCATGGGCATAGTCTTTCGATGTTTTGCCCAGACCTTCATTGACGAACAGTTTCGCGATTTTGACCATTTCATGCGAACCGTCCCGCTTGATGAGCGTGTAATAGGTTTTCGGTTTTAAGGTTCCTCGGGTAATCCGGCCGATACCGAGTCTGCCGAGATAATCATCGTATCCAAGAGAGGATATTTGCATCTTGAGCGGTTCTTCGGAGTTATCGGGATAAGAATCGACATGAGACAGAATCAGTTCAAAAAGCGGGGTGAGATCCTCGCTTTTCTCATCGGTTTCACGCATCGCGATGCCGTCCCTTGCGATGCCATAGATGATTGGAAAATCACACTGATCGTCATCGGCGCCCAGTTCGACAAAGAGGTCGAAACATTCATCCACGACTTCATCGGCACGCTGGTCCTTCTTGTCGATCTTGTTGATGAAGACGATGGGGCGCAAGCCTTCTTTGAGCGCCTTTTCAAGGACGACCCTGGTCTGTGGCATGGGGCCTTCACTGGAGTCCACCAGAAGCAACACGGTATCGACCGTCTTGATGATGCGTTCCACTTCGCTTGAAAAATCGGCATGACCCGGTGTGTCGACGATATTGATCTTCGTGCCCTTATGTTCGATGGCGCAGTTCTTGGAATAGATCGTGATGCCACGTTCTCTTTCCAGATCGTTGCTGTCCATGACCTGTTCTATGACTTCTTCGTTCTCAGAAAAAACGCCGCTCTGAGCGAGCAAAGCGTCCACCAAAGTTGATTTTCCCGCATCAACGTGTGCGATGACCGCCACATTGATGATGTTTTTATCTCTCATATTCATTCCTCCAAAAGCATTCATGATACTATAACACATATTGACGCAACGACCTAACGATATGTTGATATACCCTACGGATCGGGTATGGCGTTGAGTATACTAACAATAAAAAAAGCCTATCACATGACAGCTTTTGGCCGATCACAGCCGCTTCGGTCAATGCATAGACTCTAACAAACAATAATGGTGCGAACGGGGGGACTTGAACCCCCACAGCCTTAGCGGCCACATGGCCCTCAACCATGCGCGTCTACCAATTCCGCCACGTTCGCGGCTGGTGGAGAATGACGGACTCGAACCGCCGACCCCTTGCACGTCAAGCAAGTGCTCTCCCGCTGAGCTAATTCTCCTTGCAGCGTATATGATTATAGCACTGGCCCATGATGAAAGTCAAGACAAGTTATCCGAAATTTTCCTTTTTTGCAAAGCGGTCGAAGGAAAGCGCATCGAGGCCGCGAAGCACACTTAAAAGAACGCTCCATTCAGGGAGGCGGGTTGAGAGGAGGGTTTAGGGAGAGCGCCAATGGTCATTATGCAAACCTTTGTGCTGGAAATGCCTTGTACACAACACTTAGGACGATTATAGAAAAAAGCGTCCGAGGACGCTTTTTTCTATTATGCAGAGAGAGATTGACGGTTTTCCGAGTGGTTTTTTTTGAGTTTTTTGAGTTTGAACATCCGGCCTTTGGAGTCTTCCGCCACGAAACGGCCATCAAGGGTCTTGCCCCGGATCAAAAACATCTCATC
>PWHE01000110.1 GCA_003554735.1 Mollicutes bacterium | reverse complement strand
TGTATTTCAGTATGATTCCGTTTGTTTTAGGCGCCTGGTCAAAAGGATTATGTGATTCTCCGATGCGCATGGTGTATCCGTAATCGTCAATCGGCTTCATATGTCTGCCACCGGTTTTGATATCGCGCACACGCTCGATCACGCTGGAATCCACTCGTTTCCATGGCAAAAATCGTTCAGCGACAATCCCGAGGTATAAAGCGGCCAATGCCGCAACAGCAATCAACAGGAAAATCCACATGGATTTGACCTCCTTCTTTTTTGGGGTCATCCAGCAAATGTTTATGTCAACTATAGTATATCATGAAAAAACGTTTCCGGTAAATCCCTTCGCTTCGAAAGTGGGGTTATGAAGAAAAAGGACAGTGAAGGCTCACTGTCCGTAGATATTTCTATGTTTTTTTTCGGTTGTCTTATAACCACCGGTTATGAAATAGCATTTGCTCATCGTGTCAAACGGATCCTTGTTGTCACCGATCTGAACCGAATAGCCGATATCATCTGTTGGCTTCAACGGTTCTTTGGACGATTCGATATCACGAATGCCTTTGTTGTACGCATGACTCGGATTGCCTGAAATGAAAAGTTCAGCGAGAATACTCAGGTATATGGCTATGAACGCCGCTATCACAATCAATGCAATGATCCACATGGACGTGACCTCCTTTGTTTTTTGGGGTCATCCAGTAGTCGTTGCTGTTTAGTTTATTATATCACGATTTGAAAATACCCGTTCTGTGACGCACCATCAAATGAGACTGGGGTCGATTGAGACAAAGAAAAAGACAGTGCAGAGTCTCACTGTCTCGTTAAATGGTTGTCGTTTCGTTCGGTAGGCTTGATGCATCCGCTGATCCAAAAGCATTTTCCGATGATGTCGAAAGGGTCCTTATTGTCGCCAAGCTGCATGAAACAACCGATGTCATCGATGGCATGATAGGGACGCCCGACATTTCTCAGATCACGAAGCCCTTTGAAAAGGATGGATCGTGCAGGTCTTCGTGGCAAAAGATTCTCACTCATGACGACGAGTGAAAGCGCAATGAATGCGATCGCGATGATGAGTCCGATAATCCACATAGGATTGACCTCCTCGGTGTGTGGGGTCATCCGGTAGTCTTGTTGCACCTTTAGTATATCATCAAACCATGCAAACCAATACATAATAATTATGAATTAAAATTAATTTTCATCCACCGGCATGTTTCCGGTTAAAATAAGAATCCCTTCAACCAAGCCCCAGATGCTCGATATCATGGGTCCGACAAGGACCGCGATCCCCACCGTCCCGAGCAACAGTTGAGCGATGGCTTTTTCGGTGTTCCCGAGATAGAAGTTGTGAATGCCGAAAACCCCGAGAAAAATCCCGAGCAGTCCGGCGGCCAGTTGCCGGTTGGACATGCCGCTGACGACCTGATCACGGACCGAGGCGCCGCAATTCAAACAAACCGCCTGCTGAGCTTCGTACTGTGTGCCGCAATATTTGCAGTAGCGTGGGCCTTGCTGTTGTTGCTGTTGAGATGACGAGGAGTACTCATCATCGCCCCAGTAATCGTGCTTGATTTCTTTTGGCGGTTCTTCTTTTTTCGAAACCGCGAGTACGATGATGATTGCGATGGCCGCAACCACCATTAAAGTCAAAACCATAAGAATGAAGAATGATGTCATGATTTCCCTCCAGTGTCCGTTCATAGTCATGTCAATTATAACGCAAAGTGTGATGTTTAGGAACATTGTTTTTACAATCTGACGCAATCTTTCCATATAAGGCGGGCATAAATAAAAAATCGCCGGAACAACATCCGGCGACCAGGGTTTATTTGATTATGATTCCACTGCGGTATCCGAGTTTTTGATAGGCTCGTGCGTTAGGGTCGGTGATTTTTTGGCTTGCGGAAAAAATTTCTCGTTGAGATCGTCAATCAGATGGGAGATCCGTTTATAGACAAGGAAGGTGATTCCGTAGACAAGGGTTGCGAGGACCAGGTTCATGGGAATGGCCGCATAGATGATATATAGGCGCATCCAGTTGTCTTCCGTGATGCCAGGAATTCGGCTCATCATGCCGATCAATGGGGCTTCGTCCCCACCGAAGAAAAACTGGATGTAAAAGTCGACCAGGAAGAAATAGTTCGCAAGCACGGCGATGACAATCCAGGTGAGCACACCCGACAAAGAAGCGATGAATGCGCCTTTTAAGCTACGGAATCTCAGATAGATGATGGATGAGACAATGACGGTCGCCGTACTGATCAGAACATCGGCCAATTCACCGACATACATGGTCGAGGTGCCGGTGATGGACAGCTTGAGCAATGTTCTAATGAGCACAACCGCCACGCCGCTTACGGGTCCGAGGGAAAAGCCGGCGATGATCGCAGGCAGGTTGGAAAACTGGATGTCCAAAAAGGACGCATAGGGCCAAGGGATTTTCAGTGTCATGTAAAGCAGGGCCGATATGGCCGACAGATTGGCGATGACGACAATCTGCAGAGTTCTGTTGGTTTTCATGGTTAGTCTCCTTCAATATAAAATGCCCATGGAGATCTCCATGGGCATAGGAAAACAGAAAAGACACGCATCTTCTTCCATCTAGACTTTAACTATCGGTTCCGGAATCACACCGGATCATGCCTGGTAGGCTCGCGGACTGTACCGCCGGTCGGGAATTGCACCCTGCCCTGAAGATTCTTTGGTTTCACTTGTATTATAGGTCAACGATGCCTCTCTGTCAAGAAAGGAGCTGAATAATTCATTGCCTGAGGCATGGACGGTGTTTTATAATGAAACCGTACGATGAGGAGGCATGGTTTATGAGGATTTATCCGGATATGAAATACATCGGCTTGCACTATGGTGTATTTACCGTATTGATAAGTTTCTTGTTCTACACGCCTGTGGTGATTGGCGAAGGGAGGTACCTCACCTTTCCGTATGTTCTGTTCATGGTTGGTGGTGGGACGGCACCTTTTTGGGTCGCCTTGGTTTTTTTGAGATTGCAACGAAAAAGTGTCATCGGATTTCTTAAATCCTGCGTCGCGTTTCACCGTATCAAAAAGACGCACTTCGGTATTATGGCGCTATTTCTTTTCATCCTCGTTCTGTTGCCGCTTCTTACGACTAACATTCTAAGCCAAGGATGGCTTTGGATTGCTCCTTCTGTCAGTGTATTTTTCCCCATAGGTCTGATTTTCGGCGGGCTTGAAGAACCGGGGTGGCGTGGATATATGCAAAAGATTTCCGAACAGGAGTTCCGTCCCATCATCGTATGTCTTTTCATCGGTTTTTTCTGGGCGCTTTGGCATTGGCCCCTGTTTTTCATCGAGGACACCTACCAACATGGTTTAGGCGCCTTTTCCGCCGATTTTTGGCGTTTCAACCTCATGATTATAATCACGACCCCGATTTATGCCTTTTTGTTTCACATCACACGACACTCCATTCCCGTGCTCATATTGTTTCACGGTCTTGGCAACGCACTGAGAGAAGTGCTCCATACACCGGATGCCTTCCATGTCCTCATTGCTGAAGGCGCATTGGTCTTGATCGTATTGGTTGTTGGACGCCGCTATTTCTTCGGGCGTAAATCCGGATTGTCTGATCCGCTTTGATTATTCAAAACTATCAACAGTCTTTTCCGCGCACCTTCAAAAGGATGGTGCGTTTTTTTGATGGTGTGAAGCGTTTCAAACAAAAAAGGACGCGCATGCGTCCTTGGCAATCGATTAACCATTGGTCTTCAATTTATTAACGAGCTGCTCAATGGCAATCACGATCACAATGATGATAGCCGTCCAGGCGAATACATCCGCGTACTCGAGGTTCACACGGCCCACATACAGTGCGTTCCCGATGCTCACCGGCGATTGGGCGATGAATTCCGCCATCACAAGCACTTTGAACCCAAGACCGATGCTTTGTAAAAGCCCGGTCTTGATGAAGGGCATGGAAAGCGGCAGATAAAGATGCAACAAGGCGTAGCCTTTACGCTCCGCTTCCATGGACAACGCCTCGATCAGTGAGCGGTTGATATTCAATACGCCTTGTTTGGTCGCTTCAAAGAGAATGGGAAAAAGCATCACGAAGGTGATGATGTAAAGGGATGTCCGTGACCCGTAAAGGATCAGGATCACGACGATGATGCTCGCGACCGGTACGGTTCGAAGCGCGCTTACAAGCGGTCTGAAGAAATAGTCCACATGACGGTTGAACCCTCCGAGCAAGCCAAGAGAGACACCGGCCAAAGCGGCCAGCACGATGGCCGTGAGCAACCGATAAAAAGAATGGGCGATGATGCGGTAGGTGCTCGCGGTTAAGAGGATGTCAATCAGGGCCCGGAGGACATCAACAGGGTATGGCAGCAAAAACCGGTTGGATACCCGGAATGCCGATACTTGCCAGATGATGATGAAGATTACGACCGAAAGGAATCCGAGTGACGCTTTTTTCATTCGCATCGTTTCAGCGGTAGAAATCGTCAGACGGCATTTCGTGGTTCAAAAGCGCCGCGTTTCTCTCCAGGATCATACTGAAATACACTTCCAGCGCATCGCGTGAGTCCTCGGCCGAACGGAACATGATGTTGGAGCGCGGAATGGCATTTTCGATGATGGGGACCGGGAACGGGTAATCGAGCGCCTCACCGTATGAAGCCACAAGCGAAGGGTCGTCGTGAAGCGCTTGGATCGACGCTTCGATTTCGTTCAGATAAGCGTTGACGATGGTTTCATCGAGATCGTTGTGCACAAAAATACCGGCTTGAGGGTAGGAGTCTTCTCCGGTCTTCTCCTGCCAGAGCGCTTGGATGTCAAGTGTTTGCATCGCATCGACCTGATTGGCCATGACGCTCAGGACCGGTTCGGCGAGCATGACGATCCGGGATGGGTCCTCCACAAGATTGGCACCGGCGGTCTGCACGCTGTCCACATATTTTATGGTAGGGGATTCGCTGAAATCATGCTTATCGAGAATCGTTGCCAGCACAATGTCGGGGGTGGCATTCTGACCGAATGCGATGATTTCTTTTCCGTCAAGGTCATCCAGGGATTCAAGCGTCTGACCGGATGCCAGATGCAGGTTTCCCCAGTTCACCGTGGCGGCGAAGGCATAGGGCGCTCCGGTTGAAATCAGACGGGCGCCGACATTGGTAGGCGCGAAGATGATCTGATGCGATTCACTTCCGAAAGCGGCCACCAGAGGTTCCGCTCCGCTGACCCGTTCGATATCATAGGTCATGTTGTCGATTTCGGGACGTTCATATTCAAAGACCATTTGACTGATGGCCGGCGAACCGTTCGGCACCATAATGGAGACGTCGGTTGTTTCAGTCTCGCCGCACGCGGCCAGCGTCAAGGTCATCACACTCAGTGTCAATGTTATCAGTAATTTCATAGTTCCTCCTCATGGCATAATGACAGGAGAGTGTCGGTATAATAGCCGGCGCTCTCCCGTCTATGCTCAATTATACTTTTTTATGGCGTGGATGATAGTGTGTGTGAAGCAAGTTGTGTGATTTTTTACCAAGCGGTTTTTCCAGGAAATCGTCATAAAGTTTCTGAATGGTCGGATTCTCGTGCGATTTCCGTACTGGCATGGAATCATCGACGCGGTATGTGGATTCAATGCGTTCGATGCGTTTCTTGTTGGTTGTTCCATAAGGTTGTCCGCCGCCGCCGATGCAGCCGCCCGGACAGGTCATGACTTCGATGAATGCATAGTCCGACTTGCCGGCCTTGACCTCCGAGATCAATGTTTCGGCATGCTTGAGCGTATGGGCGACCGCGACTTTGACAGGGTTACCGCCCAATTCCACAGTGGCTTCCTTGATGCCGTCGAATCCACGGACATCCTCGAATTCAATCTTTTCAAGCGGTTTTTCATTCACCACTTCTGAAACGGTACGAAGCGCCGCTTCCATGACTCCGCCGGTTGCGCCGAAGATGGCTGCGGCTCCGGTGGTGATGCCAAACGGCGTGTCAAACTCGCCGTCCTTGAGATTATTGAAGTTGATGCCCTGCGAACGGATCATCTTGGCGAGCTCGCGGGTGGTCAGTACCGCATCGACATCCTGCATGCCTTCGTTGCTTTGCATTTCTTCACGGCCTGCCTCGTATTTTTTCGCAGTGCACGGCATGATCGAGACGACATACATGTCGCTAGGGTCAATACCGGACGATTGGGCGTAATATGTCTTGGCAAGGGCGCCAAACATTTGCTGCGGCGATTTGCAAGTGGATAGATGTTCGAGCATGTCGGGATGCTGCTGCTCCGCATAATTGATCCAGCCCGGACAGCATGAGGTCATCATCGGCAGCGTGCCGCCTGTCTTGACGCGCTCGAGCAATTCGTGTCCTTCTTCGATGATGGTCAAGTCCGCGGTGAAATCCGTATCGAAGACACGGTCGAAGCCAAGGCGTTTGAGTGCCGTGATGAGTTGGCCTGTCCATTGACCGCCGGATTTATGGCCGAACTCCTCACCAATCGCGACGCGGATGGCTGGAGCCACTTGAACAATGACGTGCTTGTTCGGATTGTTGATGGCGTCAAACACGCGTTGTGTATCATCTTTTTCAGTAATGGCCGCAACCGGACAGACGCTTGCGCACTGACCACAGAACGTACAGTCCTCTTCGGATAGGTACTTGCCGTATTTCGGCGCGACTTTGACTTCGTTTGAGCGGCCTTGGTTCTCAAGGACATAGGTGCCTTCGACGTCCTTACACACTTCAATGCAACGGCCGCATTTGATGCAGCGGTTCGGATTGCGATAGATGGAAGGATTGTGGTCATCCACGGCATCCATTTCCAGCACTTTCTCAAAACGGTTCTCCTCGATGCCAAGGGTGTTGGCAAGGTCCTGAAGTTCACAGTTCAAGTTTCGCGCACAGGTCGTGCAATTGGTGTCATGATTTGCAAGAATGAGTTCAGTAATGGTTTTGCGCGCATTGTAGACTTTCGATGTGTTGGTTTTAACTTCCATGCCTTCTTTTACAGGCGTTGAGCAGGCCGTCATCAAATGATTGCTCCCGGCGACCTCAACCGAACACACACGGCAGTCGGAATTGATTCTCAAATCCGGATAATAGCACAGTGTGGGGATGTCAAACCCATATTCTTTAGCGGCATCGAGAACCGTCGAGCCTTCCTTGGCTTCCACGTCGATGCCATTGATTTTCAGATTGATCATTATTTCTCACCTCCACCGAATGCCATACGGTCATGGAACGCATCACGGAAATAGCTGAGCGAGGAAATGATGGAGATCGGAGAGGACTGTCCGAGCCCGCACAGAGAACTGTGATGCATCACGCGAGCGAGCGATTCGAGCGAATAGAGTTCATTGGGGTTTCCGTCCCCTTTGAAAAAGCTGTGAACCAGTTTTTCCAAATGGACATGACCTTCACGGCATGGCGTGCATCGTCCGCAAGACTCATGCTGGAAGAATTTCACGATGCGCATCAGGACCTCGAAAAGATCCTGACGTTCGTCCATGACGATGATAGCGCCCGCACCGGTTTTTGATTCGAATTCCTCAAAACGTTCGAAATCGATCTGCAAGTCCAGCATGAATTCCGGAATAATCGGGCCGCATGCGCCCCCCAGTTGGACCATTTTAATCTTGTGTTCATTCGGCACACCGCCGCCAAGGTCTTCAATGACCTCGCGAACCGTGGTCCCAAACGGCACTTCATAGACGCCCGGGTTTGTGACATTCCCTGAAAGGGATATGAGCTTCGTGCCTGTTGAAGTCTTCGTGCCGATCTTGCTGTAGTTTTCCCCGCCCATGTCGACGATGAACGGGAGATTGCAATAGGTTTCCACATTGTTCAATAGCGTCGGTTTTCCGAATACGCCTTCATCGGTAGGAAAAGGCGGCTTGACACGGGTACGTCCCGATTTGCCCTCGATGGATTCGATCATCGCGAATTCCTCACCGACCACATACGACCCTGCACCGGTCCGGATTTCGATATCAAAATCGAAGTCGCTTCCCTGGATGCCGGTTCCGAGCAAACCGTTTTCCTTGGCCTCTTCAATGGCCCATTTCATGATGCTGATTGCCTGGTTGTATTCACCACGGATGTAGAAATAGCCTTTTGAAGCACCTGTCGCGTACGCGGCGATGAGTATGCCTTCAAGAATAATGTGTGGGTCATTCTCCATGAGATAGCGGTCCTTGAAGTTTCCAGGCTCCCCCTCGTCCGCATTGCAAACGACATACTTTGGCGTCGATTCCTGTTTCGCGGTGCTCATCATTTTGATATGCATCGGGAATCCTGCACCACCACGGCCTCTCAGGTTCGCTTTCTCGACTTCGTCAATCAGGTCGATACGGTTCATCTTAAGCGCTTTTTCCAATTGCTTGTAGGTTCCTTTCTCCAAGGCATCCTTGATGGAAAGGGGATTGATATCGCCAATCCGTTTGGTTAACATTTTTTGTTCAGGCATGTTTTCGCCCCCTGTACTCGGCGATGATCGCCTTGACCTTGTTGGATGTGAGATTCATAAATGTTTTCTCGCCAATACGCATCACCGGCGCTTTATCGCACGCGCCGAGGCAACTCGTGTATTCGAGAGTAAACATTTCATCGTCGGTAGTCTGGCCGACATCGATGTTCAACATGGTCTTCAATGTGTTCAGCACAGCGGTTTGATTGTTTACGTGGCACGGCACGTCATGGCACACTTGGATGACATGCCGTCCTTTGGGTTCCAGTGAAAAAAGACTATAGAACGTGACCACACTGGAAACCCTGCTTTCTTTGATGTCAAGGTGTTTCGCGATTGTCTTAAGCTCTTCTTCAGTAAGGTCATGATGCATTTTGTGTTTTTGATAGTCCATCAGAATCTCAATCAGATAATCTTCACTCTGCGGATACTTATCAAGCACTTCCTTCAATTGCATACGTTTCCTCCTGGTATTTAAAAAAGTTGTGATCCATGATACGTGACGTTTTGCGCTACCCCACCTCCTTCTATGAAAACGCCTAAAGCAAAAACACATACTATTGATATTATAAATTGCATCCAAGAAAGATACAACATGATACGGGAAACAAACTAAAATAAATTCATAATATTCGCTTTTTATTACCATTTAGAGCCATTTATGACTTTTTATAATAATTGTTCATAAGCACGATGATAGATTGGGCTGTGTCTGAAATCCACCTATCAAGAGACGTTACATGAGGTGTTCCAAAACGAAAGAGAACTAAAACAACTTTTTGTAAAATATTATTTACGTTAATTAATTTAAATGTTAATATTTGTCATATAGAGGTGATGACGTGGGAAAAAACCTTAGGATGAAAAGCGCACGGGCCATGAAAGACATGACCCAAAAAGATTTGGCGGATGCCGTCGGCGTTACCAGACAAACCATCAACGCAATCGAAAAAGGAGATTACAACCCGACAATCAAATTGTGCATAAGCATATGCAAAACGTTGGATGTCACATTGAACGATTTATTTTGGGAGGTAGATAACAATGAAAAGCCAACATGACGAACGGCAACAATGGATTAACTATCGCATCAGTCATCACGCGCTTGTGTTACTTATGTTCATGATTCTCTTCAACAGCATCTTCAAATCTACCGGCGCCGGACCCTGGGCCGAACCGATGAGTGAAGCGATGATTCTGATCGGTATAACCTCAGGTTTCTATGTCACGCGTTCTTTGTTTAAGGACGCCTACATCTCTAAAAAGGATTCTTTCAGGAAAAACACCATCTCATTCGGTTTCATCAGCGCCTTGTTTCTTGGTGTATTCTTCCTGGGGATGATCGAACCGCTTTCGAGAGAGTTCATCACGGACGGAAAACTCTCCAATGACCTGGTCATGCTGATCGGTGGCGTGTTCTTCTTCTATCTGTTCTTACTGCATATCATCAAGCGACTCGTCGCTACGGATGAATAACCGCATTCAAAAAACCATCACGATGGAGTTTATCCAAAGTGATGGTTTTAAAAAAGGCTGACAAAAGTCAGTCTTACCTTATCATTATTGTAGCTATTGAGCGCGCCCGTTCATAACACAAACGAACGCATCACGAACTTCGGTACTCGACCCTATGCGCTTGATGGATGATGCTTCGATGTTAAAAACAATGACAAGAGACTGTAACCAAAGACCACTTGAAACACGATCAGCAGAGATTCACTGTGCACGCTTGGCATTAACCAGGCATAACGTAAAACACTTTCAAATGCCGTGAACCCACCCAAGGGTGCGTAAACCATGATATGTGCTATAGCGAATAAAAGGAATAAGACTGTAAAAACGACCCGTGTTACATTGACATTGACTTTCCATATCGATTTATTGAATACATTCGTTGTTAAAAGATGAAAACTCGCTCCTATAAGTGAATAAATTATAAACGCGACCGTCCAGTCCCTTAACATATGGTTCCATTCTCCAGTATAAATTTGGGTTAACAAAAACCTCAATAACAATACCAGCGCAAAAAAGAGTCCGTAGCGCGCCAACAGATTCAATTCAATATGTTTCATTTTCCCATCCCCTTATGATATGTATATGTGCATTATAAATGATTCACTAAAAAAATAAAGCGCATATCTGACGTATTTTCATCTTTATTAGATGAAGGTCAACGCTTTTTTTCACTTTGATAGTTCACTACTGGTATGTGGCTTAATAAATTTATGTCTGGCTTTTTCATACAACGTGATCATAAGCGTATGATAAAGCGGAATGACCACAAGCACGATGACAAGCAAGAAGTAAAATAAGCTTTGAAGCATGAACAGACCGGATTCTCCATTCGCTTCACTATCAAAGGCAGCGACCAGGACAACGAATGGAAAGATCAAAAATACAAACACTGTCAAATACCTTACGGAGGCCACGACTCTGATCAGCAACACGAGCACATACCACCTTAAAACCATCTTCAGTGCCTTTTTCAGAATAAACGAAAAGCGGGCATCCTCTGATGAATCAAATATGACATAGGGAACGAAACTAAATAAGGAGATCACAATCAGGAAAGGAATCGTCGATACCATAAGATTGTTTATCAAAATGGTTAGATTCAAGCTGGCTTGTGATTGATGGGCACTGTACGTGTAGAGTTGTATCGGATTGCCATACGTATGGAGATAAAGAAACGTCAACCCGGCAGGCACCAGCGCACTGGCATGCATGGTTGCCATCAATAGCGTGTCGCGTATTTTTTCATTGGTCGATGCGAGCACGGTATTGAAACTTTGAAGTGCTACGCCTTGGCTTCGTCGATAATAGCCCAGAATCTTTGTCGTGAGATACAGATCCAAAACCGGAATAAACACGGTGAAAGGCGGCGAGGCAATAATGAAACGCAACGCATTCACTGCCAGACTCAGAACTATGATCAACAAGTAATATTTACGAATAAACGTAAGTAAAAATTTTAAATACCGCATAAGCAGCTCCTTGTACTATACATACCGTCTTTTTTACTTCTTCTTTCCTTATAGTGTTAAGCATCTGCTTCTAATCCATAACCTCATACGAAAAGCCTTCATCATCAAATCTAAGTATCACAGGATAATCATCTGAAAAACTGCCTTGAGGCCATCCAGTATAGTCATAACCATTCAATCGAATGGTTTTTTCCTCATAATCAATCATAGACTGCACATCGCTAAGCTTTTCATAAAACGCCGCAGCGTCCTCAAAACTTTCCCATGGTTCCCACCTGATATCTTTCCAAGGTATGGTTTCCACCTCTTGATAGTCGCCTTCAAAAAAGTTTATTGTTGGAAACGGCACATAAAAATCCTCTATATAGGCACCAATATGATTCATCCTGAATATATCAAGATTATCATTATAATGTAAACCATACAAAATGTTATCGTGCTCAAAAATATAAAAAGTTCTATAGTATTCCGCACCACTATGGTATAACTCATAAGAAACCACAAAGTCGCTATGAGTAAGCACATACTCCTCGATGAAGGCTTCTTTGTCCGGAACCCTGAATATGGTATGTTCGTCATCATAGTGCGTGACCACCCTGAGACGTGAGACATTCTCTGCCTTCGCAAGTTCAAATTGGGCCTCCTGACCTAGATAATAAGCGTAGATAGTTGTACGATTATCACTGAATAAATGGTAAAACAGGACGGCAGACACCAGGACAAAAATCAGAACAAAAACAATTACTCTTTTAGTTTTCATATACGCCTCACTTTTCAGATGACATCCGTTTTAAGGTAAACCTATTATTCTCAACACTTTAAAAACACGCAATAAAAAAGTCGTCCGCATGCTTATACCGGATCGACATCAAGCGAAACGGTTCCCGCATCACCGGAACCACTCGCATACAATCCATCCATAAGCTTGAAAACGACAACGGCTTTCCCCACATAAAAAAACTTATCCATATAATACCCCTTCCAAAGGCTCTATATACATTCATTGTATCACTAAAACCCTAAACCACAACATATAACTTTTTTCAAATAAAACCATATTTGCCACTATTTGAAAATGTCAAAAACCTGGAATCATTACATTCGATACTTGGTCATGTCGATTTTGTTAACAAAGGAAATTTATCTTCATCTCGACAAACAAGACTATGTGACGAGCGTTTAAAGAACCTTAAACATTTTTGGGCCTTCTAAGCACTCCCAACAAACAATTGAATAATGATAACGAAAAAACGTCCAAAAACAGCCCATTTTTCGACCACCGGCCTCCGCTGAGGTCCATAAAAAAAAGGAACCGCGAAAACGGCTCCGTTAAAGTCAAATGGCGTTCCGGGAGGGATTCGAACCCCCGACCGACGGCTTAGAAG
>PWHE01000051.1 GCA_003554735.1 Mollicutes bacterium | reverse complement strand
TTGGTTTTGGTGATGCTTACCATGCCGTTGAGCGCTTCGATCCGTCGGCGCATGAAGCGCAGTCCGTGCCCGGCATTGTTGGTCTGACTTGTGAGGCCGTCGTTGCTGATTTTGAGTTGGGTGATGGCATCGGTCTGCTCCAGACGAATATGGACTTCATCGGGGGAGGCGTGTTTGGTGATGTTGGTCAGGGCTTCCTTGAGCACGCTGTTCACTGCATACCATGCCTTGGGTGTGATCGACCACACATTGCCTTTGACTTCCAGGACCGGGCGCGGGGATTCGAATTGATCTACCATGTTCTTGAAGGTCTCAAAACCGAACGATTCAAGCGGTCGGGTCGCTTCGACGGTCTGACGGAGCGCCTGAAGCGAACGTTCGAGCCTTTCAAACCCCTTATCGAAGGCTTCCATGACACTATCGTTACGGTTGACTATAGTTTTATACGCTTTCAGACTGAGGTGTGCCCCAGTCAGTTCATGGCCGAGGTCATCGTGCAGTTTCTGCGCAATCCGGTCGCGTTCATGAAGTGCCGCAAGCCTTGAGATTTCCTGTTGGTCATTAAGCAAGGTGTCCATTCTGCCTTCCTGCAAATAAAGACGTTTTCTCAAACGGTCGTTATTGAGTTCGGCTTGTTCAGCATCGTTTTTCCACAGAAGCTGGAATGTCACAGCGAAAAGCGCGATGCCCAGGAACAAGTAGTACTGAAAGGTTACGTTTTGTATAAGGAAGGGAACGAAGGCGATCAGCGCCGCTTCAGGAACCGGCCAGCGTTTGAAAATGAAAAGCGGCGGAATGATGAGCAAGAGACTCCCGGGGATGAACGTCTCCAGGATGATCAGCACGACGAACTCGAGGTAAAAAATGGTTGAAGGCAGTTTGAATCGCCATTTTACGATATTGAAGGATATGCTTGAGATAATAAGCAAAAAAACCGCAGGTGACTGCGGTGAAAGCGAGTATAGTACCATGAGGTAGGATAGTCCCTGAGTGTAGTATGGAAAGGTCTTCTCACTCAGATAGCGGTTTTTCTGCATGTTAGAAACTCCTTTTTGAACCTATGGCAAAGAATCCGATGGTGAATGCGGCTAGTATCGCAAGGGTGTAACCGATGTTGGTATATGTTCCATTATACGATGCATCGAGGCTATAGGCAAACCAATATGTCGGAAGCACTACAACCACGTCCTTCACACGTTCAGGAAACATTTCCAAGGGTACGGTGAGGCCGCCCGCCAGCGCCATGATGTTCGCAACTACGGAGTATACTGCAATCGAGGTGGCGTAGGACTTAAAAAACAGGTGCCAAAACAGCGAAAATGCGATAGACATGAGCGCGAATACGATATAGATAAGGCTGCTTACCAAGAAGAACTGTGGTGATACGCTGAACCGAAAGACGGCTAGGAGCATGAAAAAGACGACTTGTACGAGTAGGATGCTCATGTAAGCGGAAACGTGTCCGCCCACATAGGCATAGTGATTCAAAGGAGACGCCGCAATGCGTACGATGGTCTTCTGGGCTCTGTCATCAAGCACCTGTTTGGTTAAAATAAAGGCGGTGAACATGATGACCAGTCCGTAAATGGTGAAACTGAAAGGAATGATATTGTAAGGAAACGGCGGGATCAATATGATGATGACCGGGAACAGCATGACCATGACTAAAGTAATCTTTTGTTTGATCGCACGTTTTAGTGCCAGTGAATAGACGACCATCATGTCTTAACACTCTCGCTCAGCCGAACCAACACGACGGTGATGATGGCGATAAACGCGAGCGCGAGCGCGGCGCCCAAAACGATATCAGTCGTGTCGCTGTTAAGGACTCCTGTGATTGCGGTGCGAATGTGGGCGACCGGTGTCGAATAGCGCTCCAGGAATCGTGTGAATGTGTTTTCCGGAAGCGGGAACATGAACCCTGCAAGCACGGGACCACCGATGGCATAGGCCATCATGACCGCCTGCGCTTTGGCCGCTTTTTTCAGTTTTAGGATGACCACAGCGGCCATCAGTTGTGAAAACACGATGTTGATGATGAACAGCAACAAAACCAAAGGAAGGTTTTGGAATGCCGCACCGAGAACCACCATGGAATAGGCAAGTATGACGAGGGTCTGAGCAAAAGAAATCAGGACGGAATAGACGATCATGGCCACAATGAAGCGGACCGGATTCACCGGCGCGGCTTTCAGACGCATCCGCATCGGTGTGAAAAAGTCTTTTTCAATGCCTTCGTGCGTATAGGCGGCGCCGAAAATATGGAACATGAGCAGGAATGCGATCGTGATTGTACCCGCCACCGCCGCAACCGATTCGCCTTCGGGCGTATTGATATAGGACATGAACGTAATCATGAAGATCGGCAATCCGATCAGGATGACATGTCCAAGGTAGTCCTTGAGGACTCTGAGACCGTAGAATCTAAGCATCTAGTCCACCGTCCCGTCCCGCAAGGATTTGCCGGTCAGGCTCAAAAACACATCTTCGAGCGAAGGTTCGTTGTTGCGCACGTTACGGATGGTGAACGGGGATAGCTTCGCAATCAGCTTGTCCATGATGTTCACGCCGGCATAGGTCACGATCTGAAAGCGGTTCTCATTGAGCGAGACCTCTTTGACATCCGCCAATTTCTTCAAGTCATCAAGTACCGATTCTTGCGGTTGATCAACGTCAATATGGATATGGTTATCCCCTTTGACTTTACCAATCAGCTCACTTACAGTACCCGATGCGATGTTGTGTCCCTCATCGACAATGTACACGCGATCGGATATCGCTTCCACTTCACCGATGTAGTGTGATGTGTAAAGAATCGCCGTGTCGGTTTCTTTGGCCATCTTCTTGACAAACTCGAGAATGTAGTTGCGACTTTGCGGGTCGATGCCTACTGTAGGTTCGTCCATGATGA
>PWHE01000075.1 GCA_003554735.1 Mollicutes bacterium | reverse complement strand
TCACCCGCGTCAATCGTGGGCTCCATGGAGCCCGAAACAATCACGTAATGTTCGTAACGGTTGAGAAACGAGACGTTTTCAAAAAGCAGCACGACGCCGAAATAGATCAAAAACACGATGATTACTACGTTCAAAGTCCGCTTGACCGGTCCGGCTTTTTTCGTTTGCGCGTCTTTTTTCGTCATGGTTATTCCTCATCCAGTTCTGTGATTGAGAACACAATCTCGAAACTCATCGTCTGTCTCGCGATTTGTTCATACTGTTCGTTTGATTCGGGTGCATCCATTGATATGCGGACGTCCACAAACACGCTGTAGACCTCTTCTTTCGCATCGAAATAATCGCCTTCATGCGTGAACGTGACATCAAATGGCGCAGCGGAGAACTCAGCTTCACCGTCGTTTAGCGCGACCTCGATATTGATCAGGTCGCTGTGCGTATCGCTCTCGCCGATCAGCACCTCTCCGCGGTCGACCGTGAGCACCCCTGGTTTATTGACAATGATTTCGTACGTATAGATGTAATAATGCACATCATTCGCGCCGCGGAACGCACCCAAAGGCACGAGTGTCTTCGATTCATCGGGGTCCACGACTTGCCTGTAGACCTCGAATGTCGTTTCCTCGCCGATGATGATTTGTGTGTCATCCCTTATCGGTGATGTTTCATCCCAGATCGCGAATCCGACCGAGGAACTCGCAACCAGAAAGAACACCAGCAAAAGGGCGATTCGAAAGCGGGTCAACGCCAGAAACTGTAGACCGAATATGGAATACTTACCGTCTTTCATCGAATGCCCCCTTCCCTGGGACCTGGACTGGTGATTATTCTTCTACAGGGTCGGTGACGCTGAAGTTCACGTCGAATTCAAGTCCGCCGACCAAGGCGTCATAAACGGCTTGCTCGTCGCCTTCACCAGGCTCACCGGCAATGGAGATTCTGACGGTGATGGTATACGTTTCTCCTTCGCTGCTGAAAGCGTCGGTGATGGTCAATGATTCATCGGTCGCGGTGGTTCCGTTTTCTTCAATCGTGTATTGAAGCACATCCAGTGCGGGCGATGATACGTTCCACCCATCGACAGAGATGTTGAGCGAAGCCTTATAGCCAGGCTCAAGCGGATTTTCCATGCTTACGGTGTAGGTGAAAACATACTCGGTCGTGTAGTCGTCTTCAAAATCGGCGTAGAACGACCCCGCAGGGACCAACAAGCGGGCTTCGCCTTCGGTATCCTCACTCACAGAAATGCGGACCCCTTCACCAAGCACGATGTTCTCGCTTTGTGTCTCATCGAGGTTGTCCCACCACGCGAACGCCAGTGCGGACCCTCCAAGCAACAGTACTAATGCAATCATGAAACCAAGTTTCTTTTTCATATGGCACTCCCCCTATAAATCCATTTTTTTTGATATGATTCAATCCAATTAAACATCAAAAGTTAATCTTGTGCAGCAGTAAACGTGAGGTCGAACGTGATATCGGCGTTTTTCAGCGCTTCGATATCGGCTTCGGGATCACCGGAATCGATGGTGAGTGTCACGGTTACGGTGACAACCACGGTTTCGTTTCCGATTCTGCCCTCATTATCATCCGCTATGTCGACATCGATATAACTTGAGAGGTCTGTAGAGCCGTTTACCAGGATGTCGCTCGCGACGACATCCAACGTAAGATCACCGGTGATTTCATTGTCCAAAGTCACATCATACGTCAACACATACGATTCGGTTTGGCCCGGTTGCGGTACCACCCCGGCAGGCACAAGCTTGTCTGCACCCTCATCGGTTCCGAGTGCAACCTCCAATGTGACCCCTTCGCCGGTTCCGATGCTTACATTTTGGGAATCCTCAAGATTATCCCACCAGGCGAACGCGAAGGCGCTGCCCCCTAACAATAACGCCATCAAAAACACAAACATGATTCGTTTCACGGTATCATTCTCCTTCTGTCATCAAATATTTTGTCTCTTATGAAATTAAAAAGACAGCCAACTGCGATTACGCAGCTGGCTGTCTCTGTGAGACCCTATAGTTTTCCGTCCCGGAATCGCTTCCGGTTTGGCCTTAGCTGGAAATAAAAAATCCAGCTGCTCAAGCAGCTGGCTATCTCGAAGAGACCCTATAGTTTTCCGTCACCGGATCGCTCCGGTTTTGGCGTTTTTTGAGACGATGACGGGAAATCCCTTTGTTAAGGGTATTTTTCCTTAATGTACCTGTATTGTAAACAAAAAGAAAACGTTTGTCAAGTTTTTGTTTGTATTTAAATCATATTTTTGGAATACCCATAACAAGGACATCAAGAATAGTTCCCCATACAAAATGAAAGAGCGACTTGGGGATCGCTCTTTCAATTTTGGGGATATGGGCTTGATATGGTCGGATGACCATCACGTTGGATTCTATTTGGTGAACAGAAGTGAGAAATCGATGGAAATGACGGACCTCAGGAGCGATCTTGCTTCTTTGTCGTCGGGGCGGTTGAGAGAAATCGTCGTGATGTAGGTGCGAACGCCGTCTTCTATCGATTCGAGTTCGGTCTTTACATTGATGAGACCGGACGAGTCGCCGAAACTTCCTTCAGAGGTGTTAAGCGTGATTTCAGGGACAGCTTCGAGGGAATCATCATGCACATCCACGGTATGGATGTATGTGACGGTGTGCGTCTCGTTTTCGCCTGGGATGCTTGAAAGCGGGACGAGACGTTCGCCGTCAGCCAGATCATTGGTGACGGACAAGACCTCATAGCCGTGCAATGATGCCAGATGCGAAGGCGCATTGTTATGCATGGAATATAAGGTGATGTTGCTTGAAATAATGAAAAAAACTATTGCGAATGCGAGGACGAGTCGTTTCATCGTCATCACTCCCCTTGGGAACAAGTTAGGCAACTGGCTGTCTCAGTGAGACCCTATAGCTTTCCGTCCCAGAATCGCTCCTGGTTTGGCTTTGTCAAACTTATCACCCATAGGCAGTGCCCACGGCAATAGTTT
>PWHE01000055.1 GCA_003554735.1 Mollicutes bacterium | reverse complement strand
TTTGTCCTGAACGTCGGGTATATCTTCTTTTTGCCATAGTAGGCCTCCTTAAAAATATCCGCCGGGACGGCAGTGTGTTGTTGCTTCATTATATAGCAGGCGGATCACTGTTTGCATGCATTTGGGCCAAATGGAAAAGATGTTGCCAAATTGTCAACCAATCAATTTGGCAACATCTTTGACGAATCACCATTATGAACATGTTATCCGCCAGTGACAAACGAGTGCGTTCGTTTCAGCGAAGATACACGATATGTACTCGATGATTAACACTTCGTAACGGACGTACAGCGTATGGATATGTTAATTATCAGACTGCGTTTCCTTTTGATCAAGCAGTGCGATGATTTCCGCAACCGCATACAAGAAAAACACGACAAGCGTCCCCTGAAGCGCGATTCCGAAAAAAGCGACAAACCCGGCAAGCCCGGAAGCTTCGCTGAGTGTCAGTGCCGCAATGATCGCCATCGAAAAATACACAAGAATCAGTACGTTCGCAAAGGCACGTGCGGACCGACTGAAACTGTTCGTGGTCGTCCGTGATGCCGACATCTTCGGTTCGTTCATCGGCTGCGCTTTCCGTGCTTCTTTTGCGGCCTCATCCGTGAATGCCTCACCGCATTGGATGCATTCAACCCTGGTGTCCATCTGTCGCTTACCGCATTGTTACATGTTTTTAAAGCCATAAAACCCCTCCATATAATGATATTTATTATTGTTTACAACGTTTGAGAATCCCTTTATCGTTTCTGTTAACCAAGGTAGCCAATAAAAAGCACGCTCAAAAAAGCGTGTTGGCGTATGCATTGTAATAAGCTTCCATGTCCATGGCTTTCCCCTTGAAATGACATATCCCTTATGTCTATAGTATCATAGTCCGTGCTATTTTGGACGATCAAAACGGATTTGGACAATCCATATAAAAAACACCCATGGACAAAGCATCCATGGGTGTACGATGATATTATTCAATCCAGTTGAGATCGGAACCGTCCACAATGCCGCTTGCGGGCACTTGAACGTCACCGGTCTGAGCGATGTTGTCGCCCCAGGCGAAGTCTTCGGTGCCTTCTGGGAACGTCACCAGCAAGAACCAGTCATGTCCTTCAGGCAGGTCGAATGTGAAGGTGTTGTTGTCAAGTTCGCCTTCGACCCACTGGCCGTCTTGTCCCTGAGGCCAGGCCCAGGCTGCGACGACTTTGTCTTCGATGACAGAGGCGTCAAGGTTGTTCACCGTGACTTCCTCGACCGTCACATCGCTTTTTTCGTAGGTGTAGGTGCGACGGATTTCATAATCTTCATAACGGGCGAAAATCTCTACGGTGATCATTGCGTGATCATCCGGATGGGAGAGTTCGATGGTGGTCTCTCCTGAGAAGGATATTTCCTCACCGCCGTCAATCGAATAATGGGCTTCGGTGGCGTTGTGCGCGGTGATTGTCAAGGTGAGGGTCTCTCTGAACGCATCCTCTCCGAGGTCGGACACGCGGATGACCGGTTTGGGTTCGTATGGGTTGTCGTAGATGACCCCGATGCCGCTACGGTCGAGGACACCGGACGCTTTGCCGTCTTCGACGGTGATGGTGTTGCCGGTCACTTTGTCGAAGTATTCACCGTCGGGGACGTGTGAAAGTTCAATGTCGGTGAAGCGGCGCTGCGAATCGATATTGATGATCATGAAACCGGCCTTGTCTTCATCATAGCGTTCGTTGATGAAAAAGCCGTTCTGGGTGGAGATGGATTCTTCCGCCCCTACGAAGAAGTTGTTGAAGCGGTTGCTTTCGACGACTTCTTTTCTCTGCCAGGTGTTTGTGCCCATCTCACCCATCAGGGTCGATGAACCGGGACGAGCGAAGAATAGCGAGGTCGCGTCTTTTCTGGAGGCCTGCGCGGCATAAGTCTTCATCAGGTCGGACGTTGAGACGCCGCTGGTGTTGTCGTGCGCGAAGTCGTCATGGGATTCGGGCCAAAGCACGCTTTGGTCGGCCGGAACGTCATCAAGGAAGCTCACGCTTTCAAGAGCGCTTAGGTTGCCGCTGATGACCGCATTGCGGATGGCATCGGAGACCTGGTTCGTGGTAATGCCCATGTAAGGCGTATAATCGACATAGGAACGGCCCGCACCCGGCGTATTGAGAATCTCGCCGTAGATGTACAAGTCGTTGTCTGCATACTCACGGATGCCGCCAATGACGTTGGGCCAGAAATCGCTGGCATACTCACCGTCTTCAGGCGTTTCAATATGTTTCGCCGCATCGAAACGGAACCCTCTGACGCCGACGTCCACATATTCCTTGAGGAGGTGAAGCACTCTATCCTGCACCGTTTCATGGTCGGTCTGAAGGGTCGGGAATCCGCCCATCGCACCATGGGTGACGGCTTCAATCGAGCTATCGTTCACGAAGCCGTAACCGCGACGGACCAAGTCCTCTTCATAGATTTCGGGTTCAAAGTCCGCAACGTTCGGATTGAGTGTCTCGCTGTCGCCGCCGCCAAGGTGGTTGGCGATGACATCGACGATGATCTTGATGCCGAATTCATCGGCCGCTTGTGTCAAGGATTCAAGGTCGTCGCGTGTGCCGATGGAATGGTCTTCCGTGGCAATCTCAAAGGCGAGCGGCTGGTAGAGTTTCCACCAGTTTCCGCTCCATGATGCGATGCCGAAATAATCTTTCTGCGGCTGCATCGGTGAGATTTGCACTGAACTGAAACCGGCGATGGCGATGTCTTCAAGGTTTTCTTCGATGGTTGACATCGACCAGTTCCAGGCATGGAGAATCATCCCGTCTTGCGGGTTATCGACCAGGTAGCCGTCTTCGACGGTCGGATCCTGGGGAATCAGGTCGTCACGCACATCGTTTTCACCATTATCAGGCGTTCCGCATGCGCTTAGTATCAATACTGTCAGTAAGACAGCAAAAAACGTAAACAGTTTCTTCATTATTCATTACCCCTATTTTATTATTGTGTGTTTCCTCTACACATAGTAGCATAATTCATT
>PWHE01000082.1 GCA_003554735.1 Mollicutes bacterium | reverse complement strand
TCGCCTGAATGATGGTAAAACCGATGATGGACGATGTCGGGCCGAACTTGGTCGAGAGTTCGTCCATTTCCATGACCGCATCGCCGCTTTCGCCGCGATTGTCAAGGACGACGTCCGCAAAGTGATAGGTCTTCTTGCCACTTGGATGGCGACTGGATACACTTTCCGCAAAATCTTTGGAAAGGAGTGTGATGACTTGCATGCCTTTTTTCTTCGCGGCCTCCGCCATTTCAATCGGGGCGGCGTTGCGTGCCGAAGTCGATGCGACCAGCATGACGTCATTTTCAGAAGTGTCTTCGTTGTTGAGAATATCTTCTGCAAGCCCTTCGATGCGTTCGCCCTTTGTGGATAAGGGTGCTTTGGGCGCAAGGGCTAAAGCTGGTGTCAATATGGCGTTGACCGGCACAAGACCGCCGGCACGATAGAAAATCTCCATCGCATACATCTGCGAGTGTCCGCAGCCGAACACATGCAAGACGCCATCCTTCTTGATCGCATCCGCAATCAGGTTGGCCGCTTTTTCGATGGCTTTCCCCTGCGTTTCCTGCATGTCTTTCATGAT
The DNA here is from genome assembly GCA_003554735.1 of Mollicutes bacterium. Taxonomy (GTDB): domain Bacteria; phylum Bacillota_I; class Bacilli_A; order Izemoplasmatales; family Izemoplasmataceae; genus B1SED10-225. The sequence goes on along the minus strand of PWHE01000082.1, from coordinate 2,457 downwards.
GTCGTTCACTTTCTCGAAATAGTTCTGGTATAACATGGTTATGCCTCCTTGGATAATTGATTGATCATGGTGAGAAGTGTTTCACTGTCCTTTGCTTTTGCAAGTTTCTCCACGGAGCCTTCTTTGCGAAGCACTCTGGCAAGACTTTGCATCATGCCAAGATGCGACTCTTTGTCTTTGGCGGCCAAAGAGAAGGCGAGATAGACAGGGTCCTTGTCTTCCACACCGAACTCGACGCCCCCTTTGATGGTGAGCAGACTCAGTCCGGTCTTATGGACCGACTCGTCGGGTCTGGCGTGAAACAATGCCACACCCGGCACAATGACAATGTACATGCCGAATTCTTCGACTGTTTCAATCATTTTGTCGATGTAATCCGCTTTGACATACCCTTTTTTTACAAGCAACTCACCACTCTTCTTTGCGGCCTCACGCCACGAATCCACGGTTTCCTGGGTTTTGATCAGCTCTGGATCCAGCCAATTTTCCATTTCAGTCACGCTCCTTCTTGTCGTATGGATGAATCCGTACCCCTTGAACGACACGGTTGATGATGCCTTCAGGCGAAGGATTGTCCGGATTGATCCCGCTTTGGTACGATTTCATGAATGCCAGCTTCTGGGCGAAGACCAGGAAGGACAGATAGAGGAATGCATCCTCCAAACCTTTCAGTTTCGAAGGCATTTTTGGTTGATAATGCGTCTTTATTGTGTCCTCTGAAGGGTTCGTATCGAGTGTTAGGATTTGGACGATCCCTTCTTCTTTGAGTTCCCTGACAAGGTCAAGGTCATAACGGCGGGTGTAGGGATCGTTGGAGACAAACACACAAACGAGTGTATTCTCATCAACGATCGATTTGGGGCCATGCCGGAAGCCGAGCGGGCTTTCATGGCGTGTCACCACACGCCCCGCATTGAGTTCAAGCATCTTGAGTTCCGCTTCTTTTGACAACGCCCGCAAAGGGCCGGAACCAAGAAAGATGATCCGCTCGAACGAGGCTTTCGACAAGGTCTCGATCGTTTCATCGTCGAATAGGGCCTCGCCGCCCATAGCAGCATCTTCGACTGACTCCATGAACTTTGGTAATGCCTGGATCCGGTTGATGAGTAGCGACGCAAGAATCATCGTTGAATAGCTCCCTGTCATCGCAAGTCCTTGGTCATTGGCTTCTTTTGGCATGAAAATCGCAAGCGCTCTTTGGTTATCGGACGCATACTGGGCGAGCTTGCCTTCTTCGTTGCACGTGAGGATGATATGATAGACATCATCGATCAACATGTCCGCAAGGTCCACACTTGCTGTGCTTTCCGGTGAATTTCCGCTTCGTGCGTAGGACACTAGCAACGTCGGACGCGATTTCTTGAGGTAGCTTTCAGGGTTGCTTACGATATCAGTGGTCGGAATGGATTCGAATGTGAGTGGCCCGTCCTTGTTGAGGGTGGGAACCACACTTTCCCCGATATAGGCCGATGACCCGGCACCGGTAAGAATGATGCGCAGATCATCATGCGCCATAACCGGCTTTAAAAAGTCTTTGATTCGTTTTTGATTGTCGTTGATGATGGCGGCAGTCTTACGCCATAATTCGGGTTGCTGTTTGATTTCTTGATAGGTTGTATAGTCTTCCAATGATTTCATGCGATCCCTCCAGTCAATTGGTTATGACGTTATTACCAGTATCGGTTTTATAAAAGGTTGTTCATTCAAGTACAACCTTATATTCGAATAAGTCGCCGCGAGCGATGGTGATGGTATATTCAATGATGTGGTCTTTCTCATACGTCGAGCGTTGAATCATCATGCTCGGCATGAGTTGGGATGTCTCAAGAAGTTCCGCTTCATCCTGACGGGTTGCGACCGGCTTGAGGACTTCTTCCGCTTTATTGAAAATCACGCCGTAACGGTCTCTGAAGATGTCATAAAGCGGCGTCTGTTCCACTTCCTGTTTACTCAGGGAGTGGAAACGGTCGACCGGCACATAAGTTCTTTCATAAAGCATTGGTGTGTCATCAGCCATTCTCAGCCGAACGATTTCATAGACCTCTACGCCTTTATCGCACTTCAGTTTTCTAGCGATTTTCTTCCCGGCGAAAACGACCCGGAAATCGAGCACCTTGGACCAGGGATTCTTGCCCAGTTTCTTCATTTCGTCGGTGAAGCTGTAGAACTTGGAAAGATCCTGGCTCATTTTCGGTGAGACGAATGTGCCCGTGCCGTGAACTTTATAGATCAGCCCCATGTTCCGCATTTCTGCAATTGCTTGTCTTACGGTCATACGGCTCAGGTCGTACATGTCACACAGTTCTCGTTCGGAAGGAATCTTTTCATTTTCAGGGTAGACGCCTTCTTCGATGTCTTTTTGCAACACTTCGACCAATTGGTGATATAGTGGCAATTTGCTGTTTTTGTCTATTTTCTTCATATGTGTACTCCATTACCATAAATTTTGTCTTTAAC
>PWHE01000035.1 GCA_003554735.1 Mollicutes bacterium | reverse complement strand
TATTCATGCAAACGCTTGATCTGGACATCAAAGATGCTTGAGGGATCGATCTCAAGGCCTTGTTCTTCTTTGATGCGGTTGGCGAGCGCCACCTTTTTCGCGTGCTTGATCTCGGCAAGTTCCTTTCGGACTTTCTTGTCGCCGATGGTCTTTTCAAAGTCCTTGAGTTTGTCGAGGTCTTTGATCCAGTCCCCTACGTGGCGCGTTGTGAGGTCGGTGAGTTCCGGGTTGATGTGCTGGCACCAGCGGCGATGCGTGATGCCGTTGGTTTTGGAGTTGAACTTGTCCGGATATAGCTGATAGAAATCGTTCATTTCGTGTTCGGTGAGGATTTTGGTGTGCAATGCGGCCACACCGTTGACGCTGAATGAGCCTTCGATCGCAAGATGGGCCATACGTACCTGGCCGTTGCCGATGATGGCCATATGGTTGATTTTCCCCTTGTCGCCTTCAAAACGCTCGTTGAGCATTTTGGTGTAGCGACGGTTGATCTCTTCGATGATCTGGTAAATTCTCGGCAACGTCGGTTGAATCAGCGAGATCGGCCATTTTTCAAGCGCTTCGGCAAGCAGGGTGTGGTTGGTGTAGGCGCAGGTGTTGGTGGTGACATGCCAGGCGGTATCCCAGTCGATGTTGTGCTCATCGAGCATGATGCGCATCATTTCGGGGATGATCAGTGTGGGGTGGGTGTCGTTGATCTGGAACACGTGTTTTTCATGGAAATTCTCAAGCGTGCCTTCGGCCTCGTAGTGTTTGCGCATGATGTCTTGGACCCCGGCGGCGCTGAAGAAATACTGTTGTTTGATTCTCAGGATCTTGCCCTCTTGGGTGGTGTCGTCGGGATAGAGGAACCCGCTGATGGAGCGGATTTCATCGTTGTACTCAAAGGCGTGCATGTCTTTGGGATAGTGTGCGGTCGGTTCGGCGTTCCATAGTCTCAGGTAGTTGTAGACGTCGTTGTCATGCCCGACAATGGGGACATCGTAGGGTACGGCGAGAATTTTCTCTTCCGGCTTGTAGACGGCGTTGCCGTTATGAAATTCCACATGACCGCCGAATGGAATCTCCATGGCCTGTTCTTCGCGACGCACTTCCCAGACGTAGTGGTCTTTGAGCCAGTCGTCGGGTTTTTCCACCTGATAGCCATTTTGAAGGTCTTGCTCGAAGAACCCATAGCGATAGCGGATTCCCATGCCGTGCCCTTTCAAGGCGAGCGAGGCGATGGAATCGAGGAAACAGGCGGCCAGACGGCCGAGCCCGCCGTTTCCAAGACCGGCGTCGACTTCTTTATGTTCGATGGCGTTCAAATCGAGGTCCATCTCGGCGAAGGCCTCTTCAACGAGTGTTCTAAGACCGAGGTTGTGAATGTTGTTCGTGATGAGACGGCCCATCAGGAACTCCATCGAGAAATAGTGCAATGTGCGCGGATATTCCTGTTTTTCGAGCATGACCTTGTAGTCATACCAGTGATGCTTGATGTATTCAGCGACCATGTCACCGAGGACCAGATAGCGTTCACGGTCCGAACTGCGCTTAAGGTCTGTCACATATTGATCCTGAAGGCGTCGTTTGAATTCCTTGACGAATGCTTCCTTGTTTTTGAATGGTTGATTCATAAAGTCTCCTTTGTGATGATTGTATGATTTTTTGGTTCGTTTTGTATCAGATCATGGTGAGATAGATTTCATGGATCTTCTGGGCTTGCGTGTCGAGCGAGAAATCGCAGCGCATCGCCTGGGCGATGAGATGACGCCAGGCGTCCTTGTCGTTTTTGAAGACGTCGTAGGCCTCATAAAGTTTCTCTTTGAGTGCGTGAGCATCGTAAGGGTAGAACGTGAAGCCGTTGCCTTCTTTCGTGAACGGGTCGTAATCCGTCACGCTGTCCGCAAGGCCTCCGGTTCTTCTGACCAGTGGAATGGTGCCGTATTTGAGCGCGATCATCTGTGAAAGACCGCACGGTTCGACGCGCGAGGGCATGAGATAGAGATCCGCACCCGCATAGATGAAATTCGGTTCGGTCGCGTCATAGCCGATGTTGAGACGGACTTGGCCGGGATGATTTTGGGCGACCTCCCTTAGCGCGGTGATGTATTTCTCCTCACCGGTCCCAAGCAGGACGAACTGGATATCGGCGTGTTCGCTCAGGATTTCATCGAGTATTTCTAAGATGATCGGGAACCCTTTTTGTTCCGTGATTCGTGTCACCATGCCGATGATGAACTTCTGAAGGCCAAGAGAGAGTTGCATCTTCTCTTGGAGGAACAGTTTGTTTTCGGTTTTCGTGAACACTTGGGTATGGTCGTACCTCGAAAGGATGACCTTGTCGTTCTGCGGAGCGAAATCCTTGGGCAGCCCGTTCAGCACACCATAGAAATCACGGTCCCGTTTGAGCAACGGTCCGGTCAGGTTTTTGCCGTAGTATTCGTAACGCAGTTCATTGCGATACGTCGGGGATACGGTGGTCAGTTTGGTCGCCTCTTTGACGGCTTCTTCCATGAAATTCACTTCGCCGTCATCGCTTCTGGGGAGGTTGAGCGCATCGATGACATCTTGTTCGCACTCGCCCTGATAATCGATGTTGTGAATGGTGAAGACGGTTTTGGGCGGTGAGACCATCTGGTGGTTGAGGATTTTCGGGATGAGCCCGGTATGCCAGTCATGAAGGTGCAACAGATCGAACGGCCCGATGGTGTCAAGCACTTCCTTGACCGCAAGGTTGAAAAACGCGAAGCGGTGACAATCGTCTTCATATCCGTAGATGTCGTCGCGTTCGAAATACTTGAAGTTCTCGATGAAGTAGAACTTCACCTTTTTGCGTTCGTGTCGGTAAAGGCCGATCTTACGCTCTTCCCCGTCGAAGGTGAAGGTATGGTTGGTGATGAACTCGAAACTTTCTTTGTGGTCCTCTTTCACCGGATTATACAGTGGAAGAATGACGCTGACTTCGAGGCCCTTTTTGACAAGGGCGCGGGAAAGGCCGCCGATCACGTCCGCAAGGCCGCCGGTCTTGATGTAGGGATAAGCTTCCGCGCCGACGAAAAGGACCCGGAGCGCGCTCTGGTCGGTAAGAATCTGTTCCTTTTGCGTCACAAACGGCTGGGTTTCGCTGCCTTCGAGCACCGTCTCCTTCTTGACGACGACCCCTTTGTCGATGATGGCGTTGTTGAGGATGGCGCCCTTTTCGATCACCGAATTGCTCATGACGATCGAATTCGAGACTTCCGCTCCCTCTTTGATGACACAGTCACGACCGATGATGCTTTGGTGGACCTTGCCGCGAATGAGGCTGCCGCTTGCGATCATCGAGTTGCTGACTTCTGCGGTGTTGGTGTACCGTGCCGGAGGGGCGGTTTTTTCTTTGGTGAGGATGGGACGTTTTCTTGAGAAGATGGTGTTTCCGACTTCGAACTTGAGCATGTCGAGATTGCTGCGGTGATAGGTGTAGGGGTCCTTGATACGTTTGGTGTAGAACTGATGGTTGTAAATGTTTCGGACCAGCTGTTTTTTCTTCAATAACAGCTCATGAATGGATTTGTAGGGAATGATGTCATAATTGAGAATATAATCCAGAAGCTGTTCCTTATCAAGAATGAACGCATGCAGTCGCGTATTCTCATGCATGATTTCGGTAATGTCCGCGCCGGATTCGATGTGTTCATCGAGCACGGCGTTGAAATCGATGTTCCATACGATGTCGGCAGGCATGATCAGGCAATATTTCTGGGTGCTTCGTTTGAAATATTCGACATGTTCGTGCATGCCCTGGAACGTCAGCATGTCATCGGATGGCATCATCAGATTTTTGGGCGGAAGGATGAACAGCCCGTCACGGCGTCTGTCAAGATTCCAGCGTTTTCCGCTGCCTACGTGGTCCTGCAGGGACCGATAGTTGCCGAATGGGAAGATTGCGACGTTGGTGATGCCCGCGTTTTTGATGTTGGAAAGCGCGAAGTCGATGAGGCGATAACGGCCCGCATAGGGCAGTGCGCCCGGCATGCGGTGGAGGGTGAGTTTCTCGAAATTGCCTCGACTCGAGGCATCTATGATGGCGAAGAGCCTATTCATTGGAATCATCTCCAAGCGCCCAGAGAATATCGTTGTCGATGACTTTGACTTCGTCGAACACAATGTTGGTGTTCGGCGGGATGACGGTGTTCTCAAGGATGATGGCATTCTTCACTTGGCAGTTTTCATTGACGGTGACCCCCGAATAGATGAGGCAGTCGTCAATGGTCGTGTCTTCAAGTACGGCGACATTGTTGGAAAGAATGCTGTGCCGGACGGTTCCCTGGATAAGGCATCCGTCGGAAACCAGCGAGTTTTTGACCGGTTCGGAAAGCATGATGTGATGGGGCGGATAATCGCTTGAGCGTGTATAGATCGGAAGATTCTTATAATCATTGAGTCTGAGAAGCTCCGGCCGGTCAAGCAATTCCATGTTTGCCTCATAAAGGCTTTGCACGGTTCCTACATCACGGAAGTAGCCTTCAAACCGATAGGTGTTGATGCGGTAGTCTTCCTGCAGGGCTTTGGGGATGATGTCCTTGCCGAAATCAAACCCCTCGGGCATCTCTTCGGTAAGGATGGTCTCGAGCGCTTTGCGTTCAAAGACATAGATGCCCATCGACGCCATGTCGCCTTCGGGATGGTCCGGTTTTTCCTGAAAATGGATAAGGCGGCCGGTTTCATCGCTTTTGAGCACCCCGTACCGACTCAGCGAGTCATGAGGCTTGAACGTAGCGATGGTGATATCGGCGCCGCTTTGCTGATGATCTTCGATCAGGGGCGTGTAGTCCATCTTATAGACATGGTCGCCCGACAATATCAAAACCAGTTCGGGGTCGTGTTGACGGATGAAATGCATGTGCTGACGGATGGCATGAGCGGTCCCTTTTTGCCATTTGTCACCATCATAGGCGGTATAAGGCGTCAAAAACTGGATGCCGCCACCGCTGACATCGAGGTCCCAGTTCGCGCCGTGTTCGATGTAGTGCATCAGCGAATGGGGTTCGTACTGAGTGATGATGCCGACGGTGCCGATGTATGAGTTGGTAAGGTTGGACAGGACGAAATCGACGAGGCGGTATTTCCCGCCGAAGGTCACGGCCGGTTTCGCCATGTGCTTGGTGATCGGATGCAGTCTGGTCCCGCGTCCGCCGACGAGCACCATTGCGACAATATGCTTAGTCATGGTTTTTCACCCACTTGAGGATGCTGATGGAAAGCGGCGCGAGAAGCATTTCGATTTGCTGTTCAAAATGTTTGTAGGGAGCGTCTTTCGTATGGAGCGGTAGTCCGTTATAGAGGTCGGAACCTCCGAATGAAGCGTAATCGCTATTGATGATTTCCTCATACCGACCTTTTGCCGGGACGCCAAGCGGGAAATGGTGATGCACTTCGGGCGTGAGGTTGATCACGACGATGAGATGCGTATCCGGGTCGTGACCGCGTCGGATGAAACTGATGACGCTCTTCTCGGCGTTGTCTGCATCAATCCATTCGAAGCCGGCCGGGTCATGGTCTTTTTCATAAAGGGCCGGTTCGCTTTTGGAAAGTCGGTTCATTTCACGGTTGAACCTGAGGGCGCTGTCGTGCATCGGGTAGGAAAGGAGATGCCAGTCCAGTTCCGTGTAGTCTTTCCACTCATGCATCTGGGCGAATTCCTGCCCCATGAACAGAAGGCTTTTTCCGGGATGGGTGTGCAAATAGCCGATCAGGGCCCGGTAGTTCGCGAATTTTTGCCAGTAGTCGCCGGGCATTTTGTCAACCAGCGATTTCTTGCCGTGCACCACTTCATCGTGGGAAAAGGGAAGGACATAGTTCTCGCTGAACGCATACATGAGCGAAAACGTGAGCAGGTCGTGGTGGTATTTTCTGTATATCGGGTCTTTCGAAAAATATTTGAGCGTATCGTTCATCCAGCCCATGTTCCATTTGTAGTTGAAACCGAGGCCACCGGCATCGGTCGGTTTGGTGACGTGTGGGTAGGCGCTCGAGTCTTCGGCGACCAGCAGGGCATGCTTGAAGGTGGCGAACACTTGATAGGAGAGTGACTTCAAAAATTCCTGGGCGCCATGGTTCTCGCCTTTTTCGGGATTGCCATGGTAATAGAGCATATAACTTACCGCATCAATCCTGAAACCGTCCAGGTGAAACTCTTTCATGAAAAAGAGGGCCGAAGAGATCAGGAAGCTTCGGGTAAACCCTTTTCCAAGATCAAAGTTTGCCGTGCCCCACTCGGGATTCTCGCCGATCTCAGGATCGCCGTATTCAAAAAGCGGGGTGCCGTCGAAACGATAAAGGCCGTGTGCGTCTTTGCAAAAATGACCGGGTACCCAGTCCAAAAGGACCTGAATGCCGTTTTGATGGCACCGGTCTACAAAATACTTGAAGTCGTCCACAGTGCCATAACGGGACGTCACCGCAAAATACCCAAGCCCTTGATAGCCCCACGAACCATCGAAAGGGTGTTCAATGACGGGCATCAGTTCGACATGGGTGAAATGATTTTCATTCAAGTAGGGGATCAGGTGGTCCACAAGGTCCGCGAACGTGTGAAACGATCCGTCCGGCCGCTGCATCCAGGTCCCCACATGCAATTCATAGATGTTCATCGGGTTCTCATAAGGCGCTTTTTCATGGCGGGTCCGCATATAATCGGCATCCTGCCACTCATAAAGCGTTCGGTCACTCACAATGCTCATCGTTTCGGGACGGTGCGAATTGTAAAAGGCGAACGGGTCGGTCTTGTAAAGCTTTTCGCCGTTCTTGGTCTCGATGACATACTTGTAGGTGGCACGGCGGAGATCTTGGTTGATGGTGATGGAATAGACGCCCTTATCGTCAATCCGCTTGAGCGGATGGGCGAATTCGTCGTAGTCGTTGAAATCACCGAAAACTTTGACATGTTCGGCGTTTGGTGCATAGAGCGTGAACCGTGTGGCGGTGACTTTTCCTTTCTTTCTCACGAGATGGGCGCCGAAAAACTCATACATGTCGATGAGTTGTCCGTTGTCAAGATAATAAAGGGTATCCGCGTTGATTGTTTTCATAAAGTCCCCCTGCTTAGAGATGACGTTTGATTTGTGAATAGGAAAATCCTTCGCGCATGAGTTTTTGAACAAGTTTCTGTCGTTCCTTGAAGTCATTCGTGTCATAGCGCGGACGGAGCGCGTCAAGGCGTTTTTCAAGAATCGCCGCTTCGTCCGTGGTCGCTTCGATTTCATTGAGGAATGCTTCGACCAGCGGTTTGAACAGCTCGGGCGAAAACCCTTTGCGATAAAGCGAAGTGAAAAGTTTCTCTTTGCGCTTTTGTAGACTGAGTTTATGAAAATGCTTGTTTTCACGCTTGATCAGCGTCCGGATCTTTTCTCGCTGCAAATCATCGGTGAAAGCGCTTAAGGCATCTTCGATAGAATGGTGTTCAAAGCCTTCATTCTCGCATTTATGACGAATAAAATCAGGGCCTTTCAAGTCATACAACATGGTCTCTTCAACCATTTGTGAAAGGGCCTTCTGGTCATTAATATAACCGAGTTCTTCAAGTTTTGCAATGACTGAATTTAACATCGCGCCTTCTTTGTCATACTTTTTCAGTTCTTTTACAAGCGCATTTTTGGCGTAGGCTTTTCTGGCTAGAAGATCGATTGATCGCTGCATCAGGGAGTTATAAGAATCATCATCCTTAATTGATGCGAGGGTTTTCTCATCGATGGACCTGGCATTGAGAAGATTGTGCTTGAAAACGGTATCCTGATGGAGAATCAAGGGATCGCTGTCGTTTTCCAGCTTGAAATAGTGTTTTTTGTACGGTTTAACGGAAAGGATTCGCATATGGATGATGCCCCTTTCATGGATTGGTGAGTTCATCGAGTGCGGTGACGACCTTGAGGTCGTTCAAGAAGTCCTCACGGTATTCGATCAAGGACTCATTCAATTTTTGTGCGGTAGAGGAATCAAGCGTTCCGTTCACTTCAAGGTCGTGGTCGCTTTGAAACGCTTCGAGCGCCGTTTGTGTGGCGGAATCGAAGTAGCCGTCGTGACGGATCTCACCATAACCGAAGGCGTTGAGCATGATTTGCATCGGTTTGACGGTTGCGATGCTTACATCATCGTATTCATACGTGATGTCACCCGGAAGATAAAGGTGTCTCAAGGTGAACAGTTCGGACGGTGAAACGTCGATGGTGGGGTACACATGCTCCTGGTCGCCATCGCCGCGGTTGACCCAGGTGCCATCCGGGGTCAGCCATTTTCCGACCGAAATGTGCAAACTGTCCTCACCAACGGGTTCGGGTGAAAAACCGCCTTGCATCGTACCCTTACCGTAGGTAGGTTGGCCGATGACGTCGTAACCGCCATGTTGTTTCATGGCCGACGCAAACACTTCCGAGGCGCTGGCGGAGTATTGATTCACGAGTGTCATGATGTCATAATCCCGCGGAGCACTGCGAGAGGCCATGTAACGGTTCGGCTCGCTCATTTCTCCATTGATGATCTGTTGGGTTGAAAACATCGGAAGCTCGTCGTTTTCAACAAGGAACAGACGCAGCATCTGGGTTACGGTCGTCAGACGACCGCCGCTGTTGTTGCGCATATCAATGATGAGACCGTCAATATTCGCTTCTTCCAAATCGTTAAGAGCGTCTGTGAACAGGTTGAAGGTCTGGTCACCGAAGGTGTTGACCTTGATGTAACCCACCGATTCATCGTCGTATTCAATGATTTGTGATTCGACGGATGGGTTGTCGATCTGTTCACGGGTCATGGTTGCGAAAATGGTGTCTTCGACGCCCGGTCGTTTCACGCCGATTTCCACGTCGGTGCCCTCATCGCCGATGACGACGCCGAGGATATCGAAATAGGTCTTGTCGCGATAGTCGGTGCCATCAACGTGTGTGATGGTATCGCCTGTCTGCAGTCCGGCCGACTCTGCGGGTGATCCGCTCCATACTTTGGTGATGACGGGACGGTTGTCAATGTTCTCCACCGTGATCCCGACACCGACAAAGGATTCGCCGAGGGATTGTTGGAAACGCTCATACTCCGAGGCGTCGAAATAACTGCTGAACGGGTCGTCCAGGCCGCGGAAAAGGCCTTCAATCGCAGCTTGGAAGAACGCTTCGGTCGCAATGTCCTTGTAATGGTATGTCTGCAGATACTCAAGCACCGTTGTGAAACGCTCGAGTTCCGAATCAAACACATCATCGGTACCGTTGCCGTTATCTGTGCCATTATCGTTGTCATTATCATTATCGTTATCATTGTCATTGTCATTATCGGTGGCATCGTTGCCGTTTTCACCGTTGAGGATGTCATTGTCGTCATTGTTGCCGTTTGGATCCTCAGCGGTTCCGCACGCGCCGAGTGAGACAAGCAACGAAAGAACCGTAAATACTAACAGAAGTTTTTTCATCATTCCACGTCCTTATGGTTTAGTGTGTTCAATCAAGAAAGAAATCGAATGCCGCTGTGATCTTGGGGTCATTCGTGTGGTCGTTCCGGTAATCAAGGATGGCTTCGTTCAGTGCGATGGCCGTTTCACTGTCGACCTCGCCACTCACGCTGAGCCCTTGGCCTTGCTGGAAGGCTTCAACCGCATCGCGCGTCGCCTCGTCGAAATAGGAGTCGGTACGCACATCGCCGTAACCGAGGGCGTTGAGCTTGATCTGAAGCTGGGCGTTGCGCTCATCCACGGTGTCATAACGCAGTGGCGTCTCATCAAGAAGGTAGATGTTGAACGTTTCAAACGCGGCGCTTCTTTCAACCGATATGGTCGGATACACCGAGCTTTGGTCCCCGTCGATATGGTTGACCCAAACGTCGTTCGGGGTAAGCCAGATGCCGTTGGAAAGATGCAGTTCATCCTCATTCATATTCGGGTGGGAAAAGGGTGTTTGCATGGTTCCTTTGCCGTAAGAAGGCATGCCGATCACTTCATAGCCGCCATGTTGCTTCATGCCGGCGGCGAAGACTTCAGAGGCGCTCGCGGAATACTCGTTGATGATGGTCACGATTTCATAAGGTTTTCGCTCATCACCGGACGCGTCGTATTCGGTACGGTCTATAGAGCCCTCGTGGAAGGATTCGGTCGCGAACATCGGCTTGTCGCTTTCAATGAGGAAAAGATCGAGGAGATTCAAAACCGTGTCGAGACGGCCTCCCCCGTTGTTTCTCAGATCGACCACAAGCCCTTCGATGGCATCGTCATTTTCCATGGTTTCGAGGGTGTCTTTGAAAATGTCGTATGTCTGATCGCCGAAGGTGTTGATGGAAATGAAGCCGATCGGCTTGCCGTCAATGACCTCGACGAACGATGTCACGGTCGGGTTTTCGATTTGTTCGCGCGTCATGGTCATGAACAGGATTTCATCGACACCGCTGCGGTCCACACCGAGTTCGACCTCGCTGCCTTCTTCACCCTGAACGGCGAGCAAGGTATCAAGGTAGGACTCATCACGATAGTCTTCACCGTCGACATGGGTGACGACATCACCGGCACGGAGTCCGGCGCGTTCAGCCGGCGAATCGCTCCATACTTTCTGGATGACGACGTTGTCTTCAACATTTTCAACCGTCACACCGACGCCGACAAACGTCTCACCCAGCGAATCGCGGAAACGCTGGTACTGTTCTTCAGTGAAATAGACGCTGTAAGGGTCCTCAAGACTGTCGATCATGCCTTGGATGGCACCCTGCCAAAGGTCTTCCTCGGACGGTTCGCTGTAATGATAGCCTTTGAGGATTTCCATGACGGTCTCAAAGCGGGCCTGTTCCTCTTGATTGGCTCCGTTCGGGGTGAGGTTGATGTCCTCGCAGGCCGACAGGATGAACAATGCGACGAGCATAATCGGGAGTATCAATAAACGCTTCATGGTCAATCATCTCCTTGGTAGGTTGTGAAATCGCCTTGGATCTCGGTCGCGGGTGAAGTGAAGACAAACGCTTCGGGATCTTTTTCGGCGATGATGTTGCGGATGATGTAGTATTCATTTCTGGTGATGACGCTCACTATCATGGTTTTCTTCTCTTTGGTGTATCCGCCTTCAGCGGGCACGAGCGAGACACCGCGTTCAATGGCTTCATAGATGAGGTCCTTGATCTGATCGGGCATGGTCGTCACGATATGGACCGCACGAAGCGTGTTCGAACCGGCGACGACGTAATCGGCGAATTTCCCGGATATCACCATCACCAACACGGCGTAGAGCCCCATCGCGATGCCGCGGTCGGGGTCGTCAAAAAAGGCGATGACCCCCGCGGCGATGATGGCGCCATCCACGAGGTATAGCGAGACGCTCAGAGGAAGTTTCAAACGGCGATGGAGTATTTTGATTGGAATATCCGTGCCGCCCGAGGTCCCGCCATACTTGATCAGGATGCCGAACCCGATGCCGATGATCGCCCCGCCGAAAATCACATACAGCAACGGATCTTCGGGAATGGGCAGGAACGGTGAAAACGTCTCGAGCAAAAAGAGGAAAAACGGAAACAACACGGAGCCATAGATGCTCCGGGTAAATGACTTGAAACCGAGGAAATACCATCCCACCAGCAAAAGGACGACATTGAGGATGGCGACAATGAGTGAGACACGAAGTCCGAGCAGTTCCCCGAAAAGTACCCCGAAGCCGCTCACGCCACCGATGACATAGCCCGGTGGAAGGATAAAATAATAAAATCCCGCAACCATGATGAACACGCCGAGCGTGATGTAGGCGTATCGCCTCAGGAATGTCAGTTTGGTCAATGAATTATTCACTGGTCTCACCGGTCATCTTCCATTTGAAATAGGCGTTGATGAACGGGTCGAGATCACCATCCATGACGTTTTCCACATTGCCCGTCTCGTAATTGGTCCGATGGTCTTTGACCATGGAATAAGGATGCATCACGTATGAACGGATCTGTGAGCCGAAGGCGTTGGCCGAGTCGGCGCCTTTGAGGTTGGCGATTTCTTCTTGTTTCCTCTCGATCTCGAGCTGGTAGAGTTTTCCCTTGAGAATCTTCATGGCCTGTTCACGGTTTTGAATCTGTGAGCGTTCGTTCTGGCAGGTGACTACGATGTTGGTCGGTTTATGGGTGATGCGCACGGCGCTGTCGGTGGTGTTGACGCTTTGGCCACCCGCCCCGCTGCTGCGATAGGTATCGATCTTGAGGTCGGAATCGGCGATGTCAAGCTCGATGGTGTCATCGATTTCAGGGACGACATTGACGCTCGCGAAACTGGTGTGTCGACGGCCCGAGGAATCAAACGGCGAAATGCGGACGAGACGGTGCACTCCGCTCTCCGCTTTGAGAATGCCGAAAGCGTAGTCGCCTTTGATCGAGACGGTCGCGCTTTTAAGACCCGCTTCAGCGCCGTCGATATAGTCGTTGACCTCGAAGGTGAACCCTCTTTTCTCACTGTAGCGTTTGAACATGCGATAAAGCATCATCGCCCAGTCCTGGCTTTCGGTGCCTCCGGCACCGGGATGAATCTCGACGATGGCGTTGAGCGCGTCATAGTCTTCGGACAGGAATAGTTTCGTCTCAAGGTCGTCAAAGGCGTTTTCAGTCTCTTTGAGCAACGTTTCAACGTCTTCTTCGCCTTCGCCGAGTTCAAGAAGTTCGATGGCGAGCTCGATGTTTTCCAGTTTGTCCTTCAGGTCTTCATAACGGGCATAGGTGTTTTTCAGGCGTTTGAGTTCCTGAATCGTCTTGTTCGCCTGTTTGTGGTCATCCCAGAAACTGTTTTCATAGGTTTTCGCCTCAAGCGTGTCGATCTCTTTTTTAAGTGCGTCGATGTCGAGCATTTTCTTCATGTCCTCAAGTCGGGACTGGAATTTTTCGTATGTCTGTTTGATTTCATATAGTTCCATGGGCGTTCATTCCTTTGTGTGATTAAGGACCCAAGAAAAAATCTTGAGTCCTCGTTTTTTTTATCGTCCGTGACAATGTTTGTATTTTTTCCCGCTTCCGCACGGACATGGTTCATTGCGTCCGACTTTGCGTTTGCGGATCGGGGTTTTCTTTTTCTGTTCTTCTTTTCCGGACGTCGCACGGGTCGGTTTGGCGACTTGCTGGCGACGCATGTTGTCGCGGATCTGGGCTCTTAATATGTAGCGGGTGACGTCTTCTTCGATGGACATGATCATGTCTTCGAACATTGAGAATCCGATCTCTTTGTATTCGCCGAGCGGATTTTGCTGTCCGTAGGAGCGCAGACCGATGCTTTGACGGAGTTCGCTCATCTGGTCGATGTGCTTGACCCAGTAGGTGTCGACCACACGAAGGAGGATGACTTTCAGGAATTCATTGAATTTTTCATCCCCGAACTGTTTGTGTTTCGCGTCAAAGATCTCTTTGAGTTTGTCCTGAAGATAACGGTTGGTCTTTTCAGGATCGGTTGAAAGCGATGCTTTCTCGATGGCGCCCTGTGGGAAGAATTTTCCTTCGAGACCGTCATAAAGCGCATCAACGTCCACTTGTGGGTTTTTCTCCTC
>PWHE01000096.1 GCA_003554735.1 Mollicutes bacterium | reverse complement strand
CGTTCCAGGTCGAGAATCGATTTCTTCTCGAGTTTTTCCTGCTCCGCTTCATTGAGGTCGAGTTTGAGCGAGATGATCTCGATCATCTGTTTTTTGTTGATGCGTCTTGGAATGTCGACGTCGTATTTCTTGCCGAGTTCGCGGACGTCTGAGAGGGTCATGGCTTGAACGAGCACTTCACGGGCCTGGGTAATGAGGCATCCTTCGAAATAGCCCGGTGGTTCGAAATAGATATCCTGAAGATTTTCTTTCATCGTCGCGTAGTCTTCGCTTTGTGAACGTTGGTACTTCATGGTCAGGTTCTCGAGTTTGATGAACTCGAGATTGCTGATGCCGAGGTCGGCGCGATTATGGATGAGGATGTCCCAAAAATCTTTTTTATATTCCACTACATCTATTTTGATGCCGTAGCTGTCGGCGAGTTTTTCAAGCTGAAAAATGGTGAACTGGTCGAACCATTTCAACCGGTGCTTCATCTCATCGGAAAACTTGTCGTCCTTGTCAGCGTTGGCGATGACAGGGGCGATGTTTTTTCTGAGCAGGGCCTTATGGAGATAATTCGGCAAGAAGATTTCCTTGTTTTTGAGATACTTGACAATTTCACTGGATGGTATGACCGTAAACGAATCGATCAGCTTGCTGACTTTGACCTTTTTGTTGTTCAGCTCGATCGTTTCATCTTTACGGATGGCCTTTTTCTTCATGGTATGCCCCCTATGCCTATGGTGAGTTTTCTTTATTATACATCAGTATAACGGCTAAATCAATGCGACGCACTTTATTTGCGGTTCAAACCGCTGTTGACGCCGGCCTCGATGATCGAAAAGAGCATGCCGACATCTTCGTTGAGGGTTTCCTGCAAGGTGAGATACTGGCTGATGAGCGGGTTTTCGGTCATTTTTTCCATTTTGGCCTCATATTCCCGTTTCAAAGCCCCGTAGTTCGCGAGATTCTTCTCTTTCGCGTTGACCATGCGCTGTTGCGCTTCGAGCAGTGAAGCGTATTCCCGTTTATACGTGTCGTCGTTGAAGATGGCACGCTCGAGGATTTTGAACTGTTTGACGGTTTCATTCTCCTCAAGCGCCGTTTTAAGCGCCTCAAGATTTTTCATGAAGGACTCCTTTCATGAACCAGGTCTTCGGTTCCGTGACATCGACAAGCACACGCTTGCCGATCAGGGATGGATCGCCGGCGAAGTTGACGAGCTTGTTGTGGGGCGTATAGCCCGCAAGGATGGCATCGTCTTTTTTGCTGCGTCCTTCCACAAGGACTTCGACCGCCTTGTTCATGAAGCGGTCATGGCCTTTTTTGTAGCCTTGGTTGATGATTTCATTGAGGCGTTTCAGACGGTCCTTTTTCTCACTGAACGCGGTATCGTCTTTGTATGCGGCCGCCGGGGTTCCTTTCCGTGCGGAGAAGACGAACGTGAACGCCCCCTCGAAATCGCTTTGACGGACAAGATCCAGCGTTTCGAGAAAGTCGGCTTCGGATTCACCCGGGAAACCGACGATGATGTCGGTGGTGAGCGAGACATCCGGAATCGCCCGCTTGATCCGTCCGACCAGATCCAGATAGCTTTCTTTCGTGTATTTGCGGTTCATGTGTTTAAGCACTGTGTTGCTTCCGGATTGGACCGGAAGATGGATATGGGGCATCATGTTCTCATACGTGGCCAACGCCTCGATGGTCGCATCGTCAAAGTCGTTGGGATGGGACGTCGTGAAACGTACACGCGGGATTTCAAGTTTTCCAAGGGCCTCAAGCAGATTGGAGAAGGTATACGCACGGTCTTTGAAGTCCCTGCCGTAGGCGTTGACGTTCTGACCGAGCAAGGTGATCTCCTGATAGCCCTCACTTATGAGCCCCTTCACTTCGTCAATGATGCTTTCAGGTGAACGGCTTCGCTCTTTTCCACGGGTGTAGGGAACAATGCAGTATGTGCAGAATTCGTCGCAACCGAACATGATATTGACCCACGCCTTGACGGGATGTTCACGTTTTTTGGGAAGGTTTTCCACAATGGCGCCCTCTTCACTGAACACTTCGATGACCCGTTCCTTGTTCATCAGTGCGGTTTCAAGATATTCGGGTATCTTATGGATGTTGTGGGTCCCGAAAATGAGGTCCACGTGATGGTACTTCTCAAGCAGCCGGTTGACGACATCCTCTTCTTGCGGCATGCATCCCGCAACGCCGAGGATGAGATCCGGATTTTTCTTCTTGTATTTCTTGAGGCGTCCGAGTTCGCCGAACACGCGATTTTCCGCGTTTTCGCGGATGGCGCAGGTGTTCAGGATGATCAGGTCGGCCCGTTCCTCGCGATTGGTCTCCTTGAAGGAAAGCGCTTCGAGAATGCCTTTCATGGTTTCGGTGTCGGCCTCATTGCCCTGGCATCCGTAGGTTTGGATGAGGTAGCGTTTGCCCTGGCCGACATCCTTGATGTTTATGTGGGCGTTGAAATCGATGTTCGGTGTCTCTTTTTGTTTGCGCTTACGCGCCGATTTCAACGAAGGTTTTTTAAAATATGTGTCATAGAGATTGCTCATGGTATCACCTGTCAGTCTGTGTATTGGATGGTTTTGATCGTGCGCGTCTCAACGTCGAGATAAACGCCGTTGAGTTGAAGGATATTGTCCTCATGGGGACGCAGCCTCACCGGCATCCCGGTGAGGAATTTCTTGAGGACTCTCTCGCGGTCGGCGCCGAGAATCCCGTACTTGACGCCGCACATGCCGGCGTCCGTCTGATAAAGGGTGCCCTTTGGAAGCGTCATGGCGTCATTGGTGGGAACATGGGTGTGCGTCCCGATGACCGCGTCCACGCGACCATCAAGATAATGTCCGATTGCGAGTTTTTCAGAAGTGGTCTCCCCGTGCACATCAACCAGGATGTAATCGCAGGAAAGTTCCTCAAGCGTTTCATCGAGTGTCTCAAACGGATTGTTGAGCGGGTCGTGCATGAAGATGCGCCCCATGACCTGGAGCACACATAGGGTAATGCCGTTAAAGTTGATTTTCATCACGGTTTTTCCGGGCGTATTCTTGGGATAAT
>PWHE01000050.1 GCA_003554735.1 Mollicutes bacterium | reverse complement strand
GTCGGTGAAAGTGTCGGTATCATTGCGGCACAATCCATCGGTGAGCCCGGTACCCAGCTTACCATGCGTACCTTCCATACCGGTGGCGTCGCCGGGGCGGACATTACCCAAGGTCTCCCCCGTATCCAGGAGCTTTTTGAAGCGAGAAAGCCAAAAGGACGCGCCATCATCAGTGAGATCACCGGAAACATCGACCATATCGAACAGATCGAAGAACGTTACAAAGTCACGGTCAAAAACGATGTCGACATCAAAGAATACGAAACCGATTCAAACGTCACGCTGCTCGTCAGCGAAGGCGATACGGTCGAAGCCGGAGACAAGATCACCGAAGGATCCATCGACCCCAAACAGTTGCTCAAAGTCACCGATGCGGAAACTGTGCAACAATACATTCTCAGAGAAGTCCAGAAAGTGTATCGTTCCCAAGGGGTTGAGATCAGCGATAAGCATATCGAGATCATCATCCACCAGATGATGCGCAAACTCAACGTCATCATCGAAGGCGATACCGACCTTCTTCCGGGGGCTCAGGTTTCCATCAACGAATTCAAGGAAGCCAATGCCTCCGCCATCAAGGAACGCAAGCGTCCCGCAGTCGGACGCGCCGTATTGCTTGGAATCACCCGTGCCTCACTCAGAAGCGAATCCTTCCTGAGTGCCGCATCATTCCAAGAGACCACACGCGTCCTTACCGACGCGGCCATCCGCGCCAAGACGGACGACCTTGTCGGACTCAAAGAAAACGTCATTATCGGCGGACGCATTCCAGCCGGTACCGGAATCCTTCAGCATACCTCGTTCGACTATGAGAAACCGGTCGAACCCGAGGAGGAATCCAACGGGGACTATGAGTACGGCGAAGGCGAAGTCATCGACGAGGAATACATCGAGGAAACCGAAGATTCGAACTACGATGAGTTCGGCATTCCCGAAGACGAAGACTGATCATCAATAACCAACATTTCAGGCGTGCCCCGGCACGCCTGGAATTTTTTTAAAAAAGCGACACGGTTTTGTTGACACGCCTGGGAAGGTAGTGTATAATCATAGTCGCGAACTAAAGAAAGTCGCGGGTTTTTATTATGAAACCCCTATTTTAAATGAAAAGATGACACACTTGGGTGTGTTGCATTGTAAAACGAGAGGAGGAGAATCATGCCAACAATTAACCAATTGGTAAGAAAAGGGCGTACAACGCGCAAGAAAAAGTCAAAATCCCCACATTTGGCAATTAACTTCAATTCACTCAAAAGAGAATATACGCACCTTCCAAGCCCGCAGAAACGTGGTGTTTGTACACGTGTTGCGACCATGACTCCGAAGAAGCCGAACTCGGCCCTTCGTAAGTATGCTCGTGTGCGTCTCACCAACGGTGTCGAAGTGACCGCCTATATCCCGGGAATCGGACACAAGCTTCAAGAGCATAGTGTCGTATTGATCCGTGGTGGCCGTGTCAAAGACTTGCCGGGTGTGCGTTACCACATCGTTCGTGGAACCCTTGATACCGGCGGCGTAGTCGACCGTAAACAAGGCCGTTCCAAATACGGGACCAAAAAAGACGAAAACTAATAGATTGAACATTCCAACGATTCACCATCAACTCGAAAGGAGGAAATATTATGCCTCGTAAAGGACATATACCAAAAAGAGACGTATTACCTGATCCGATTTATAACTCGAAACTCGTGACGAAGCTGATCAACAGCATCATGAACGACGGAAAGAAAACCACTGCACAACGCATTCTCTATAAAGCATTCGAACGTGTTGAAGAGCTTACCAACAGACCCCCTATTGAGGTGTTTGAGGACGCCCTCAACAACGTCATGCCAAACTTTGAGGTCCGTGCCAGACGTATCGGTGGTCAAAACTACCAGGTACCGATGGAAGTCCGTGAAGAACGCCGCTACACGCTCGGTCTTCGCTGGATGACGCAATATTCACGCCTCAGAAACGAAAGAACCATGGAAGAGCGTCTTGCGAAAGAGATCGTCGACGCATCCAACAATGTAGGCCAGGCAGTCAAAAAACGTGAAGACATGCACAGAATGGCCGATGCAAACAAAGCATTCGCACATTATCGCTGGTAGAAAGGAGCACACATTATGCCACGTAAATACAGTTTAGAAAAAACCAGAAACATTGGAATCATGGCACACATCGATGCTGGTAAGACAACAACGACCGAACGTGTCCTGTTCCATACTGGTAAAATTCATAAAATGGGCGAAACACATGATGGTGCTTCTCAAATGGACTGGATGGACCAGGAACAAGAGCGCGGAATCACGATCACCTCGGCTGCAACGACTGCCTTCTGGCGTGAACACCGTGTAAACATCATCGATACTCCGGGCCATGGGGATTTCACAGTTGAAGTTTCACGTTCACTTCGTGTGCTCGACGGTGCGGTGGCTGTCCTTGATGCCCAGGCGGGCGTCGAGCCTCAGACAGAAACCGTATGGCGTCAAGCCACTGAATATATGGTTCCAAGAGTCGTGTTTGTCAACAAAATGGACAAACTCGGTGCAGATTTCGCTTTCAGCGTAGATTCAATCAAAGAAAGACTCGGTGTCAAGGCTGCAGCCATTCAATGGCCTATTGGCGCTGAAGATGAGTTCAACGGCATCATCGACCTTGTCGAGATGAAAGCGTATCACTATGATGGAAAGCCTCAGGAAATTTCCGAGGAAATCGACATCCCCGCTGAACTCAAAGACACTGCGGAAGAAAGACGCAGTGAACTTATCGAAGAACTCGCCGATTTTGACGAAGAGCTCATGATGGCTTACCTCGAAGGTGAGGAAATCGTTGCGGAGACCCTGAAAAAAGTTATCCGCAAAGCGACCCTTGATGTTGAATTCTTCCCAGTGCTATGCGGTAGCGCGTACAAAAACACTGGTGTCAAGCTTATGGTTGACGCCGTGATCGACTACCTTCCAGCACCAACGGATGTCACCAAGATCAAAGGGAAAATGAAGAACACCGATGAAGAAGTCGCTGTGGCTTCTGACGATGACGGCAAATTCGCCGCCCTCGCATTCAAAGTCGCAACGGATCCGTTTGTCGGTAAACTGACATTCTTCCGTGTCTACTCCGGTGTTCTCAAAAAAGGATCATATGTCATCAACACGACCAAAGACAACAAAGAGCGTGTCGGACGGATCCTGCAGATGCATGCGAACCACCGTGAAGAAATTGATGAGGTCTATGCGGGCGACATCGCCGCTGCGATCGGCCTCAAAAATACCGCTACCGGTGATACGCTTGCTGAAGAAAAACACCCGATCATTCTTGAAGAGATGCGCTTCCCCGAACCCGTCATCAGCGTCGCAATCGAACCAAAATCGAAAGCCGACCAGGACAAGATGGGGAACGCACTTCAGAAACTTGCCGAAGAGGACCCGACATTCCGTACCTATACGGACGAAGAAACCGGTCAGACCATCATCGCCGGTATGGGTGAGCTCCACCTTGATATCCTCGTCGACCGTCTGAAACGCGAGTTCAAAGTCGAAGCGAACGTAGGCGCGCCCCAAGTATCCTACCGCGAGACATTCACCAAGGAATCGGACGTCGAAGGGAAATTCGTACGTCAATCCGGTGGACGCGGGCAATATGGTCACGTCTGGGTCAAATTCGAACCGAACGACTCTGAAGAAGGCGGATTCGAGTTCGTCGACAAAGTCGTCGGAGGCGTGGTTCCACGCGAATACATCCCGGTTGTTGAAAAAGGGCTTGAAGAAGCACTTCAAAACGGAATCATCGCGGGGTATCCAATCATTAACGTAAGAGCGACACTCTTTGATGGGTCATACCATGATGTCGACTCTTCTGAAGCGGCCTTTAAAGTGGCTGCATCACTGGCGGTCAGAAACGCTAAGGACAAATGTCAACCGATTCTTCTTGAGCCGATCATGTCTGTGGATGTCATCACTCCTGATGACTACCTCGGAAACGTCATCGGGGACTTGACAAGCCGTCGCGGTAAAGTCGAAAGCCAAAGTGAACGCGGAAATGCCCATCAGGTCAAAGCGTTCGTACCACTCAGCGAAATGTTCGGTTATGCGACGTCGCTGCGCAGTAACACCCAGGGTCGCGGGAACTATACCATGCAGTTCTCACACTACGATCCGGCCCCTAAATCCATTGCCGAAGAAATCATCAAAAAACGTAACGGCTAATTGATTTAACTTGCAATATAGACTATAATACGATAAAATATCAATGTTATAAGAACCAATTAAAGGAGGAAATTCGAAATGGGAAAAGAAAAATTTGAACGTAAAGGACTACATGTCAACATCGGAACCATTGGACACGTTGACCATGGAAAAACCACTCTGACTGCTGCCATCGCAACAGTTTTACACAAAAGAGGAATCGGTGGAACTAACGCCTCTGACTATGCATCTATTGACAACGCCCCTGAAGAAAAAGAAAGAGGTATCACAATCAATACAGCGCACATCGAATATGCGACTGAAAACCGTCACTATGCGCACGTTGACTGCCCGGGACACGCGGACTACGTCAAGAACATGATCACAGGTGCCGCTCAAATGGACGGCTCGATCCTTGTTGTTAGTGCTGCAGACGGACCAATGCCACAAACACGTGAGCATATCCTTCTTAGCCGCCAGGTCGGTGTACCTAAGATTGTTGTCTTCATGAACAAGACGGACCAAGTTGACGATGAAGAGCTCCTCGAGCTTGTTGAAATGGAAATTCGTGAACTTCTTAGCGAGTACGATTTCCCAGGCGACGACGTTCCGGTCATCGCTGGTTCGGCTCTTAAAGCGCTTGAAGGCGACGAAGAGCACGAAGAAAAAATCATTGAACTCATGGCTGCTGTCGACGAGTACATCGACGACCCTGTCCGCGAGACTGACAAGCCTTTCCTTATGCCTGTAGAGGACGTATTCAGCATCACTGGTCGCGGTACTGTCGCTACCGGTCGTGTTGACCGTGGGAAAGTAAAAGTCCAGGACGAAGTCGAAATCGTTGGTATCAAACCAACTCGCAAGACAGTCGTAACCGGTGTTGAAATGTTCCGTAAGCTTCTTGATGAGGCTGAAGCGGGCGACAACATTGGTGCACTTCTTCGTGGTGTGACTCGTGACGATATCCAGCGTGGTCAAGTCTTGGCCAAGCCAGGAAGCGTTACTCCACATACCAACTTCCGTGGCGAAGTCTACGTACTTAGCAAAGAAGAGGGTGGACGTCATACTCCATTCTTCTCTAACTACCGCCCACAATTCTACTTCCGTACCACTGACGTTACCGGTGTCATCGAACTGCCAGAAGGCGTTGAGATGGTCATGCCAGGTGACAACGTGGAAATGAACGTAGAACTGATCTACCCAATCGCGCTTGAGCAGGGTACCAAGTTCTCAATCCGTGAAGGTGGACGTACGGTTGGTGCCGGTGTCGTAGCCGAAGTCATCAAGTAATCCCACTAAACAACCATTCAAGCACCCCTGAAATAAAGGGGTGCTTTTTTGTATATAAGGCCTCATCGCTTAAAAAACATACTTGGATGTGGTAATGTGAAGTCATCAAGAGGTGAGGTTCATGAATAAAGAAACAAAGATCATCATGCTCGCAATTCTCATATTGGCAGTCTATGTCGTGCTTTTCAGAATCAACATCTTCGAGCTCCGTTTGAGTGCTCGCGTCGTTTTGGAACTGATGTTCGTGACCCCTTTTTTCCTGTGGCTCTTCTACAATATAAACCCCCGTATGCTTTTTTCAGTGCCAATCGCCATACTTTTGTTCGGCATCGGGTTTTTGATTCTTGCGGGATTTGCGGACATCGACCGAAGCATAGTGCGGCGATGGTCATCCGTTCTTGCCGTTTGGTTTTTGCTCACGATAAGTGCGTCTATTTATCTTTACTCACACCTCCGCAAGCGAGCTTTTGAAGATGAGGACACTGAATCCCGCGATTAGGCGTTGTATGACACGGTTTTTTTATTTATAACTGTATTTCAGGGCATGTACTTTTATATGGATTGAACAATGAAAAGAAACATTTCACGCATGGTATGTTTTTTATGCCATGCGATTTGTTACAATAGGTATACACAAGGAGTGATTCTATGCTGATTGACACACACGTGCATTTGAATAATGACGCGCTTTATGAAGATGCTGAACACTATATCAAGAAAGCGAACGACCAAGGCGTTGAACGTCTTATTGTCATCGGCTATGACCCGGTAATGAACCAACGCGCCATCGACCTGGCCGAAAAGTATGCGAACGTATACGCTTCTGTTGGCATGCATCCGACCTATGTGAAAAATCACAAGGAAAGTGATATCAAAGCATTCACCGAGCAGCTTTCCCATCCGAAAGTCAGGGCAATCGGCGAATGCGGTCTCGATTATCATTGGGACAAGGACAATGCTGATGAGCAAATCGCCATTTTCAAAAAGCAGATCGAGCTTTCCA
This sequence comes from Mollicutes bacterium, assembly GCA_003554735.1. GTDB lineage: Bacteria > Bacillota_I > Bacilli_A > Izemoplasmatales > Izemoplasmataceae > B1SED10-225. Next base: position 7,089 of record PWHE01000050.1, on the reverse strand, counting down.
AAAAGCTTGACATGCCATTGAGCATTCATATGCGTGACGCTACGGAGGACACTTATGAGACGCTCCGTCCCTACGCGCCACTCAAAGGTGTCATGCACTGTTATAGCGGTTCGGCTCAAATGGCTGAAAAGTTCATGGAACTCGGATTGTACGTTTCACTTGGCGGTCCCGTGACCTTTAAAAATGCCAAGAAACCGAAAGAGGTGGCTAAAATCGTCCCCCTCGACAAACTGCTTGTCGAAACCGATGCGCCATTCCTGGCTCCACACCCTTACAGGGGCAAACAAAATGATTCGAGTTATCTTCCCCTGATCGCACAAGCCATCGCCGATCTCAAGGAGACAGACTTTGAAACCATTGCACTGAAAACCACGAACAACGCCAAGACGCTGTTCAATCTGGAGTGATGAACATGAGAAAACTAATATTGATATTTACGCTATTTCTGAGCATCCTGACGCTCTCAGCGTGTGACTTCATCTTCATTGAGGAGCCCAACGGGGATAATGACGATCCTCCGATCTACAATGTCAACGAGTTTACCCGTCAGGAGTTGATCGACCTGGTCGAATCGTTGATGGATGAAAGTTATTCAAGGGTCGAATATGACCTCGAATCGCTTGAAGCGGTCATGACGGAAATGCTTGAAAGTCGCGGTGAAACGGTGGTCGGGGTGTCCGCATTCGGTTCTCTCGGTTCCGGAGGAACCGCTTCAGGCGTCATCTATCACAAAGAAGGCAATGACTATTACGTGGTCACCAATCACCACGTGCTTCAACCTGATGGTCGCACCTCACCGTTTCCCAATGTGGAAATCGTTTATGAACGGAACGGCTTGAGACATACCATATCCAATGCGAATACGGAGATTATCGGCTTGAACCAACCGACCGATCTTGCCGTAATCCGTTTTTCTTCAAATGAAAACTTCCCGGTCGCGACGTTTGCGGATTCTTATGAGTTGAACAATGGTCAGTTCGTTTTCGCGATTGGCAATCCTTTAGGATTCAATTATTTCGGAAGCGTCACTATGGGAATCATCTCCGGTCAGGCGCGTTTTGTGCCGGGTTCAGAGTATGAGGTTCCTTTCCTTCAGCATGACGCGGCCATTTCACCCGGTAACAGCGGTGGTGCTTTGTTCGATATCAACGGTAATCTAATCGGCATCAACAACATGAAGATTGTCGATGACGCCACAACGAATATCGGGTTCGCCATTCCTTCCAATACGGTTGAGCGCGTCACCCAAGCCTTGCAGGAAGATGGGGTCTTCCAACGCCCGTTCTTCGGAATTTCCGCCGCAGAAGGCGTTGCGGACTGCAATCAGGAATACGGGGTATGTGTTTCTTCCATCAGTGGGGACGGAACGGCCGGACAGACATCCCTTTCCGCAGGTGATGTCATCATCGGATTCAAGACCGAAGATGAGGAGGACTACCGAACTGTCCTCAACTTCAATGAACTTCGTGAAGCTATTCTTAACTCGAAAGTCGGATCACAGGTGTCCATTCAATATCTGCGTAACGGAGAGACCCATGAAACCGATTATGTCGAACTCGTCGTTCATCCGGACGACCGCTGATAGCCATGGATACCCTTAAAAGCGCAATCAGAAAAAGGCGGTCTGTCAGAACATTCAAAAAACGTCCGTTTGCGGAAAAAGACCGCCGTGAACTTGATCAACTCATGGACAAAGCCTCATCGATCGAAGGCCCTTTCGGACACAAGGTCCACACCATCGCTTTTGTGGAACAGTCTGACAAAAAGGCCGAAAGAATCGGGACGTACGGTTTTATTAAGCATGCACCGGGGTTTATCGCCGGTGTCACGACCAACACGCACGAACATCTGCTTGATTATGGCTATGTCTTTGAGATGCTGACGCTTTGGTTGACTGAGAGAAACTACGGAACGGTATGGCTCGGGGGAACGTTCAAACGGTCCCGGTTCAAAAAGCTTCTGAGCAACGACGATGACTTCATACCGGCTGTTCTTGGGGTCGGGTATGCTCACGAAAAGCACTCCCTCCGTGATACGGTCATCCGCAAGGCCGCCAGGGCGGATGACCGAAAACCGTTTGACACCCTGTTTTTCGAATTTCCTTCCATGCAGGGCATTGATCGAAGGGATCATCCCAAACTCGCCAAAGTGCTCGACATGGTGCGTGCGGCTCCCTCCGCATCAAATCGTCAACCATGGCGGATATTTCTCCAGAAGAACACCTTGCATGTTTACATGAAATATGACGAGAAATACAACGAAAAACTTTCCTATGACATCCAATACATTGACATGGGCATCGCACTAAGCCATCTTGAGATTGGCCTAAAGACCCATGATTTCACCTTCAGACGGGAATCCAAGGCCCCTTCGATGAGTGAGCCATCCTACACCTATATCATCTCCTATAAAGTTAAACGCCATAAACATTAAAATGTTTGTATTTTCACGTCCTTTGTAATACAATGTAGAAAGTGAAACAAAGGAGATGATCATATGGCACTTACTGCAGGAATTGTCGGGTTGCCGAATGTCGGCAAGTCGACACTGTTCAATGCCATCACAAAAGCCGGGGCGCATGCCGCAAACTATCCGTTTGCGACCATTGATCCCAACGTGGGCATCGTCAATGTTCCAGACGAACGATTGGAAAAAATCGCAGACATCATAAAACCGAAGGAAATCATTCCGACGGGTTTTGAATTCACCGATATCGCAGGCTTGGTAAAAGGCGCCTCGAAAGGCGAAGGGCTTGGAAACCAGTTCCTTTCCCATATCCGCGAGGTCAACGCGATTGTCCACGTGGTTCGTTGTTTTGAAGACAGCGATGTGGTCCATGTCGATGGAAGCGTCGATCCGATCCGTGACATGGAAACCATCAACACCGAACTGATTTTTGCGGACCTTGAAGTCATTGAGAAACGTTTGCCCAAAATCGAAAAGAAAGCGCAACTCAAAGTAGACAAGGACATTGAAAACGAATACCGCATCCTCAAAGAGATTCACGAAGCGTTACTCAACGACCGGCCCGTGAGAAGTCTCTCGCTCAACGACGATGAAAAGCAAACCATCAAGCATTATGGTTTTCTGACCCAGAAACCTCTTGTGTATGTCTGTAACGTCAGTGAGGACATGCTTATGAGCGATGAGTCCAGTGTTTATGTCGACGCCGTTTTCCGTCGCGCCGAAGAAGAAAACGCAAAAGCCATCACCATCAGCGCTCAGATCGAGGCGGAGATCAGCGAGCTTGAAGATGAGGAAAAACAGGACTTCCTTGAATCTGTCGGGCTTTATAAAAGCGGTTTGGACGCATTGATTCATGAAAGTTACGAACTGCTCAACCTGAGAACCTTTTTCACCGCAGGTGAGAAAGAGGTTCGCGCCTGGACCTTCAAAAAGGGAATGACCGCCAAGCAATGTGCCGGTGTCATCCATTCGGACTTTGAACGCGGCTTCATCCGCGCGGAAACCATCGCCTATGACGATCTGATGCATTATGGTTCCATGCAAAAAGCGAAAGAAGCCGGAAAGGTCCGTTCCGAAGGAAAAGAGTACCTTGTTCAGGACGGCGACATCCTGCTATTCAGATTCAATATATGATTAAAGGAGTATCTCTATGACAGAATTAGAAACCTTGTTTCAATATCTATCATTGGCGATCATGCTGTTTTTCATCACGTTTTTCGTGGATATTTTCTACCAGTATGTTCGCTACAAGAACATCACACCTCGCAAAATGCTCACGTTCAAACGAGGGGGACTGTTTGAGCACTACAAGATTGTCGGTGCCATCATTTTGGCCCTTTTCCTGATTCACGGCGTATTCGACATATCACCATTTGTCGACAGTCTTCTCGCCTTTATCTTGGACATCATCATCAACTATATCTTTGTGACGATCTTTTTAGTGTTCTTCTTCGTCTTCATTGCTTTTCTGGTGCTTTATGGCTATGCCCGCATCAAAAAGATTGAAGACCGTGCCAAGTTTTTAAACGACCGGACGGTACCGATCATCAACGCATCGATGATCATCGCCGCCATCACCGCTGCCGTTTTGATTCTTGTTTTGCTGTTGAACCTTCCGACATAATGAGTAGCCTAGCCTTTCTTTGTAGAAAGGCTTTTTCTTTGGCTGAATTGAAATCATGCTTTGTTAAGTGCGGATTGATGCTATAATATGGACAGGGTGATAACAATGAAAGCAACCATCATATCCGTAGGAAACGAAATATTACTGGGCAAAACTGTCAACACCAACCTCTCATTTCTGGCGGCATCGCTGTTCGCACTTGGAATAGAGGTTCATGAATCAATGGCTATCCGCGATGATGAAAAAGCGATACATAACGCGCTTTTTAAAACGGAGACGCCACTTATTATTTTTACCGGAGGACTTGGTCCCACTCAGGATGACAAAACCAAAGAAAGTGTGGCATCCTATTACGGACTTACGCTCATTCGCAACGAACAAGCTTACCGTGACATTTCCGAGTTTTTCAAGCGGGCGGGAAGAACCATGGACCCTTCCAATGACAAACAGGCTGATTTCCCTGAAAATGCCGTGATTTTGAAAAACACACGAGGCACCGCCCCGGGTGCGATCATCCCCCACGGTGATAAGCACATCATTCTCCTTCCGGGCCCCCCGAGTGAACTGCGCCCCATGTTCCCGGACATTAAGGAATACTTGAAACCATACCTGAATGAGACGGTCTATCAGAAAGGCTTCCTCGTCGTCGGACAAGGGGAAAGCGACTTTGAAACGAAGATGGCCCCGGTATACAAAGGGCATCCCGATGTCAATATCGCGCCTTATGCATCTACCGGTGAGATTACCTATATATTCACATCAAGGGACGAAGACAAACTCAAAATGGCCTTGGACGACTTCAAGTCACGTTTCAGCGCATTCATTGTCGGTGCTTTCGACACTCCGCTCGAAGCCCATGTTGTCAAAGCGCTTGCGGATCAGAACAAGACGATTTCGTTCGCTGAATCATGTACGGGAGGCATGGTCGCAAGCCGTCTTGTCAATGTGAGCGGCGCATCGAAGGTATTCAAGGAATCTTTCATTCTTTACGACAACGAATCGAAAATAAAACACCTTGGGGTAAACCGGATGGTGCTTGAGAAGTATGGTGCAGTCAGTGACGCTTGCGTCTACGAACTTGCCTATCAGCTTCATCAGAGAACCGGCGCCGATGTATCCCTCAGCCTCTCCGGCATTGCCGGCCCGGATGGCGGTACCAAAGATAAGCCGGTCGGTCTCGTCTATTTCGGAATCCATCATGAGGGGCGTACAAAAACCTATAGCCGCATCTTCGCCGGCGACCGACACATGATAAGGGTCAAGGCGACGGCCTATGCCTTATATCTGGTCCATAAGACGGTGATGCACGATGAAGATTGACATTGAGCGTTATGAGCATGAGGGCATCCCTGTTCTGGTCTATTCGTTAAGCGGGTATGACAAACTGATTTTCGTCAATCACGGCCTTTTTGGAAACAAGGACATGGTGATGAAACTTGTTGGTCCCACCCTCGTCAGGTTGGGATACAAAGTCGTTGCGATTGATGCGCATAAGCATGGTGAAAGAGGGGAACATCCTTATAAGGACATGGCAGATGAGACACTTAGCGAGTTGTACATATTCGATGTGGTTCGTCAAACCGCCTCTGATCTTCTGAAAATCAGGAATGAAAAGTATTCTCTGTTTGAACACTTCGATGTACTCGGCATATCAATGGGGGGATATCTGGCTTATTATCTTGCGACATTGACGGCCGACATCCGACATCTCATTCCAATCATTTCCTCACCCGCATTCATGAAATCCAGAGTATTCGATAGCCCGGATGCCCATCAGAACATCGATTCATCCGAGATTGAAACGGTAAAAAAACGAGTTGAACGCATGGACCCATCGTTTCAACCCGAAGAGCTTTCCTTTGAAAAAGCCATTGTCTTCAATGGAAAGCACGACACCACGGTCCCGCCTGTACATACGGAAACGTTCATTCGGGACAACCCGGAGTTGAACATTCACTATGAGCGTTTTGATACCGGGCATCAGATGGTTCCTGCCATGCAGGAGCGTCTGGCGGAACTCCTCAAAAACAGCACATAAAGGTTTACAATACATGGAGCCTATGATATAATCACATATCGTGAGAAAACTCACTTTCCTTGCTGTGTGAAAACACACGGCCACCAGACCAAAAGGAGGTTAAAACAATGACAAAGTATGAAATCATGTACATCATTCGTCCGACTCTGAGCGAAGAGGATCGCAAAGCCCTCATCGAAGAACTTGAAGGGGTTTTCACTTCAAGAGACTCAGAAATCATCAAGCGTGATGAATGGGGAATGCGCGAACTCGCTTATGAGATCGAGAAGCATACCAAAGGGTACTATGTGGTTCTTGACGTCAACGCGACGCAAGAAGCCAGAGCCGAGTTCGAGCGCATCCTTGGACTCAAAGAAGACATTATCCGTCATTTAATCATCAAAGACGTACGTTAGAGGTGAATTATGATAAACCGAGCGATTCTAGTGGGCCGACTGACCAGAGACCCTGAGCTCAGAAGAACCCAGAACGACATACCGGTTACGACATTCACATTAGCTGTGAACCGCACCTTCCGCAATCAGCAAGGCGAACAGGAAGCGGATTTCATCAATTGTGTCGTATGGCGCAGACAAGCCGAGAATGTTGCAAAATATGTGAACAAGGGAAGCCTTGTCGGTGTCGAAGGACGCATCCAGAGCCGATCATTCGACGACCAGGAGGGAAACCGCAGGTTCGTCACGGAAATCGTGGCCGATTCTGTACAGTTCCTCGAGACAAAGGCATCACAACAAAACCAGCAACAAAACTACAACGACAATTACAATGACAACTATGCCGGAGGCGGCTACAATCAAAACCAGAACCAACACAGCAATAACAATGGCCAAAACAACAATAACAACAAGCAAAAGCCCGACGACCTCAAGGACATCGATATTGCTGAAGACGATTTACCATTCTAAAAAGGAGGCATGAACATGGCCAGACCAAACTTTCGCAGACGTCGTAAAAAGACCTG
>PWHE01000034.1 GCA_003554735.1 Mollicutes bacterium | reverse complement strand
TCGGTTTTTCAAGCTCAAGACAAATAAAAAACCCGAGGATTTAACAACCAAAGATGTTTGCTTGATTCCTCGGGACGCGGGTAAATTTGGTGGAGTTGAGGGGATTTGAACCCCTGTCCAAAGCAACTGCACTTGAAGGTCTACATGCTTAGAGTGTCGATTATACAAGTCAAAGCCACCTCAACACTCAAAGGTCAGGCAATGACCGGTCCGGTTGGGTTCGTGTGCGACGCTCGGACGGCGCCTCGCACATATAGCCTGCTAAATTGTCTATGCGTTCAGGATCGCAGGCAATCCTGAGGCATAGTCGGGCTTATTTCTTAAGCCGCGAAAGCTTGTTGTTGGTTTCCGGTTATTTTAACCGAGGGGCGTTTTTACTCGCGCGACCGAGGCATGCACTCCAAGGGCTCACTGCTCTGTCGAATCCAGAACAACCCCATCTACTGTAATTATACCATTATCCTGGCATAATTACAAGATATTGAAAAGGTTTGAAATACCCATGATAAGAAGCAAAACCGCGACGATGCGATTGAAGTTGAGATTGTTTATCCTGGGTACTAAGGCCATGCCCAGAAGCGACCCAAGAAGCACGAATGGCACGAAAGCGAGGATGTAGATAAGCAGATCGGCCCGGTAGGCGCCATGAACCGCAAACGTCAGGACACTTCCGGTGTTGATCGCCAGGAAGAAAAGCATGAGCGTGCGGCGGAAGCGCGCTTTTTCATAAGGGGTGTTGGAAAGGAAAATCAATATCGGAATCCCGCCCACGCCGATAAGGGTGTTGAGGATTCCCGACAAACTCCCCACTGTCGGGTAGTAGCGTCTCACGTGAGTGATTTTGTAGGGGAAGTCGAAGAACTTGTTGAAGGCGGTCAGAACCAGAAGGCTGCCAAGAATGATCCGGAAAAGCGTATCGTCGACGGTGCCGAGGAAAAACCCGGTCGCAATGGCGAAGATGAATCCCGGAATCATCAGGGTGCTGATTTCACTGACATTCGCTTTGGTCAGCGAGTTTTCACGCGACAGGATGAAGATGTTGAGAAAGAGATTGAGGCTGACGACAATAACACGGGCTTCCGAGGGAAGAAAGACAAAGGCCACAAGCAAAGGGACGGCGAAAATCGCGGTCCCGAATCCACTGATGCCTTTGACAAAAGCGGAAAAAAGCATGATGAGCGCACCGAAAAGGATGAGTTCGAGTTCAATCATCGTTGCTGATGGTCCTTGAGGGCTTTTTGTACACGGCGGTTCATGTCCTTCTCTTTGAGTGTCTGTCGCTTGTCATACTTCTTCTTCCCTTTGGCGAAGCCGATTTTCAGTTTGCAGAGGCCTTCTTTGAGATAGACTTCCAAAGGGACCATCGTGGCGTTTTGCTGCTTGAGTTTGGTTTCAAGTCGGATGATTTCCTGTTTATGCAATAATAGTTTGCGTTCCCGTGTCTCGTCATGGTTGAACATGGCGCCTTGTTTGAACTTGGCGATGTGCATGTTGACGATCATCGCCTCTTTGTTGCGGATTCGTACGTAGGCGTCCTGGATGCTCACTTTGCCCTGGCGGATCGATTTGATTTCGGTGCCGCGCAGGACGATGCCGGCTTCAAAGGTCTCTTCGATGAAATAGTTGTGGGTGGCCTTCTTGTTGCGGGCGATGGTTTTCATGGTCAGTCCTCCTTGGCGATGACGAAGTCGACCTGTCCGTCGAATACGTTGACGGAGTCGACTTTGACCTTGACGGTGTCGCCCATGCGGTAGATGTTGCGCTTATGCTTTCCGATCAGCATCAGAAGGTCCTCGTTGAAGAAGTAATAATCATCGTCGAGAGCCGTAATGTGGACTAGTCCTTCAATAGTATTGGGGAGCGCGACATAGACGCCGAAGCTGGTCACGGATGAGACATGGCCTTCAAAGGTTTCACCGATATAATTGCTCATGTATTCGGCCTTCTTCATGTCAAGCACGTCGCGTTCCAAGGAGATGGCGTTGCGCTCGGTTTTTGAGGATTGCTGGGCAATGTCGCCCATGATGGCGTCGTAATGGTTGACGGTCTTCTTGGCGGTGTTGCCTTTGAAGAAGTATTCACGCAGGAGTCTGTGGACGATGAGGTCGGGATAACGACGGATCGGGGAGGTGAAGTGGGTGTAGTGGGTAAAGGCGAGTCCGAAATGTCCAAGATTATCGGGTTTGTATTCGGCCTTTTGCATGCTTCTTAACATCATCGTGTTGATGCCTTTTTCACTGGCTGTGTCTTCCACTTTCTTGAGCAGTTTCTGCAGTTCCGTATGCGCAATGGTCTTCTTGCCTTTGACCCGGAAGCCAAGGGCGTTGGCCATGGTGAGCAGTTTCTGCAGTTTTTCCTCTTTGGGTTCCTCGTGGACCCGGTAGATGAACGGCAGTTCCATCCAGTAGACATGCTCGGCCACCGTCTGGTTGGCAATGAGCATGAATTCCTCGATGATTTTCTCGCTTTCACCGCGTTCTTCAAGCAGCACCTCTTTGGCACGGCCCTGGTCGTCGAGTTTGATGTAGGGCTCGTCGGTCTCAAAGTGCAAGGACCCTTTCTTGGTGCGCATCGTACGCAGGGTCTTCGCAGTCGAATGCATCAGTTCGATGGTCTCGAAAAGAAAATCATACTGGTCACGGAGCGCCTCGTCCCCATCAAAGATGCGGTTGACTTTTCGGTAGGTCATGCGCGCCTTGGATTGGATGACGGAAGGGAAGATCTCATGATGTTTCACTCTGCCTTCCTTGTCGAGTTCCATCTCGCAACTGATGGCGAAACGGTCTTCATCGGGCATGAGCGAACAAAGGTTGTTGGAAAGGTTCTCAGGAAGCATCGGGATGACGCGGTCGACCAGATAGACGCTGGTCCCGCGGCGGTAGGCTTCCTTGTCCAGTTCACTTTTTTCAGTGACATAATGGCTCACATCGGCGATATGCACGCCCAGATGGATGTTGCCGTTATCGAGCGTCTTGATTTCAATCGCGTCGTCGAAGTCTTTCGCATCGTCGCCGTCGATCGTAAAAATGAGACGATCGCGCAAATCTCTGCGGTGT